>JBBTTB010000006.1:0-70751 GCA_038064455.1 Patescibacteria group bacterium | reverse complement strand
AGGAGATGAACTACGGATTCTGGAAAGAGTTACCACAACCATTTTTTGTGCTCGCGCCCATGGCAGATGTTACCGATCTGCCGTTTCGACGCACCATTGCGTCATGCGGCCGCCCAGATGTGTGGTACACGGAATTTGTTGCAGCGGCGGGGCTTGCGTCGCGTGGCCGCGAGAAGCTTCTTCTGTTACTTCATTTTGAGCCCAATGAGCAACCAATTGTAGCCCAGTTTTTTGGAGCAGATCCGGAACAGATGTTTCAAGCGGCGAAACTTGCTCGTGAGCTTGGCTTTGCCGGCGTAGATATCAATATGGGGTGCCCTGATCGTAAGGTGGTGAAGCAAGGCGCTGGTATTGGTTTGTGTAAAGATCCAGCTCGCGCACGGGCAATTATTGCCGCAGCAAAAGAAGGCGCTGGAGATCTTCCCGTTTCTGTAAAGACACGCTTAGGTTTTTCACAGATTGATCTGGAAGGATGGATCCGCTCACTCCTTGAAGAGCGCATTCCTGCGCTTATTATTCACGGACGTACTGCAAAAGAATTATCACAAGTTCCTGCGCACTGGGATCTCATTACAAACGTTGTTGCCATGGCGAAAGAGTATGGAACGCTCATTGTTGGCAACGGAGACGTGATGTCTCGTGCAGAAGGCGAAGCGCGTGCGCAAGAAAGTGGTGTCCATGGGCTCATGGTGGGGCGTGGCATTTTTCATAACCCGTGGCTTTTCGCACCCGATGCAGATCGTCAACGAGCACCACGCGAACGCATTACCCTTCTTCAACAACACGCCGATGCGTTTGAAGAGGTGTGGGGTTCACGAGGCAGGAATTTTGATACGCTGAAACGTTTTTTTAAGATTTATATTTCGGGATGGGATGGTGCGAAAGAAGTGCGCACGCGCTATATGGAAGCAAAGACGGTTGCAGATGTACGCGCTATCACTGCTGGTGCACTCGCACACATCTCATAATAGAAATATCCCCGCCACGGTGCGTTGTGGCGGGGAGGGGAGGGACTAGTTGTCGCCCAAGAGCACGAACTTTCGTGCCCTGCGCGGATCGGCGAGTCGCTGCTGGCGCACGCCGCTGACTTCTTCCAGGGCGCACGACGACGGCAGGCAACCGCACGTGGGGTAGAGGTCCGGCACGGGGGCGCCCGATTCCTGCAGAAAGATCGCGAGAATGGCCGCATCGATCTGCGTGGCTTCGAGATCCTCAGTGAAAACGGGCGCGGGAATCGCTTCGCCGCGGCGTCTCAAGACGCGGATCTGCTGGGTGACGGGCTTCAAGGGCCGACATTTCGTCATAGGTACGCCTCCTTTACATATTATCTACCCTTTTACGATTTTAGTCAAAATATTCAGAGTGGACACTTCGTGGTACTAATAAGGTATGCAAGCCCGTGCTACTCGAAAAAATACAGAGGCGAGCTATGAAAAAGCCTTTGCCGCGCTCAATGACCGCCAGCGAGAAGCGGTTTCTGCACTTGAAGGGCCAGTGATGGTAATCGCAGGGCCGGGCACTGGGAAGACCCAGATGCTCACGTTGCGTATTGCAACGATCCTTGCAAAAACAGACTACCCACCAGAAGCGATTCTCGCGCTCACGTTCACAGAATCTGGCGCTCTTGCGATGCGCAAACGCCTTGCGGATCTCATTGGGCCAGATGCATATCGCGTTTCCATCACGACGTTTCATGGCTTTGCCCACAATATTATTCAAGCGCATGCAGATGCATTCCCTGATGTGATTGGTGGCCGCGCAATGACCGATGTGGAAGGCGTTGATCTCCTTTCCGAACTTTTACAAACCGGAGAATATGAAGCGCTCCGTCCGAGTGGTGATCCTGAATATTATATCCAGCATTGTGTCCGTGCTATCAGTGAATTAAAGCGCGAGGGCGTATCACCAGAAGTGTTTACGCAGATTGTTCGAGAGGATGTTCCCGGAGATGATGAAAAAGAAACATCAGATCGCATGTACGCGCGACGCGCGGAGCTCGTAAAGCTCTATGGAGCATATATGGATGCGTGTGCCGCACGCCGCTGGTATGACTTTGACGATATGATTATTCGCGCGCGCGATGCGATGATGCACGACAGTGAAATCGCCGCTGATGTGCGCGAGCGCTACCAACACATTCTCATTGATGAGCACCAGGATACAAACGCCGCACAGCATGGGCTAGTAGATGCAATTATTCACGACGACGCGAGTCCGAATATTTTTGTTGTTGGCGACACGAAGCAGGCCATCTACCGTTTTCAGGGAGCGTCGCATGAAAACTTTCACGCGCTTCAGCGAGCATTTAAAAAAATGCGTGTGGTGACACTCGATACCAACTATCGCTCAACGCAACACGTACTCGATGCGGCTCATGGCCTTGCGCCACAGAGTGAGCCTCTCCATGCGCACCGAGCGCTTGCGGGTATTCCAGTACGTCTTGGGGTTTTTTCTCACACCGATGTAGAGCTTTTTGGTATTGCGCGCATTGTGCAATCACATATTGCCGATGGAGTCGCTTCCGAAGAGATCGCGATACTGGTTCGAGACAACGCGCACGCAGAACCCATTGTGCGCGCACTTGGCCGCGCGGGCATTCGTGCCGCCCACACGGCGAACCAATCACTGTTTCGTCATCCTCGCATGCGGTCACTCCTACTGCTCTTTCGTACCGCCTGTAACGCGGGCGATCAGTATGCACTTGCAGAAGCGCTTCAAGCTGGCGCGGGGAAGTGCGATGTTATCGATGTGTTCCGCTTCCTACGCTCGCTCCGCTCCGGACAAGATGCGTGGAATCTTATCCGTTCTGAATCAGCGCTTCGTGATGTGGGCATTGTGCACCCAAAGCTTTTTCTAGAACTTGCCGCACACATCATAAAAGCACACGAGCATGGCAGACAGCACGGCCCACTTGCGCTCCTCGATCTTCTCATTCCTCTTATTGATCTCTTTGATTCTCCCGAGGATATGACCGACATGCGTGCACTCCGCACGCTCTACGCTGCGGTGCGCGGTGTCGTGGCGCGTTCTCCGGATATTCCTCTCGATGCAGTATGGCATGCGCTTGTTCGCGCACATGATCACGGCGCGCTCGCACTCCCTGTCCACGCGCTCCCCGTGGGGTATGTACGTGTTATGACCGCACATCGTGCAAAAGGGCTCGAGTTTAAGGTGGTTATCATAGCCCACGCCGTTGATGGCACGTGGGGAGGCAAGCAGCGCCGCGAGCTCCTCACGCTTCCCGAAAAGGTGTATCGCATTACCGACGCAGTATCTCAAGACCCTGAAAGCGACGAACGCAATGTATTTTATGTAGCGCTCACGCGCGCACAAGATGTCGCCTATATTACCTACTCGGTACGCGATCTCGAAGATAGGGAACGACTGCCTTCTCGGTTTATCACAGAATTACATCCAGCTCACCTAGAGACATTCCCGGTAGACGCATTTGAAGCGGCATATCTTACGACCTACGCTACGCAGGCGGCAGTACCACAACCACCGGCAGACGTGCACGCGTACGTGAAAGATCTTTTTCTCACATCAGGGCTTTCAGTGACGGCGTTGAACAACTACCTCTCGTGTCCGTGGAAGTTTTTCTTCAGGAACTTAGTGCGCATGCCAGAGGCACCTCATGCACACGCACAGCTTGGTACTGCGATTCATGCGGCACTGCGCGCATACGGAGAAGCGTTTACACACACAGGGGAGCATGTGCCTACTATCGCACGGGCCACATTTATAAAAGCACTCGAGCACGAACCCCTTACAATGCGTGACCGCAAGCGCCTTGAAGAACGTGGATTAGAAATGGTTGATGGATATCTTACAGAGCGCGCATCACTGTGGCGCCGCGATGCGCTGTATGAATTGCGTATTTCAGATGTACCGGCGCATGAAGGCATTGTGCTTCACGGCGCACTCGACAAACTTGAAAAGCTGTCACCAACAGAAGCGCACGTTTTAGATTACAAAACAGGAGCGTTTAAAACGCGCAACGCGCTGTTAGGGAAAACAAAAGACGCGACGGGTGATGAGGCGCGTCAGCTCGCATTTTATTCCATTCTCCTTCAAGGCTACCAGGGTGGCGCACTACAGATGACATCGGGTCAAATTGAATACATACAGCCAGACACACGTGAAAAATACCGCGGAGAATCTTTCACTCTTAATGAACTCCCCGTTGCCGAAACCAAAGAAGCTATTAAAAAAGTGATTTCTGAAGTGCTGGCACTTTCTTTCTGGGATAAAAAATGTGACGACCGTGAGTGCACCTACTGCACGATGCGCTTTGGCGTATAAAAAAGAACGGCCCCCGACTACTTCTTGTCGGGGGTGGGCTGATCCTGCACCGGGTACATCCGGTCCAAGATCTTGAGAATGCCGCACAGGGCGGCGAACGAGCAGGCGAGAAAGAGCATTGGCTGGCCTCCAAGCGGATTATACCACAAAATCACCAGAGCTCATTATAGCACAGGACGGAATAAAAAGCAAGGCCCACTTTACCCACTATTCCACACGTATTCTAGGGGCTCTGTGCTATACTTTTATGCGATGGCAGGTACTAAAATCATACACGTCCTCAAGGACGATACCTTCGACGAGCTTCTTGGCATTGTGCAAGGGACGCCCGCCTCGGAGGTTGTTTTTATTCTCCCAAAACGCTCCAAGGCGTTTTCTCAAATAGAAGACTTTGCAACACTTGCCAGTGAGGCGCTCGCAAATGAAAAGCGCATCACCTTTATGACGCCCAACTCGGATGTTGCGGCGCTTGCTCGTGATCATGCGTTTGAAGTAGTGCTCAATACACCAAAAGGCGGCGCCCGGAAGAAGCCAGCAGCGCAGTTGGCGGTATCCGGAAGAAATGATGTCGTGCTTCCATCGGATGAAGTTATGGGTGAGCCAGATGAAGATGACAGTGAAATCCCCGACCATGCGCCGTATCGAGGAATTGATAAGGACGGAGATGGTTTTTATGATGATCAAGAGCCGGGCACGAAGCGTCAGAAGGACGACGAAGGTTTTCATGAAGAAGAACTTGACGCCGACGGTACAAAAGTCGAAGAGGGAGATGATGTAGATACTGATGACGTAGATAAAGATGTTCTTGAAGACGATCTTGAGCCATCTCCGGAAGAATTAGAGGATTTAGAGGCGGAAGAAGTTGCTGTTTCTGGTAGCATGCCGCACGCAACGCTTGCCGCTTCTGGCCGACGCCTTGATAGTGCCGTCCCTTCGGCGATCGGTCGTGGACGAGCCGTGCCAGTACGCGGCACACAGGGAAAGCGCTCCACGGTGCCGCTGCAGAGAGAGACTCGCGTTGAAGACCTCGCTACAGTATGGGGTGAGCCAAGCAAGGAGGGTGGTATCTGGGGTCCTCCGGTGGCTTCTTCAGCAAAGCGTGGATCTTGGTTCTCGCGCCTTTTCCGTAAGGGATCTACGCAACCACGCGTGGTGACACCTCGTGGCGAAGGTATTTCTACCATTGGAAAGATTGGCATTGGTCTTACTGTTTTAGCAATATCAGCGCTTGCTATTTATCTATTTACGCCGCAGTCAGCGCACCTTGCTATTTTTCCGGCCCCATCAAAACTTGAGGCAAGCTTGCCTGTACTCGCTGATCGCAACGTAAAAGAGGCGAACATAGCTACGGGGGTTATGCCAGGGCAGTTTATTACCATTGAAAAAACGGCATCACAAACCTTTGCCGCAACCGGTGAGCGCGACGTCGCTCAAAAGGCTCGTGGCACCGTCACTATTATGAACGCGTTTAGCGCAACGCCACAGACGTTTATCGCAACGACGCGTCTTGAAACAAAAGAAGGCCTCATGTTCCGCACCCTTCGCACTATTACCGTGCCCGGCATACGTGGTTCTGAACCCGGAAAAGCTACTGTAGAGGTCATCGCCGATAAGCCTGGCGCTACCTACAATATAGCTCCAACGTCTTTTGTATTTTCAGCATTTAAAGAACGTAATGACGCTGAACGGTATGCGAAGTTTACAGCAACGTCATCTGCTCCGATGGCAGGAGGCATTCAAGGTAAAGCGAAGGTGGTTACCGAAGCTGATATCGTAAAAGCTCGTGCTGCAGTTGAAAATGACCTCAAACAGCTTATCGCCGATGCACTTACCGACGCACGCACGCGTGCCGTCATTGTAGACGGTGCAAGTAAAGTTTCAGAAGTACAGATCACTACATCAGCACAGCAAGACGAACCCGTAGATACCTTCACGGCGAGTGCGAAGCAAACAATCACCACTGTTGGTTTTCGTGAAGAAGACATGCACGCATTTATTAAAGAATCCCTTGAGAAGCGACATCCCGTTTCTATCTTGCCTGAATATCTAACGTATTCTGTAACAAGTCCTATATTTGATGAAAAGGCAGGAACACTGCGAGGTACGGTACAAGTTGGGGGAACCGCATTTGCTGCAGTTTCCGCAGATGCTATTCGTGACGGTGTACGAGGTAAAACACGAGGACAACTGGAAAGCTTTATCAGATCGCAGGAGGCACAGATTAGCTCTGCCCGCGTGACGCTCTCGCCTCGCTGGGCGACGAAGGCTCCGGACGACACGAACAACATTTCAGTCGAACTGATCTACGCAACTCCTCAACCGAGCCCCGCAAATGAATAGTCGTTGACAGCGGAGCGCGGCTTTGCTACCATATGCAAGCTCGCGCCGTTTGTATGTACGGATGCGGCTCCTTTTCACGAGTGGCTGACCAGAAGCAAAAAATAACCGGTATGGTAGTTGAGGCATTGCCTGACACGAACTTTCGCGTTCAGTTGCCCGACGGCCGCATTATACTCGCATATCTCGCGGGGAAGATGCGCCTCCATCGTATCAAGGTTATGCTGGGAGACACCGTAGCTGTGGAGCTGGCTCTAGACGGTTCCCGTGGCCGGATTGTGTATCGGAATTAATCATTACTATATTTAAACGATTGTTATGAAGGTACGAGCTTCTGTCCGCCCTATGTGTAATAAGTGTAAGCTTGTGCGCCGCAAGAAGCGCATCTATTGCATTTGCTCGAATCCAAAGCATAAACAGCGTCAAGGTTAAGATTATGCCTCGTATTTTTGGTGTCCAAATTCCTGATAATAAGAAAGTGCTCTACGCCCTTCAGTATTTATATGGCGTAGGTTTGGCAACAAGTAAGAAGGTTCTCGTTGAGGCAAAGGTTGATGGCGACAAGCGTGCGCAAGAATTGAGCGCTGATGAACTCAACCGTATTCAGAAGATTCTTGAGCGTGACCATAAACTCGAAGGCGATCTTCGTAAAGAAATCGGACAGAACATTAAGCGATATAAAGATATCGGCACTCTTCATGGAAGCCGTTTGGCTCGCCGCCTGCCATTAAAGGGCAACACTCGCCGCAACTCACGCACGACACGTGGCAACGTTCGTAAGACCATGGGTTCTGGCCGCAAGGATGCAAACCAAAAGACCTAATTCATATGGGAAAGAAGAAAATTGTTACAAAAGTTGATACTGAAGTTTCCGCGACACCAGGTGCCGCGGCTCCTGCACGCCGTGGTGCGAAGCGTCAAGTACTGAATGGCATCGCTAATATTTCCATTTCGTATAACAACACGATCATCTCTATCGCTGACATGAAGGGAAACGTGCTGTCCTGGTGTTCCTCTGGGCTTCTTGGATTCAAAGGTACGAAGAAATCAACTCCGTATGCTGCGAACTTGGTGGCAAAGGACTGTCTTGAAAAATCAAAGAAGTACGGCGTTGCAAACTTAAAGATCGTTGTTCGTGGCGTAGGCCCAGCTCGCGAATCTGCTATTCGCGGAATCGCATCGAGTGGGCTGCACATTCTTTCATTGCTTGATCGCACACCCGTTGCACACAATGGTGTCCGCGCTCGTAAGCCACGTCGCATCTAATCATTACATACTATGGCACGATATCTTGGACCACGAGAGAAAATTGAGCGTCGCTTAGGAGAAAAGCTTGCCTTGAAAGGTGAGCGTTCTCACTCGCAGAAATCAGCGATGGTGCGTCGTCCATACCCACCTGGTGTACACGGGAAAACAGGTAACTTTGGAAAGGTTTCAGAGTTCGGCCTCCAGCTTCGTTCGAAGCAGAAGGTGCGTAAGACGTATCGTCTCATGGAAAAGCAGTTTAAGAGCATCATCCAGCGCGCCCTTACTGAAAAGACAGATCCATATGACGCAATGATCGCCGCACTTGAAACGCGTCTAGACAACTCTGTCTTCCGCATGGGTTTCGCTCAATCTCGCGACCAAGCACGTCAGCTCGTAAGCCACGGCCACATTACGGTGAATGGCCGCAAAGTTAACATCCCCTCATTCCGCGTCTCGCAAGGCGACGTCCTTGGTATCCGCGAAGGCAGCAAGAAGAATGTGTTCATGGGGAGTCTTATGCCGCAGTGGCTTGCAAACTATGAAGCTCCGGCATGGATGGTGCTTGATAAGCAGACAATGACCGCAACGGTAACCACCATTCCGAAGATGGATGCCAGTGGTTTGAAAGTTGATGATTTGCAGGCAATTATTGAATATTATTCACGATAATTTCTGTTGCATCGCGTAGTTATATGAGCGCTCCCGACACGAATCCTCCTGACCGCTCACCATAACACCACGACGCACACCCGTATGATTCAAACTCCTTACACAATCACCACGATCGAACGCAGCAACACCCGCGGCGTTTTCGAGGTTGGTCCTCTCATGCCAGGGTATGGCGCAACGGTTGCAAACCCATTGCGCCGCGTATTGCTTTCTTCATTGCAGGGTGCGGCGGTTACTTCTATTAAGATCCAGGGTGTTGACCACGAATTCTCTTCTATTGACCACGTTCTTGAAGACGCAATCCAGATTATTTTGAATGTAAAGAAAATTCGTTTGCGCTCATTTGCTGACGGTCCCGTGACTCTTGTGCTTGAATCTAAGGGCGAGAAAGTTGTTACTGCTGGTGACATGAAACTTCCTGCGGATGTTGAAGTGATCAACCCAGAACAGCCAATTCTTACTATCACCGATAAGAAAGCTTCGGTAAGCATGGAGCTCACGGTTGAGCGTGGTGTCGGCTATGTTCCTACAGAGCAGCGCCAGAAAGAGAAGCTTCCTATTGGCGTCATTGCCGTTGATGCTATCTTCTCGCCAGTGAAATTGGTGAACTTCCGCATCGATGACATTCGCGTTGGCGATCGTATCGACTTTAACAAGGTAACCATGGAAATCGTCACCGATGGCACCCTTACTCCAGAAGCGGCGCTCCGCAATGCTTCTGAAATTCTTGCGGATCACTTCACTTCCCTTGCCAAGATTGAGGTCCCTGATGTAGTATCCCAAGACGCTCCAGTCGTAAAGAGCAGCAAAAAGAAGGAAAAGGAAGCATAATTATTGCACATGAAACGAGGCAACCTACGAAAATTTGGACGGGAACGTAATCAACGCGCTGCCTTATTGCGCTCTCTTGCGACTGCACTGATCGAGCATGGTTACATTGCCACAACCACCGCTCGCGCAAAGACGCTCACGTCAACGGTGGCAAAGCTGGTCACCTTGGGGAAAAAGGGTACTGTGGCCGCACGTCGTGAGCTTATGACTCGCGTTGGTAAGAAGGCATCGGAGAAGCTCGTGAAGGATATCTCGGTACGCTTCGCATCTCGCCCAGGTGGATACACACGTCTCGTTCCGCTTAGCCAGCGTCCCTCTGATGGTTCACCGATGGTTCGCATTGAATTTGTTGCATAATATGACTGCCACACCTAAAAACATCGTTGAGATCGACATGGCAGGCCAATCTATTGGTCGCGCTGCTACGCGTATCGCAACATTGCTCCGCGGCAAGCATCTCGTTACCTATAATCCTTCCGTGGATCCAGAAATCTCGGTACGCATCCTCAACTTAGACAAAGTTGTCTTTACTGGCAACAAACTCGAACAGAAGCAAATCTACCGCTTCTCTGGCTATCCAGGCGGTCTTAACTCGCGTACGCTCGGTTCACTGTGGGAGAAGAAGCCAAAAGAAGTCCTGCGCCGCATGGTCCGCAGTATGCTCCCAGATAACACGCTCCGCGCTCGCATGATCCTGCGTTTAGTGTTTGCCTAATTTTATCGCATGCAACAGAACGACACACAACCATTAGATGTTCTCGGAATCGCAGTGCCTGATGAAGACACTGACGAGCCTACGCTTCCTTCTCTTGAAGAGAGTGATAAGGAGCTTGGCACCAAAGAAAAGTATTTTGAATCCGTAGGACGTCGCAAGAACGCAGTTGCTCGCGTGCGTCTCTTTACGCGCAAATCTACTGATGCGCTGAAAGAAGACCGCGCACTCGTTGTGGTCAACGGCAAAGACTATACGGAGTATTTTTCGGATAAATCATTGTGGCTCCACGTTGAGGCACCTCTCCGCAAGCTAAAGTCACTCGCACGTTTCAAGGTTACCGCATTAGTGAATGGCGGTGGTATCGCTGGCCAAGCAGAAGCAATCCGCCACGGTATCTCTCGTGCACTTGAGCAGTTTGATACGAACTTCCGCAAGAAGCTCAAGAAAGCGGGCTACCTCACTCGCGACCCACGTATGAAGGAACGCCGTAAGTATGGTCTCAAGAAAGCACGCAAGTCACCGCAGTGGTCAAAGCGTTAATCTCACACAAAACGCCCTTCACGGGGCGTTTTGGTTTATTGACAAACAGTAATAAAAGATGTAGTCTTAGCGCCGCCTCTCACTAGAGGCAGATAAAGGAGATAAGGCAGATGAAGGCTAGCGAACAGTTCGGCTTTATCACGAGAGAGAGTGGGGAGGTGCGTCTTCAGCTACTTTTCTGCGTTCGATGGGGGGCGGAGGCGTGCTCGGTGATTCTCGAAAGATCGGAGCTTGCGACTGTGTTGAGCCAACTTCGTCCCGGAGGGACTGTCGAGGAGGTCCTAGGACTTGTCCCTATCGCGAGAGAAGATGCCCACGGTGCCCCACACTGCTGGCTTCTCTCAGATCTCAATGCGCGGCCGCCCGTGTGGGGTGAAGTAGAGGTCAAGCGGCATATGCGGCGCGAGATTCGAAAAAGAATCGCCCGGGTGGTCCCAGCTGCCATTTTCGAATTTCTGGAAAACCGTCTGGACCATACGTAATGTCCCCAAAAGAGCGTCCGCTCTCACGGGGACGCTTTTTTATAAGCGAATGATGTTTACTCCACCGCGAGTATCGATTTCGATGATGCGAATACCTGCGCCCTCGTTAAAAGCGATGTGCGTAGCGTTTTCATCAAACCACATTGCATTGGTAATGGGACGTGAAGCACGGAAAATACGTTCTATGTACCCTTGAGGATAGAAAGGCTGTGTGCCGTTCGGTGTAAGCCACATCACCCAGAGATCGCGGCCACTCCACCATAGCAAGCGATCTTGGCGCGCTGAAAGGCGTGCGCCTGTGGGGTTCTTCACGATATCAGTGCGCGTGCCATCTTTCTGAATAAGCATGAGCGTATCGCTACGCCACGCGAGCGTTGAATCTGGGACGGGACTCACTACAGGAGTTTGACGAGGATGAGGAGAGGGAAGGGGCAAGAGCGCCGGTTCCGCCATATCTAATTCAAGGCGTGAGCGAAGAAGTTCGATGCGCGCTTCATCTGTAGGGAGCATGAGCACGTGTGGAAATTCTGTAATGAGGCCTTCGGAGACAGAGGCAACTTTACTCCATGAAGAGAGGCCGTCACGATAGGTGCTTACCGTGTAAGAGCCGGGAAGTAATTCTTCTATACCAAATGAGCGAGAGAGGAATGACGTGCTTCCTTTCCGTTCTCCATTTAAGAGCACATCTGCCGTTTCGTTAAGACGGAGCACAATGGTTCCCGTACGAATAAAGCGCCCCTGCGAGAAGCTGTAGGTGTATCCTTGGGCATCCATGATAGCCCAATACGTCCCTGTAATAAAAACAAGGACGGTTATAGCGAGTAATATACGGCGCTTTCGCTTTTCCATAGCTAAGGTAGTATACAGGAAAACTTGACTAAATGCCAGAAATGTCAGGTTGCATACCCCCGCATAACACGCTACACTTTCTCTGCTTTATGGCACGTAAAATAGGCATAGATCTCGGTACGACCAACACAGTTGTCTTCGTCCCCGGCAAGGGGATTGTTATCAACGAGCCTTCGGTTGTGGCCGTTTCAGTGCTCGACAACACTATTCTGGCAGTTGGAAACAAGGCAAAAGAAATGATCGGGCGCACGCCAGATAGCATTATCATTTCACGCCCGCTCGTTGATGGCGCCATTGCAGACTATCGCATTACTGGTGCGATGCTCCGCTACTTTATTAAGCGCGCTGGGGGGCTTTTCTCTTTTTTGAAGCCAGAAGTACTCATCTCCGTCCCCGCCGGGATCACTTCAACGGAAAAACGTGCCGTGATTGAGTCAACGCTCGATGCCGGTGCAAAAGCAGTTTATTTAGTGAAAGAGCCGGTGCTTGCGGCAATCGGTGCGCGCATCCCTATCAATAGTCCGATTGGGAACATGATTTTAAATATCGGTGGCGGGACAACAGAACTCGCGGTAATTTCACTCGGAGGCATTGTGAGCGCATCGTCGGTGCGCATCGGTGGGAATAAATTTGATCTCGCCATTGTTGAATACATTAAGAAGCGCCATGCACTTGCGATTGGAGAGCGCACCGCAGAACTCATGAAAATTGCGATTGGGAGTGCTATGAAACAGGCGAACGAAGAAAAGATTACCATCAAGGGGCGCGATCTTACTTCAGGTCTCCCGAAAATTATTGAAATCGGTTCGAATGAACTGACTGATGCGCTTAGCGAAAGTTTGCGTGAAGTGATTCAGATTATCAAAGAGGTGCTTGAAGTGACACCGCCGGAGCTCTGCTCGGATATTATGGATCGCGGCATCACTATTTCTGGGGGCGGCGCATTGTTGCGCAATATTGATCAGCTCATCACGAAGGTGACGGGTGTCCCCGCACATATTGCTGACGATCCGCTCTTTTGTGTGGCACGCGGTACAGGCATTGTGCTTGAAAATCTCGATGTCTATAAGAAAAACGTCATCGCAAAGCGTTCATGAAGATTGCACTCGTTACCGACTGGATCACATCGGTATCGGGATCAGAGGAGCTTGTGCATGCACTGCACCGTATCTGGCCTGATGCCCCCATATATACTGCCTACGCGGATCACGCGCGTGTTCGTGCTGCTTTTCCGCACGCCGATATCCGTGAGAGTTTCATCGGCGCCATTCCTTCTTTTCTTCGCTTTCGACCTCTCATTGCACTGCTTTTACCACTCGCTATAGAATCTTTTGATTTCACTGGGTACGATGTGGTCATTTCGGTGAGCGGGTTGGTGAGTAAGGGGGTTATTGTACCGCGTACAACGCGCCACATCTCTTATTGTATGAGCCCTCCGCGGCAGTTGTGGGATCTTACTCACGCACAACGTGGCATGCGCCTTATGCGTCATCTGATGCGTTTGTGGGACAGCGCAGCCGCACAGCGTATCACTGAATGGGTTGCTATCTCACGAACGGCAGCAGAGCGCATAAAGACATACTACGCACACACTGCAAAGGCGATCATCTATCCTCCGGTAAAATCTGCACACGCTGGTTCTCCCATGCCGCACTCGAAGCCCTACTATCTTTTTGTGGGACGACTCTACGCATACAAAAATGTGAGCATGCTGTTAGAACTCTTTTCACGACTTCAGCGCGATCTTGTTATTATTGGGACAGGGCCATTACTTCACTCTTTACAACGTCAAGCGACACCAAACGTGCACGTTATGGGGCACGTGGATGAAGCAATTCTAGGCGCGTATATGGAGCATGCCACCGCGCTCATCGTGCCGAACGAAGAAGATTTTGGTCTTACTATCGCTGAAACACATGCTCATGGAACGCCCGTGCTTGCTTTGCGCGCTGGTGGCGCCACTGAAATTATAGAAGAAGGTGTAACTGGCGAATTCTTTGATGATGCTATCCCGGAAGCGATAGGAGAATGCCTCGTACGCTTTGAGCAACGAACGTATAATAAAGAGGCCATCCGCGCACGAGGTGCCTTTTTCTCCGAAGCTCGGTTCCGCGAAGCGTGGCAGACATTTATATCATGATCGCAATTATCACGGTTCATTTTGGAAAAGAAGCGCCCATACTACGACTCGCTGAGTCGCTTCTGCCACATCTGGGAACGGATATTCATTGGTACATTATCGATAACAATGAATATACCGAAGCAGAGCATGAGCAATTTGCATCTCGCATTCCAATAGCGCGGCACGTTCATGCATCCTACAACGGGGGATTTGGAGCTGGAAATAATGCTGGTGTTGTGCGCGCACGAACTGATGGAGCAACATGGTTTGTGTTTCTTAACAGTGACACACGGGTCTCTCCAGCATTCCGCGAAACGATACAGAAAGATCTTAGCGGTGCGCCAGGACTCGTGGCATTCCCAATAGAGGAAGGCGGGAAGCGGGTTTATTCGGGGCGCATCACGTATGTAGGCGGCATGCCCGTTGGTCTTCGAGGCAATGCGCCGCTTACGGATGAACGCGCATATGTACATGGAGCGGCGTGCGCTCTTCATATTACGAGTGGCGATGCGATAGGGTGGTGGGATGAACGCTTTTTTCTCTATTGGGAAGACGTAGCGCTTACGTGGCGAGTTCGCCAAAAGGCTATAACAATACGCACTGGCGAAACGAGCATATTTCATGAGGGATCTGCAGCAACAAAGGCGCTACCTAGCGCTACCCTTGCCACCCTGCATGCCCGCAACTATCTCTTTGTTGAGTGGGTATATGGAAACAACATGCGCGCGGTGGTGTGGGGTATCTATGCCTTTCTGCGTGGAGCGCTAGGGGCATCCATGGGAAGCGCATACTGGCGAGGTGTACTGCGCGGTCTTTCATTGGCGCTTCGAGGCGTGTGGGGGAACCCAGCATCACAGCGCGCACACATTGGTATTGAAGCAGAGTCACTTGAAGATCCTGTGGGTGGTGTAGCGCGCATGACTCGCGAACTCGTCAATGAATTAGCACAACAACCACACCTTGGGCAAAAGTTTGTTATCCACCTCTACTTTAAATCACGTATTGTGCCGGGGCCGTGGGAGCACCTTGAATTCTTTCAATGCCATATAACAAAACCACAGTGGTTCCCGGCATCATTTAATCTGCACTACCATATATGGATGCCCCTCTTAGCCTATTGGCATGGAGTGCGTGCACTTTATTTCCCAAACTACATACTGCCGTTCACGTGGGTTCGCGCATCTCTCGTCATGCTTACTCCTGATGTTGGGTACGAAATGTTTGGAACATCGCTTCCGCTGAAATATCGTCTCGCATACCGACTTTTTGCGGGGTGGGCATATCGCCACGCCACACGCGTCATGACGCTTTCTCACGACTCTGCCAAACTTCTTTCGCAAGCATTCCGTCAACCATCACGGAACGTTATAGTAAATCATCTGGCAGTGCGTGATACGGGCGCGTATAGCACCGGAGCACGGGAACCGATCTTCGCATGGGTGGGGCAAGCATTTGAGCGACGTCATGTGCGTGAAATGTTAGAAGCATTAGAAAGAGTATATGTAACGCATCCCGATGTTGGCGGCGTATTTGCAGGTGCCGATAAATACACGCCGCCGCTTATTGCCGAGAAAGTGCACGCACTCGCGACGCAGGGCATGCGCATCACCTATACGCCACACATTTCTGAACAAGATCTCGAAGCATTATATGCAAAAGCTCATGCTATAGTGTATGTGTCAGATGCAGAGTCGTTTGGTTTGCCTCCTGTTGAAGGAGCTGCCCACGGTGCGATACCCATTGTTGCTGACACGCCACTTTCACATGAAATATTTGGAGAAGATGCGCTGTATGTGCCACAACCAATCACATCGGAAGGAATGCGGAAAGTTATGGTGGAATCGCTTACCCTACGCACCGATGCCGCATTTCGCGATCGCATTCGTGCGCGGGCTAAGACATACACATGGCGTGCGCATGCTGACCGATGGATATCCGCAATAACAGAAACGCTGTCATAATGCTTTCACACTTCTTTCAATCGTGGCGGGCGCCGCTTGTGATTAGCTGGATTATCTCGCTTGCCGTTATGGCAGGATTCTTGCCACGAGAGGCGAGTTTCTTTGTGCTCTTCTTCGGACTTTTTGCCATGACGCGCATGTCGCTTGAGAATGCGGCCGTCTATTTCGTTGGGATGGTGCCGTGTGCACTTGCGCTTCCGATCACTCAAACATTTGATAATTTCAATATGTGGCGGTTGTTTGCAGTGTTTCTTGTAGTGCGTGGAGCTTATGCCTATCGCAAGAATCTATCAGATGTTACCGGCCTTGCGCGATCACCGGCAGGAATGTCTCTCATAGCTCTCTTTAGTATTGCGGTGCTCTCGCTAAGTGTTGCAGGGGATAGTGTGATAGCATTAAAGCGTTTGATCTATTTTGCGAACGCTCTTCTTCCGCTCGGAGTTATCGCACTCTTGTCACACAAAGAAGAGGTGCGCAGCGCGCTCTTTGCGTGTATGCGATGGGTCGCTATGTTGCTTGTTGGCGTTGCCGGCATTCAGCTTTTTTCAACCTATATCATGGACATCTATGCCTTCATGCGCATCTGGGGTGAGGGAGTCCAGTTGCGACAATTCGGTACGCAGTGGAGTGAGATTGTAACGAGCGTTGGAAACACGTGGTTTGCATACTATGGTGAGCAACTTTCTCTACGTATCTTCTCACTCCTTCCGGATTCACACACATTTCCCATGGTCCTCATAGCACTTGTGCCTGCGGTGATGGCCGCCGCGCTTGCACACTCTCGTATCCCTGCGCAGGCGTATGAAACACTTAGGCGGTTAGCACGCACTCGAGTAAGTATGTGGGTCGCATTCGTTCCCGTTATCTTTTTATTCGTCATCCTTTCAGGAACCCGTGGCATGTGGGTTGCAAGCATTGGAGTTGTTCCGCTTGGCGTATTACTCATAGTGCTCCTACGACATACCCTTTCACGACAAGCGCAAACGTTACTGCGCTATGTTACCGTAACGTCGATTCTTTTCTTTGCACTATTCTTTGTAGCGTGGCCTATAGTCACTTCTCCGCAATTCTTACTAAGCAAAGGAGATGATCTGTTATTCACTAGACGTCTGCGCTCCATTATTGATTTTGGCGAGACATCAAATAGTCAGCGCATTGCCATCTGGCGAGCCACGTTGGATTCTATAGAAAAGCGCCCACTGCTTGGAGTCGGCATTGGCCAATATCCCATCATTCTCGATCAGGAGCTACGTTTTGCTGATGCGGGATCTTCTGCGCATAACGTATATCTCCATATAGCCGGCGAGATTGGTCTTTTCGGGCTTCTCGCGTTCACTTCATTTCTTGCAAGCCTTCTTTTTGCGGGAATAAGCGCATTACGAAAAGCAACAACGCCTCGTGATCAAGCGTTCCTTGTTACGGCGCTTATTATGTTGCCATGGATATGGGCGTACCTTATCACCGATGCGGCACTGTTTGATGAGCGCGCCTTGCTTCTTATCGGCGCCGTATGCGCAGTGATTATGGGATATCAAAAACATGAGCACCGCATCTAACCCACTCGTTTCCGTTGTGCTGGTTGTTTCAAACGGTGCTCGCTACATGCGCGCGTGCGCTGAAGCGCTCTTGAAACAAACATATCAGAACATCGAAGTCATTGTTTTTGACAACGCCTCTCGCGATGAAACGCGCGCTGTCGCACAGGAGATGTTGCCTCAAGCTAAGATGATCGCACATCCTCACAATATTGGCATGTGGCCAGGACAGGTTGAAGCGATGCAGTATACGCACGGCGCATATATCCTTTCGCTTTCGGTAGATGTGCTTTTGGCGCCAGATTGTATCGAAGCACTTGTTACATGTGCAGACGCTGATGAACGTATCGGCGCGGTACAGGCAAAGGTATTCCAATACACATTCGCGGACATTGCCTCAAATACATGGGATCAATCACACATCATTGATACGTGCGGCTTTGGCATGTCTCGTTCGCGGCGTGTATATAATATCGGACAAGGGGAGAAGGACGACGGCCAACACGATACCGCGCCTATTTTCGGCGTTGAGGGAGCAATGCCATTCTTTAAGAAGAGCGCCTTACTCGATAGCGCACTCGAGGAGGGTATTATTGATAAAGACTATTACGCACACATAGGCGATCTGCGCATAGGGTACGGTGACGATCTCGATATTGCGTGGCGCATGCGTTTACGCGACTGGAAACAGGTGTTGTGCCCCACCGCGCACGCATATCACGACCGTACAACAACAAAATCTGTTGTAAGGCACTGGTGGCAGTCCTTGGTGCCATCTCGCATCCGCGCACGACGAGCCATTACACCTCTGAAACGCCAATTGGATTGGAGAAATAATAGGTGTACAATGGTTAAGAATGAGTTGCGTACGCATCTTCTCATAGATGCTCCTTTTATTCTGGCGCGCGATCTTGGGGCCCTGTGCTATGCGCTTCTGTTTGATTGGAGCGTACTCCGAGGCATAGGAGAGGCGATCGTTTTATTGCCCCGTATGCTTCGAAAGCGTGGCTTTGTGCAACAACGTGTGCTCGTTTCTGGAGATGAGCTTCGGTCATGTATTCACTAAATAACCAACAATTGTCAGAATCCCGCACTTCTCGAAGAGTCGTGCTGACCGTCGTAGGGCTTATACTGTGTGCCATAGCGCTTATAGCGTGGACACAGTCTTTTCGTAATACAAGCTTTGATATCACTCTAGGCGGGTCTGGAACAGCTATTATTGCTGACCACGTACTTCCTCCAGAGCTTGTGCACGCTATTGAAGAAGATTCGTATGTGACTCCAGATAAAGACGCAACACTCGATATCTTACTCCTTGGCATGCGCGGTAAAGACGATCCTGATGGCGGGCTTCTTACGGACACCATTTTGCTTTTACGCTACGATACGTCTACGAAAAAATCAGCTTTAATTTCACTTCCACGCGACCTGTATACTCGCATTACGGACACGAGGGCCGACAAACTCAACGCCGCATATGAATATCTTGGATTGAACGGGACTAAAAAATTAGTATCGCAGATCACTGGCGTATATATAGACCACGCAGTCGTCTTTAACTTCACCGCATTTCAGAAGATCGTTGATGATCTTGGCGGCATCACTATTACACTAGCTACGCCGTTTGAAGAAAAACAGCAGTGGGGCTATACGTTCTTATTGCCAGCAGGAGAAAATCATCTCAACGGCGAACAAGCGCTCTACTATGTTCGGTCGCGTTATTCCTCAAACGACTTTGATCGCGCGCGGCGCCAACAGCAAGTAATCAGTGCTATTAAAGATAAGGCACTATCACTCCAACTCCTTTCAGAGCCCGGGCGTATCGTAGCGCTCATGCAGACGATTCGCTCTCACATTGTTACTGATATTAATGTATTAGACATGACGAGCCTTTTGTCTCTAGGTAAATCACTAAGCGGATCAACCACGCAGAAACGCATCGTACTTACTCCCGAGAACGTGCTCCAGGAGACAAAGAGCTCTACGGGTTCTTACGTGCTTTTGCCACGTGATGGTAATTGGCAGATCGTCCGTGATTTTATTAGCACTTCAATGCAATAATCACATGCGTATTTCTTGCATTATTGTGAACTATCAGCGGCCAGCGCTTCTGCGCCTCGCACTGCAATCACTCTCGCGTGCCGTTTTACCCACCACAGACCTTGAGGTGATCATCGTTGATAGTGCCTCCACACCAGAAACACGCGCAGTGGTGCGCGATGAAGGCGCGGCGCTCTTTCAAAACATTGTGCTTGTGCCTCGTACAGAGAATACTGGCTACACAAAAGGAAATATCCTTGGTGTAGAGAGGGCGACAGGGGATTATATCTGTATTTTGAATCCCGATATCGTCCCAGAACATGGCTCGCTTGAAATGCTGGCGCATACATTGGAGGAACATCCCGCGATTGGACTCGTTGCGCCAACACTTTTCAATTTTGATGGCACTGTGCAAGCTTCAACATTCCGCATGCCAACGCTTTCAAGTATTCTCGCGCGGCGCATGTGGATCCCGGGACGCACAAAAGCACTCAATGCGTATCTCTATACTAATGCGCAGACAGAAGAGCTCCAAGAAGTTGATTGGGCACTTGGTGCAGCACTTATGACGCGCCGCGAGACGCTCCAACGCGTTGGTTTTTTTAATCCAACGTTCTTTCACTACTTGAGTGACGTTGACTGGGCACGACGTATTTGGGACAATAGGCTCACTGTTGTCCGCGCATCACGTGCTCGCATGTATCATTACTTGCGACGTGAATCAAAGGGGCGCTTCTGGCTGTGGGATGCGCTCATGAAACAAACGACACGACGGCACATTCTTGACGGAATGCGCTATCTCCGTACCTACGGATTATTCCCACAGCGATTACATACATAATAATGGAACGACACATAAAATTAACATTACTTGGAGGTATCCTCGCAGCACTCGCTGCTGGTTTTATATTAGGATCTGTTGCTGATGAGGGGTCACTTGGTGGTTCCTTGCAACATGCGAGCACGCTGGTACGAGAGAATGTTGGCCAACCTGCTGATGTCGACTTCACACTCTTTTGGAATGCGTGGGATGCGCTTCATGAACGTTTTGTTGATTCAGAGAAACTAAGCACACAAGATCTTATCTATGGCGCCATCGCGGGCATGATCCAAGCGGCGGGTGATCAATACACTGTCTTTTTTGAGCCGGTGACGAATAAAAAGTTCCGCGATGAGATCTCCGGAACGTTCTCCGGTGTCGGCATTGAGATTGGCAAACGAAACGATCTTCTCACGGTCATTTCTCCGATCAAAAATACTCCCGCATTTCGTGCTGGCGTTCGCACGGGAGATATTATTCTCGCTATCGATAAAAAAACAACGGCCGACATGACGGTAGAAGAAGCTGTCACTCTTATTCGTGGCAGTCGTGGAAGCACGGTCACGCTTTCTATTCGTCGCAACGGCAACCCCGATGCCGATATTGCCATGGTGCGTGAAAACATCCGCATCCCCGCAGTGGAGTGGTCCCTCTTAAATGCCAACACTGCATATATAGAGCTTTCAACATTTAACCAGAATGTTGACGATGAATTCCGCAAAGCGGCGCGCGAGATCCAAAAGACAAGTGCAAAGAATATCATTCTTGATCTTCGCAGTAACCCGGGAGGCCTCTTGGATTCTTCCGTGTATATTGCTGGATGGTTCTTGGATCCAGGAAGCACCGTCACCATTGAACGGTTTGGTGATGGAAGCGAAAATGTCTTTCGCACTTCTGGCGAGCCAGAGCTTCGCGACTACTCGATCGTTATTCTTACCAATGGCGGCTCTGCTTCGGCGTCAGAGATTCTTGCCGGCGCGCTCCATGATGTTCGCAGTATCCGCATCGTAGGTGAAAAGACGTTCGGCAAGGGTTCTGTGCAAGAAGTCATTGAATTCCCCGGAGGTTCTGCGCTCAAAGTCACTGTTGCGCGCTGGCTTACGCCAAATGGTATCTCTATTTCAGAAAAGGGGATCGAGCCGGATGTAAAAGTAGTGCTCTCCGAAGATGCAATCACGGCAGGAACGGTAGTGTTTGGCACTCCGGGCAAAGATCCACAACTTGACAAAGCACTCGAACTCCTGAAATAATACCCACTTATGAAAGTAATCTTCTTGCACAACGTCCGCGGTGTAGCCAAGATCGGGGACATTAAAACGGTGACCGATGGCTATGCACGCAACTTTCTCATCCCTCGTGGCATTGCGAAGTTCGCAACCGAGAACGCTGAAAAAGAAGCTGCCGCTCTTCAGGAAAAGCGAGGCCTCCTTATGGCAGAAGAGCGCGATACGGCCCTTGCCTTACGAGATAAGCTTTCCGGAGCCCATATTTCGCTCCAGGAGAAGGCAAACGCTTCAGGCACCCTCTTTGCCGCAGTGGGCCGAAAAGAGCTCGCAGAGGCCATTTTGAAGCAATTAGGGGTATCTGTGGAAGTAGACGCCGTACATATCGCCGAACATGCCATAAAAACAGTGGGCGAACACACTGCCACGCTCAACCTCTTTGAGGAAGTCGAGGCGCCCGTCATGGTCACCATCACTGGCACCGAGGAGTAACAAAAACACCGCCCATGGGGCGGTGTTTTCTCGAGGCTTGTGATTAGCTCTTTGCAGGAATAACGTGGACCACTTTCGCTACGCGACGTGAGCCATCATAGTTCATTTTACGAGTAGTGGTAAAGCGAACAATGCCATCATGCGCGGCATAGAGTGTGTAGTCTTTGCCAACGCGGACACCGTCACCAGCGAGGTACGTGCTACCCGTTTGACGGATGATCACGTTACCGGCTGCTGCCTTTTGTCCGTCATGCAACTTCACGCCACGATATTTTGGCTGTGAGTCGCGTCCAAGTTGTGTTGAACCTATTGCCTTTGTATGTGCCATAGCGGATCGTGTAAACTAATAAACGTGAGAGAAATCCTAGCAAAAACAGCTACATTCGTCAAGCGCTCATTCCACGAGATCTTTGTCGTGCTGTGCATGGTCGCCATTGCCTTTATCAGCTACCAATTAGGCCTCAAGTCACAGGAAAGCGGCACCGTAGCACCCATTACCATAGAAGACGGCGCGCAGATATTCACAGCACAGCTTGCGAGCCAGGCGGGGATAGGGGGCGGCAAAACCCCGGCACCGCAAGCGCCTCGAGATGCCCGCGTGGTGGTTTCAAAAAGCTCTTCCAGTAAGAAGTACCACTACAGCTGGTGCTCTGGTGTTTCGCGTATTAAAGAAGAAAACAAACTCTGGTTCGATAATGAACTCGCCGCCCAAGCGGCAGGATACTCTCTGGCGGATAATTGCAGATAAAAACGAACCCCCGCAATGGTGCGGGGGGCATGCCTACTTCAGGGCAGAGATCCTCACGACTGTGCCGTCGGGGAGCGTGCATTCGATAGGCGTTCCCTCCGTATGGCAGAGACGCGCCTGCATCAAGAGCGTCCAGCCGAGGATGGCGAGCTCGCTTTTGGAGCGTCCCCAATGTTCGCCCATCTCATCAAGTGCGCACAGGCCCTCTGCTGTCAGGTCAACTTCAATGTCGAGCGTAATCATCTCACCGCCTCCTTCGAAGGGAAAATCGTACCATCGCTCTCTTTATTTGGCAATTTCTTTCAGAAACGCTACGTGCTCCCATTCCCAGAGCTTCTTTGCGGCAAGGAATGCTTCAAAGTTGTGCTGGGTGTCGAGGAGTTCACTAAATTCATATTCGCCATGTTCGGGTGACCATGTGTGTCTGCACGTATAAACACCGCCACGCACCGTAGGCATACCACCTTTTGAACGCATGCGCGCACCACATGTTTCGCATTCCTTGTGTTGATCCAGGCGAATGACCCAACTCGTGAGGTCGGGGAGTGTGCCACGTTCTTGAAGGGCACCAATATAGGCCGCCGTTTGCATACCATATTCACGGTAAATGCCTTTTGAAGTTTTAATGTCTAGCACACCCACGCGGCCATCGATCTCGGCGAGCACATCAAGGGTGCCAATGTAGTGGTGCTCATCATTTATAACCGGCTCTTCTATACTTAACGGTTTTACATCATGCGCCATGAGAAATGCTTGAAAGGCGCGCACACTTGGTAATACGGCGGGGGATGGCTCCTCTACTTTGCCTCGAAGGATGTTCTCTACTGCTTCGTGCACCGCAGTGCCTTCTTGTGCTGAGCGCTCGGTCATTGCTTTGCCGGCCGCAAAGCTTGGCATGCGACCATAGAACGCATACAGCGCAGGCTTTGCCTTAATAGAAAGAATAGAGGTAACACGGGGATACCACATGCCGCCATGTTCGTAGCCCGCTTTTGCACGAAAGTCTGCGACGCTTGAATATTCGTTCATTATCTTCGGGGAGGTTGCATATACGTCTCCCAGATCTTAAATAACTCCGCGGTAGCAACCACATCACGGAAACAGTATTCAGCGATATCGGTATACTTCTTTTCCATGAACAGGCGAGCCACATCATCACCCGTGACTCCATCAGCTTTCGAGCTTGCGATACCAAACGCTTGGCACCACATGTGGAGGCTCATGGTCTTCCGCACCGCACCAAAGAACGAGAGGCGGTCAAAAAGGTCTACGTGACCTTCACCGCTGTACCGATTAGGCATTAGATCACGCGTAGGATGCACGCTGTGCACCGCAGAGCGCACAATCACAAACGGTGCATCAAATGCGCGTCCGTTGAAGGTGATGAACTGATCGTAGTAGCGCGCGGCGTCCCAAAAGCGTTGGAGGATCTCTTTTTCGGTGCTGGGGACATATTGCACGTCATCTTTTGTATACGGCTCAAGGTTACTCTCGGGTGCCTGAAAAAACGTAGCTCCTTTGTGGGTGTCGGGGTTTAAAATGGAAATAGCCACGATTTCTCCTGTAAGTGGAGAGAACCCCATGCGATCACGTACTAAATCTTGCTCTTCGGGCGTTTTCGCACTGGAGAGGAGGTACTCCTGCGTTGTGGCATCAAAGCTCTCAAAATCGGCTCCAACGGTTTCGATATCAAATATGAGGCGGGACATGGACATTAGTGTATCAAGAGCATACCGTGGCGTATATTTGATTATTTACATTATTATTGTATAATATGTTTTGGAGGCGGAGATGAAATTTCTGTTTTTGATGGCTGCGCAGGTGTTTCTCGTTGGCGAAACGAAAACACTGTTGCCAGTACATGAACGCGCAACGTGCGGCAGGTTCGCCGACGTACACGAGTTGCTCGGCGTGATGTATATCGAGCTGAACCCACAAGGCGCTGAAGCGTTCGGAACGATTCCCGTTGACCGCGTGTGCGTCGTTGCAGACGGCGCTACGAAGGTCAACGCACCCACGGTGACACGTCTGGAGGCTCCTGGAGGCAAGTTCTTGATCCACATGCACCCGTATGACCTGGATAAGGGTGCGGGGTGCCTAAAGGTCAGGGTCGGAGCCAAAGAGTGCCAAGGGGCTGAAAGGAGATAAGAGGCATCCTTACAAGAGGAGGCAGAGATCAAAAACAGGAGAGCGGCCCACACCCGGGCCGCTTTGATTTTTATATAAACCGCCATATCGCGCATAGGAGAGACTGTCGCACAATATAGGTTATGCGACGTAGGGTCTTCTGAAAAGCCTTTGAAATAAGAACTTTTAATAATCCCGCACAATGTCCTCTTTCTTAATCTGCGGTGCGTTGATCATGTCGCCGCGTGCGCATGAAACATTTTTTAAGTGCGCCACTTCCTTCTATCCCTCTCCTCCGCATAACCACTTCCCTGCCATATGCCGGGGGACACCTCCATAAAAAAGACACTCCTCTCCCCTGCGCGATCTATGGGTCGCTACAAATCGTTCGCAGTAAAAACTTTTATCTCTCTCCAAAAAAGTGAGAGGGCTTTTTTAAACGGTAAGATGGAAATGAAATAATGGAGATCGATGAACTCTCGAAAGAGCCATGCGGCGAAACCCCCAAAGACGATGCCTCCGGGAAGACGTGCAACAGCATACTTGCCTCCAACAGGAGCAACCCACACACCGTACGAGGGTTTGTGTGTGCGAAGTTCTTTACCTTCAATCACTCTTAAAATATTTTGTGCGGCGATCTTCCCATGATCCATAGCAAGGTATGCCATAGCAGGAATTGGTTTTTGAGTCGCGTGATCCATAAAATGAATTGCGTCACCAACACCAAATACATTCGGATACCGTCGCATATTCAATTGCTCATCAACGACCATTTTACCTTGAGGCGTGAGATCAAGGCCGTGTATCCGCTCTAGGACGCCCGGGGCACGGACGCCCGCGGTCCAGATAATGATATCTCCATCAAAGCTGCGGCCATCAGCGAGATGAATACAAGAAGACTCGATTGAAGAAACGCGGGCACCAGATACAAGCGCTACACCACGAGCGGTTAGGCGCGTTTTTATACGTTCACGCTCACCATCGGAAACGTTGGGCAACAGATCGGAGTTCGCATCAAAGAGCGTGATGTGTGTCGGCTGGCCACGGAGCTTACACTCACGTGCAAATTTTTTCACACATGAGCCAATTTCTGTAGCTGTTTCAATACCAGTAAAACCTGCACCACACACAAGAACGCGAATGGGGAGTCGTCGCTCACCCCGCTCTGCCTCTTGGAATAGATCGGTGAGGCGAGTATTAATGGCAATCGCGTCATCAAGGGTTTTAAAGCCGTATACATAATCGGTGACGCCAGAAATGCCAAAATCGGAAGCCTCACTCCCCAAGCCAACTACAAGAAAGTCATATGGAATTTCTATTCCTGTGTCCGTGCGGATGATCCGCCGTTCGAGATCTCCATCAAGCACAGATGCCTGCATGTGAGTGATGCGCTTACCTTCGAAGATATCCTTAAATGGGATGGCGACAGTACGGCGCAACATAATGGTGTATGGATCATGTGGTGCACCATACGCTGCAGCAACCTCATAGAGTGCTGGCAAGAAGAGGTGGTATGGGTTCTTATCTACTAAGATAATATTCGCTCGCGCACCGAGCGTCTTTTCAAGATCGAGTGCTGTACGTACTCCTGCAAAGCCACCGCCAAGAATAAGAATAGTTCCTGTTCTCATGGCTACATGTAATCAAGTGCGTTAATAGTCCCCTGCAAATAGTTAAAGTAGAGCATACCGTTGCTTTCGTTCGTGTACGTGAAAAATTCTTTATATAAACTCAAGTGAAGGTGTGATCCCGTTGAGTTGCCTGTTGAACCTTCAAATCCAATGACCGTTCCCACCTGCACTGCGGCACCCTGGCCAAACGGTACCACCGAACTCATGTGACCATATACACTCACGAGATCGTTCGGATGTTTGACTGCAATCCAATTCCCCCATCCAGGGTTTTTAAGACCGCTCGCAATAATAACGCCATCACCGATCGATCGCACGGGAGTGCCATGCCCCGCAACAAGGTCAACACCACTATGCGGCTTGCCTCCGTATGCCCCACGTCGTGCATACGACGTCATCCCAAAGCCCTGGGTGATAACATACTCCCCTTTTGGATACGGCGGTTGGAAAATCTTTGTTCCTTTTGGTGGTACGTTTTGTGCTTGCACGCGCACATTATAGAAACCTCCCGCAATAACTTTTTGTTCTAGTTCGATAAGGTCGGCAAAGAATTCTGCCTGTCGCTTTTCAATCTCTTTCAACATTTTTTGATACTCGGCTTCTTGACCCTTCGTTCGCGTGAGCAACGTATTCTTACCAGATTTTGCAGAACCCAATGAGAGTTTTGTGTTGAGCTGTTCGACGCTTAGTTGCTCCAGCTCGCGCTCTTTTACTTTCAACTCCTGCCTATCCCCTTCAAGTACCGCCTTTTCGTGCTTAAGCCCTTCAATAACGTTAAGGAGTTCTTGCGCGACACTTTCTGCATATTGCTCTTGCCGCAAGAAATCAGACATACTCGAGCTCTTCATGAGAAGTTCGAGCATGTTTTCTTGATCATGTTGGTCGAGTGCGAACACGAGGCGGCCGATTGATTCTTTCTTTCGTGATATGGATATTTCTTTTTCTCCGATAGTGCCTTCCACGCCGCGAATTTCAAACGTAGTTCGCTCTATTTTTTTACCCGTCAATGCAAGTTGATTTTCAATGCTTTGGATTTGTGTATTGAGCAGATTAATTTCTTTTCGGAGAGAATCGGCTTTTGAACGCTCATCAGCAATGTTTGATTTATACTGACTCGCCTGCTGTTCAAGTGCTTGAATCTGCTGGCGCAATTCAATAACTCGAGGATCTTCCGCCGCGAAAGCTTCAATGGGCACAAAGAAGGAGAAGATACTCGTTGCTAAAAGAATTGAAGTAAAAATACGCATAGTTATACAGTGCAGAGCGACAACGCGTGATCAATGCGACGTAATGTGGCATCTCGACCAATCACTCCCGCAATATCTGCGGGGTCCGGCGATTTCTCTTTCCCTGATAGCGCGACGCGTACCGGCCAGAACACCGGTCCACGACCACCAAACTCACCCGCGATATTTTCTAATACTACGCGCACAGAAGCGGCATCATGCACGGCGAGCTCTTTCAACATGTCGTGTGCTCGGCCAAGCGCTTTTTGCGCATCGGCAAGCGGTGCGCCTTTCCACGAAAGGAGCGTCGCATCGTATTGCGGATCTTCCCAGAAGAATGAGAACGAGCTCACATCGCGTAAACGATCAAGACGATCACTGACAAACGGGAATGCCGCATCGGGCATTTCAGGAACATGTGCAAGATCACGAAGTGTATCTGGAGTAAGTTTCCGAATATACTGCGCATTCATCCAGTGTAATTTCGCTTGATCAAATACGGCACCACTTGCATGCACGCGCGAGAGCTCAAATGCCTTCGCCATGTCTTCCTTTGAAAGCAGCTCGGCATCATACGTGTACCCAAGCGCGCCAATAAAATTCACGAGAGCTTCAGGTAGGAAATCCTCTTTGTATTCCATGATCGATGTTGCACCATCGCGTTTCGACATTTTAGATCGATCGGTGCCTAGAATAAGTGGGACGTGCGCAAACAACGGTTGCGCAACACCGAGCGCCTCTGCAATAAGCATCTGTTTTGGCGTATTCGAGATATGGTCATCACCACGAACCACATGAGAGATGCGCATGTCGGCATCATCGACGACAACGGCAAAATTATAGAGGGGCTCGTGTACGTCCTTTGCGATCGCCATGTCGCCGAGAAGAAGCGCATCAGAAGCGATGTCTCCACGAATCACATCAGGGAAAACGAGTGGGCGCGATGCAGTAGCACCTACAAGACGAATAACCTCCCCGACTTCTTTGCCGCGCGCTTCATGTTTATGAGAACACACGTGCACGAGCGCTTCCTTTCTTTCGGTCTGTTGTGCGCGCTCACTATTAAGTTCTTCTTTTGTATGATGGCACCAGAATGCCCTTCCTTCAGCGAGAAGCTGCTCTAGGCGGGCCGTATAGATGTGCGTACGCTCTGACTGACGCACGATAGCTTCATCGGGTGTGAGACCAAGCCATGCGAGGCCATTGAGGACGTCGTCTTCGAACGCTTTTGTAGAACGCTCTTTGTCAGTATCTTCAATACGTATCAAAAATGCGCCGCCAACGTGTCGCGCAAAGAGCCAGTTAAAAAGCGCCGTACGAGCGGTTCCGATATGTAAAAGGCCCGTCGGTGAAGGCGCAATGCGAACGCGGATATCCATAGTGATCAGTATACCGTATTCCCCTCTCCTGTGAAGCCATTGCGGGCCTCTGTGCGTGCGCTACACTAAGTAAAACAATGGTTATTCTTACCATTATCCCCCTTACGCGTATCCCCATCCAGGCGCCAGAAACGCTCTCCTATTTCTCGCTCACGCCAGTACCGCGTGGGTCGCTCGTTAAAGTCCCTCTCGCACGACGAACAATCAACGGTATCGTTCTTGAGGTGCATTCGCTCTCTGAAGCCCGCCAGCGCATTCGCTCCGGCTCATTTGCGCCTAAAAAAATCATATCGGCGTACGATCCAGCCCTCATCGTGAGTGATGGCGCACTCGCAGTAGCTACATGGATTGCACAAACAGCGTGCATTTCTCTCGCGACTGCGTGCACACTTCTTTTCCCCGATCTGTCACGAGCTCGTCCACGCACATCGCTACTCCTTCGCCTTCCCGAAGCAAAACCAAAACAACGGCCGGAAGAAGAAATAATCGCTTCTATGAGTGAAGAACGTGCTGTAGTACAAAAACTATGCGCTTCGCTACGGAAAGGGACGCAGGCCTGTATTATCGTTCCCGACAGCGAATGGATCCCCGTATATGCAGAAGTGTTGGCGGCGCATAATCCGGTTGTCATTTCTAAAAACCTTGGGGCGAAGGCGCTCACCGCGGCAAGAGAAGCAATCGCTGACGGAAACGCGCGCGTCATTATAGGTACTCGAAGCGCACTCCTTGCGCCGTTTATGGATTGCGCGCGCATCATTGTGATTGACCCACGCCACATAGGACATTGGAGCGAAGGTTCGCCTCGCCTTCATGCGGCGACATTCGCGCAGTGGCTCGCTACACAATGGGGCGCGACATATACAACGATAACCACGTTCCCTTTAGTACAGGCAAAAAGCAGTGATACAAAAAACTTTCTCGAAAGATCACACACGCTTCACGTTGTAGATATGGGGGCTGAACGTGCCGCAGGACACGCCAACTTGTATGCGCGAAGCATCGAGGATGTGTTCCGAGTGGATCCCCACGGTCACACACTTGTGTATGCAACACGAAAAGGTTTTGCATCACTATATACCTGTCGCCTCTGCGGTGCATATGCCGCATGCACCAACTGCAATATTCCCATGCGCATTACACGCGCCACAGAGCCGCCACAGCTCATGTGCTACCGCTGTACGCAATCTCGCCCAGCGCCTGATCGCTGTCCGCGATGCCATAAAGTATCTCTGTATGCTACGGGTACGACGGGCATAGAAAAAATTGCTTCACTAAGTGCCTTTTTGGCACCGGATGTCCCTATTTTTATGCTTGATGATTCCACGGCGCATCCCGAATCCGTGCTTGCGCACCTTCGCGAACATCCTGATGCCATACTTGTTGCAACTGCAAAACTCTTCCGCTGGAAGCACTCTGTAGCATTCCGACGCATTATTGTTCCTTCGTTCGATACGCTCACATATCGTCCCGATTTTGCGAATGATGAATCAAGCGCCGCAACGATCGCACTACTCCGTGCGTGGGAGCCAGAGAGTGTTCATGTACAAACGTATGCGCCACATCACCCAGCGCTTACCGCACAGTATGACGTGCCGCAGTGGCTCGAATCTGAATTTCAAGCTCGCCAAGTCACGGGCTATCCTCCCGCATGGCATCTTATTGCTCTCACTATTCGCGGTGCATCGCCAGCACACGTACACACGCACGCAAAAACATGTGCCCAGCTCCTCATGCAGGCAATCCAACATCATAAGCTCCAAGAACGCGTTACGGTGCGCACACCAGTGCCCGCACTCATATTCAGAGACCGCGCCCAAACGGTGGGCGTTATACTGATTCGCACAAAGGAAGTTCACGATTTTGCGCATATCGCCCCTCACGTACCACAACCGTGGCGCATCATTGCGAACCCGCCATCGCTCGATGAGGCGTTGCTGTAAGACTTCGCACTTGGTACTATGTGCGAAATGGAAATCGTTACCATTCCACAAAAAATCTTAAAGACCCCAATGCCAGACGTCCCCGACGATTGGTTTGGGAGCGCACAGCTTTCTAAGCTCATTGCAGACATGCGAACCGCCATGCTTGCCGCAAATGGCGTTGGGCTTGCCGCAAATCAAGTGGGACAACAGCTTCGCCTCTTCGTTATTGACGCCGAGCTCGCAAAAGAGCACAACATCCCTGACGCATTTGCGAATCCGGAGATTACTGAATACTCAAAAGAAACGGATGTCTTGGAAGAAGGCTGCCTTTCTATTCCCAACACGTACATGCCCATCTTTCGTGCAAAAAAAGTCATGTTTAAAGGGTATGACGCCGATGGAAAAAAATATAAATTCCGAGCGCGTGGTTTTCTCGCACGAGTGTTACAGCATGAGACCGATCACCTCAATGGCACCGTCATCGCTGATCGCGCAAAAGAGCAGAAAAAAATATCATGAGCTACAGAGTTCTTTTTTGGGGAACCCCCACATTTGCCGTACCAACACTGCAGAAGCTTATTGAGTCGAAAGAGTTCGATGTATGTGGCGTCATTACAGCACCCGCAAAACACCAGGGGAGATCAAAAATTCTTACCCCAACGCCCGTTGCTTCTATTGCTGAACTTCACGCCATCCCCACGCATACGCCCACAACTCTGAAAACATCTGAAGCAAAAAAGCTTATAGAGTCTCTCAAGCCAGATGTCTGCGTGGTTGTCGCGTATGGCAAGATTATTCCCGAGGCGCTCCTTTCTATCCCGCGCCACGGATTCATCAATGCACATCCTTCCAAGCTTCCGCAGTATCGCGGTCCCGCGCCACTGCAATATGCTATAAAAGATGGCGTCACTCAAAGCGCTATCAGTATTATGCGCATCGATGCAGAAATGGATCATGGCCCCATTCTTTTGCAGGAACCGTTTATTATCGCTCCTGATGAGTACTTCTCCGATGTATTACAGCGTGCCGCACGAGAAAGCGCAGAGCTCATGCACATTGCGCTGATGCATATCAAAGAAGGCACGGCACAAAAACAGCCACAAGACCACGACCACGCAACATTCTCGCACATGGTCACGCGAGAGACGGGGCGCATATCATGGGAGCAATCGAGCGAGGCTATTTATAATCATATCCGCGCGTTTGCACAGGAACCGGGCGCATGGACGCCGTGGAATGGCGAAGATGTGCGCATCCATCGTGCCCACGCACTCCCAGAGAGCGTTGGCACGGGGGCTCCGGGCACTGTGTACGCATATGCCCAGGGGTCTTTCCTCGTTACGTGCGGTTCTGGAGTGCTCGCCGTTGATTCTCTCCAACAACCCGGTGGCAAACTGCTTCCCGCATCACTCTTTTTAAACGGCAACAAAGCCTTCTTTCCCAATATTTCTTTGCCTTGAAACAAGCACGAAGATATAGTACAATCGTCCGGCACAATAACCTTATTTTCCTATGTCACTCGGCGTCAACGACCTAAAACCGAAGATGTATTTCATTTACGAGGACCAGCCATATATGGTCCTTGAAACGCACCACCTTAAGATGCAACAGCGTCGCCCTGTGGTGCAAACACGTATGCGTAACGTCATCAACGGTAAAGTGCTCGAACGCAACTTTGCACAGTCTGACGTCTTTGATGAAGCTGACGTACAACGCAAGAAAGTCACCTTTCTCTACAACCACCGAGACCAATACTGGTTTTCTGAAGAGGGCAATTCTTCCCAACGCTTCCAGCTCGCTCAGGAAATTATCGGCACTGGCGTGCAATATTTAAAAGCAAACACGGTACTTGATGCACTCATGTTTAATGGAGAGATCATCAACGTAGAACTCCCGGTTAAAATGGACTTTACTGTTGTGGAAGCTCCCCCAGCTATTCGTGGCGATACGGCACAAGGTGGCGTAAAGCAAGTAAAAATCGACACTGGTGCTACCATTAACGCACCACTCTTCATCGAAGAAGGAGACATCATCCGCGTAAACACTGAAACCGGTCAGTATGCTGAACGCATGGGAAAGAAATAGGAAGCTCTGTACTTTTTCTATAAAAGTGATATAGTAAGTTTAAGGAGGTGCCGCAATGCGAGGTTACTGGAAGCTCTGGAAGTCGTTCCCCGAGTGGAAGCGTTGCTGCTGGCTTGGGATGGTTGGTAGTGTCCTTATCGCGCTCGAAGCCACCTATCTTTTCCTCTCGATGGAGATTGGTGGCCCCAAAGACCACGGCGATGTCATCATCATCTACACTGGACTCTTGGGGTCTCTCTGGACCTTTTTTGTGAGCTACGACACATTCCTCACAAACGAGAGAGCGGCGAGACTCAAAAACAAAAAGGAGGAATGATGCCCACTCTCATCAAAGAAGATCTCGCGCAAAAGGACAAGGCGGCCGAACGAAGCATGAGGCCATCCATGGCCTGTGGCGTCCTCATGGGAAGTGTGGTGAGCGTGTGTGCGTTCATCGCTCCCTGGGCACTGCTGGCAGTGCTGGTGCGCACATTTGGCCCCGAAACATTCGTGCTTCAAGAAGTGCTCACTCCGCTCGCCGCCATCTTGGTGGCAATGGTGGTGTGGAACACCTACATCACGATCTACGCACTGCAAGAAGCAAAGGTACGGTGGGCACAGAAAATACTCTCGGCTCTCGGCAAGCCATTCGAACGAGACACGTTCGATGTCTCCTACATCCTAGGGGCGCTCTTTGGGCCAATGAGCATCTACATCACTGTACAACTTACCGCCAACCTCATTCGCTAGGACCACGCTCCTAACGCATGAAAGAGCCCACCAACACAACGGTGGGTTTTGTTTTATTTATGGCCGTGCACAAACGGCATGATACCAAGCGGCAAGAGTGCCCACACAAAAAATGCTTCTGGGGTTCCAAAATAAGGATGCAGTGATGCGATGTGATCTGGCAACGCAGTGAATGGCACAAACCAAAGGAGAATGCTCATCAAGAATCCTACTTGCGCTACGCTGATCAAAAGTACATGCGGAAGCTTCATCTCCCCCATAGATAACCGTGAACGCAGTGACGTACTTTGAAAGATAAAAAAGGCGCCTATGTACGCAACGAGAAAAAGTCCGGCACGAACAATGCCAGCATCAGTTGCCGCCACCCATGGGATACGTTCAAGGAAGCCGACAAAAGGAAAAGCGGAAGCAAGCGTGAACGCAATATAAATACTTAACAGCGAAACAATGGCGCGTGTTTTTCCTACACTCATGCCGTACAGCGCAATAAGTGCCACCAACGCGATACCAAAAAGTTCTTGTGGTCCCGTGAGCGCTTGAATATTCGCCCCAATGTGCGCGAGGTTAAACTTTTCGAGTACATCCATACGAGTGCAGTCTAGCACGTCGCATGGCTCTTTGTTTAGCGCTTGAGGGTGATAACTACGTCTCCCGCAGGTGCTCCGCGCGTTCCCGCGTGTCCAAATCCGGGAAGCGCGATAGCGTAGTCCCCTTCAAGCTTTTCTGGAATGTGAATCTCTATCGTTTTCTTACCACGCGAACGGCCAACGCCGTCACATGATTCGCATTTCTTTTCTGGCGTTTCACCTTGCCCTTCGCATGCATTACACACACCTGTTTGTGCAAATACACCAAAGGGCGTTCTCACTTGCTGGCGCACTTGTCCGGAACCCTTACACGTATCGCATGACTTCATACGCGAACCAGGCTTCACGCCGCTCGTGTGACACGTTGCACATGAAGTGAAGCCCTCAAAAGAAAACGTTCGCGTTTTTCCAAGATCCTTTTTCTCTACTTGCACCTGAAAATACATATCTTCTCCTTTCTGTGGACCGCGAGGAGCGGCTCCAGCTCCAGAAAACATATTAAACACGTCTTCAAATCCAAAGCCTGCCTGCTGTTGCTGACCTCCGCCCCCACCAAAGAAATCCCAGAAGTTTGTGCCATCAAAACCAGCGTGACCTCCACCCTGTTGCCCGCCGCCATAGGATCCCTGCCCTGCAAAGCCAAAGCGGTCATACTGCGCACGCTTCTCTGTATCAGAGAGCACTTGGTATGCCTCATTTACTTCTTTAAATTTTTCTGCATCGCCACCCTTTTTATCAGGGTGTAGCTTGTGCGCTAAAGAACGAAATGCTTTTTTGATTTCGTCCGCTGATGCAGAGCGTGAAACGCCCAAAATGCTATAGGGGTCTTTCATAGTGGATAGATTGTCCTTGTGGGAATACGGGGATCAGACATATACTATAGGGTATGGATCATACGCTTCGCAAGACACTACTCGCCCTAGGAGGAACACTCGCCATTGTTGCCGCTGGATGGTGGCTCCAGGACCGTCCATTTTTTGTACAGCTTTTCCGTGGAGTTGGTTCGCAGAGTGCTGTTGATATTTCACAAGCACCGCCACAAACATTCTGCCTTCCCGCTACCGCAACTATTACGAGTGGTGAGAACATCACGCTCACTGCCTCTGGAGGCAACCCGAGCATGTATGCATGGCGCGCTCCGCAAGGATCGCCAGTGGCGGGGAGCGGCGCATCGTTTACCGTCACCTTCGCAACTCCGGGCGCGTATCCCGTAGTGCTTATCTCGGGAGATCCTGCGAATGGAATCATCCCCGCGCGCACTGATCGATGTGATATTACGGTGCTTGGCAATGTATCAGACCCCATACTCTCTCCCTCACCTTCGCCGTCCCCCTCACCAGAAGCCTCTCCAACGCCAACGCCTTAGCGCAAAGCATATCTCTGCCGTTCTATCGTCTCTGTATGCACTTCAACAATGTGCATTTTTTGCATAAGCCAGATAATAAACAGGCCAGTGATTCTTGCAAGCCATGAGAAGATGGGCTTTACGCTGATAAGCACTGCGAACAGCGTAAGAGTGAGTACCGCGGGAATATACTTTGCAAATGGCGCAGAGAGTGTATTGATCGTCGCTATAGTTTGTTCTGCGATTTGCTCCTCTACTGCTTTGCGTTGAAAGAATGGGAGCCTATCGAGTTCCGAGCCGACAATAGCTCCAACAGTTTTTTGTATCATGCCGATGGCGCTATCGGGTACAATCCCCGTGTTCGCACGATCTTGCACCGCAGGAGCCATAAGGTATGCAAGTGATGCGGCGATAAAGAGCGCCGTAACAATCTTTCCTGTACCACGCCCGTGGTCAGCGTGTATGGAAATATCACGGGCCCCAAGACTCATAATGAGCAATGACGCACAGAGCGCAGCTACATACGCTCCACTTACTGGTAACACGAGAACAAGCGGTGCAAGTGCCGCGCATGAAATACCAAACCGCCACCACTTACTTTCAACAAGTAGGTAGCTCACGCTCATAACCGCCGCGAGTACAACTCCCACCATAAGCACCGGCCCCCACAAGAAGGGGTCAGAGAGCGTTTGTACGGTAGGCCCCAACCACATACGCGCCGTGCCCCAGAGCGCCCCCGCAACAAAAAACGTCAGCACGAGGAGGCCCCATTCTTTTTGTGTATCCACAGTTTCCATAATGCATTTATTCTAACACAGCGCTACGATATTCGTAGAGGAGGTGCGGATGCCCGAAGGTCCGCAACACAGGAAGTTCGCATGTGGTTGGTGTCACATCTGTCACAAGCGGCGATACCGTGGCCGAGAAGCGGCATGGGTCGTTGCGCGATGGCGCGATGGTGACCCGCACAGAACCGATGGTGGTAGGATCCACGCCTACTTCGACCCGAAGTGCCAGTCCTGGCACATCGGGCACGTCGTGGCAGGTAATCACTCACCTCGGCCACAAGAGCCAAAAAATCGTCGGCCCACGTTCCTGAAGCGATCACATTCCGGGCGCCCCACGCACCGCAGCGCTCGGTTCTACTAGCACCCCTCTCTCCCCCGGCGGAAACTTTCCGTCGGGGCTCTTCTTTTTACTTCTGCTCTTCTGCTGGCTTTTCTTCTTTCATCTCTTCCTTCGGCTGTTCTGGGGCTGCCTGTGCCTGTTGCTGTTGGTACATCGCTTGCCCCACTTTCTGCACTGCAGTTGAAAGACCTTCTACTGCTTTCTTGATAGCGGCGACATCGTCAGAGTCTTTTACTTGCTTTACTGCGGCCATCGCATCTTCAACGGCCTTTTTATCATCTGCGTTCACTTTCTCACCCGCATCTTTTAATGTTTTTTCAGATGTGTAGACAAGTGTTTCTGCTGCATTGCGCATATCGACAAGCTCTTTCTTCTTCGCGTCCTCGGCGGCAAACTGTTCTGCGTCCGCAACCATGCGCTTCTTTTCATCTTCGGTAAGACCGGAAGATCCTTCGATACGGATAGATTGCTCTTTGTTCGTTGCCTTATCTTTCGCTTTAACATGTAAGATGCCATTCGCATCAATGTCGAAGGTTACTTCAACTTGTGGTACGCCGCGAGGCGCTGGTGGGATGCCATCGAGAATGAAGCGGCCGAGCGTCTTGTTGTCAGCTGCCATAGGACGCTCACCCTGCAACACATGGATCTCTACAGAAGGCTGGTTATCAGCTGCTGTTGAGAATACCTGCGTTCGCGCAACGGGAACGGTGGTGTTCTTTTCGATCATCTTTGTCATGACCGCACCCATAGTTTCGATACCAAGAGAAAGCGGGGTCACGTCTAACAATAAGACATCTTTCACGTCGCCCTGCATGATACCTCCCTGAATTGCGGCGCCGATAGCAACCACCTCGTCTGGATTGATATCTTTGTGTGGCTCTTTTCCAAAGAGCGTTCGAACCGCATCAACGATAGCAGGCATGCGTGTCTGGCCACCCACCATAACCACTTCGTGAATATCAGAGAGCGAGAATCCGGCTTCTTTCACCGCATCACGCGTAAGTTGAATAGAACGGTCGATGAGATCGTGCACTAAGCTTTCCAGCTTGGCACGCGTGAATGTCATCGTGAAGTGCTTTGGCCCGCTCGCGTCTGCGGTAAGAAATGGAATATTCACTTCTGCGTGTGGCGTGCTGGAGAGTTCGTGTTTTGCCTTCTCTGCAGCATCCTTCAAGCGCTGGAGCGCCATCTGATCTTTTGAGATGTCGACGCCCTGCTCTTTCTTAAATTCATCGATAAAGAAATGAATAATGCGCTGGTCAAGATCATCGCCACCCAAGTGGGTATCGCCGCCGGTCGCCTTCACTTCGATGGTGTCTTCTGAAACCTCCAGCACAGAGATATCAAAGGTACCGCCACCAAAGTCATAGACGACAATTTTTTCATCCTTCTTTTTATTGAACCCGTACGCCAGTGCGGCAGCAGTTGGTTCATTAATAACGCGCTGTACGGTCAGTCCGGCGATTTCTCCCGCGTCTTTGGTCGCCTGACGCTGTGCGTCATCGAAGTATGCGGGAACAGTGATAATCGCTTCCGTAATTTTTTGACCCAAACGGCTCTCGGCGTCTGCTTTCATCTTTTGAAGGATCATCGCGGAGATTTCTGCCGGTTTGTACCACTTGTCTCCCATGAGTACCTCAACAGAATCGTGTACGCCCTGGCGAATCTGATATGGGAGAAGGTTTTTATCCTTCTGCACTTCTGCGTCAGAAAAACGACGGCCGATGAGGCGCTTGATCGAATAAAGCGTGTGGTGCGGATTTGTGACCGCCTGACGCTTTGCGGTAACACCGGCGTACCGCTCGCTTCCTTTCATGGCAACAATGGAAGGCGTTGTGCGCATGCCCTCGGCATTCTCAAGAACACGAGGCTGGCCAGCTTCTACTATTGCCATTGCTGAATTAGTTGTTCCAAGGTCAATACCAAGAATTTTTGTCATAAATAATAGTTCGTAGAGCACATTCCACATAAACAGTCCCGTCACAGCCCCAGCGGGACTGTGCGGTCTCACTCGCCCTCGCTCGTCTCCTTACGGAGACACCCTGCCCGCTCGGGCTCCGAATGCTGTTTATTGTGGAATGCGCTCTACTTGATCACTCTTCGAACCGGAAGAGTAGCCTGCGGAGCATCGCCACGCAGAAACTCTCCCCGTTCTCATGAATTACTGCGCTACTGCTTTGTCTTTCTTCTGCTCACGGAACGAACCAACGCGCACCTGCGCTGGACGAAGCACGCGACCATGCATGGTATATCCGACACGGAGGCATGAGGTGATCATTCCATCCTGCCCCACGTCGGCAACCACATCATTGCCGATAGCCTCATGAAGCGCTGGGTCAAAAGCCACTCCTTGAAAGGGAATCTCAACGACACCGTGGCGCATAAGGACGGCACGCACCTGATCGCGAACTAAGACAAGGCCCTTTGACCAATCAGCGAATTGCGTTTGGACGGCCTCAGGCGTGTGCGCTACTAACGCCTCAACAGAATCGAGCCCTTCGAGAAGGTCGTTTACCACGCGCTCCCCTGCACGCTCGGTCATCTCTATCGCACGACGAGATTCATCTTTACGATAGTTAATAAAGTCAGCGTGCGCACGAGCGAGCTGACCTTCAAGTTCGGTGATCCGCTGGGCGCTTTCTGAAACTTCTGGATGTGGTGTGTTGGTATGTGTCATGAGAGCTTAATAAGCATCAGATTCTTCTGCGGCACGTGACAGCGCGTCGGTTGCGTATGCAAGTAATGCAAGATTACGACGATAGTCCATACGCATCGGTCCAATAATAGTGAGGAGACCAGACAGGTTACCCGGAAGACGGTAGCGCGCCACGATCACTGCTTCATCTTGGATAGTCCGTACAGGATTTTCTCTACCAATAAAGATGCGATATGGCTCACTCCGCCAGCTTCCGAAGAACGCGTCTTCTATGCCTCCGAACAAATCATCGAAGCGATCAACAAAATGCATAACGTGCATCGTTCGCTCGAGACGCTGAAACTCTGGGAAGGCCATCAACTCCGAGAGACCAAATTTATAAAAATCATCGTGGTCTCGAACGTGTGTGATGACAGCGCTATCCAAGAGATCAGCGAGCGTTGCGGCAAGATGTCTACTCAACGAATGAGAGTCGAAAGTAGCCTCACCCACAACGGCATCAATGCGACGACGATCACGAATGGGAACAAGTGCATGCTCATCACGTCGCACCAACTCATCAACAAACCAACGGTATGCACGGTCGGTAGGCACGCGACCGGCTGAAGTGTGCGGCTGGGTAAGAAACCCAAGCTCTTCAAGCGCCTGCATGTCATTACGAATAGTTGCAGGGCTCACATCCATGCCAGCGCTCGCGCACACCGCCGCAGAACCAACGGGTTCTGCGGTCTGTACATAGGTTCGAATAACGAACTCTAAGAGGTGCTGTTGTCGTTCCGTAAGCATGCAGGGATAGTATAGAAAATTTAGCACTCTCAAGTCAAGAGTGCTAAATCCCCCCTCCTGTGGACATAGCTAGGGCCTCAAAAACTGAAGCAGAATATCAAAGGATGCAATGCGCTCGAGGCGTTGCATCATGACCAAAACCCCCATAACTACGAGAAGAACCCCGAATACCTTTGAAATATATGGCAATACCCCACCCCACCTCATAATTCCCTTTTGAAATGCAGAGGCAAAAAGCGCAGCAAGGAGAAAGGGAATGCCGAGGCCTAACGCATATGCCATTAATAACACGAAGGCAGTCCCCGGTTGAGCGATAGAAAGAGTAAGGATAGCGCCCAACACTGCCCCAACACATGGAGTCCACCCTGCCGCAAAAGCAGCGCCAAAGAGAAATGAGGTGAGCCACCGTGCCGATGTATCGGGGTGCACCTGCATTGCATGCGTCTGTGTAAACCAGGGAATGCGGATAACATCCATGAGCATAAGGCCAAAGAGCACAATAACTCCGCCACCAATGCGCGACATCCATATGCGCGCATCATACGCAACTGTTGCGAGGATGGTGTTGAGGAGCACCCCAAGCACTGCGAAAACGAGTGAAAAACCGACCACAAACCAAACCGCATTCACCAACATGTCGCGGCGACGTTGCGGAGCATCAGCAAGAGTTGTTCCCGCGAGATATGCCAGAAACCCGGGCACAATAGGAACGATGCATGGAGAAAGAAAAGAAACGAGCCCCCCAACAAATGCTGCGATAACGGGGAATTCTAGCATAGTTATTGAAGTACTTTATTGATCTCCTGTATATATCGAGTCGTATCCCAAGATTCTCCCGACTTAAGGACCACAGCGCCATTTCTCACAAATACTTTCGTGTGTTGATAGGCGATGCCAAATTCGCGCGCTAGGCCTTTTTCTACATCATCAGTGTCTGAATCATTGTAGTTCACGCGAAATCCAACAACCTGATCCGTAGAGAGCTGGTTAAATGCCCCTTCTATGTTTGGCATTTCCGCCTTACAGATAGGACACCAACTTGCGTAAAAGAAGAGGACGATCATTCTCCCCGACTCTTTTGCAGCGCTGTAATCAGTAACTGAAAAATCAAGAAATGGCGAGTTCGACCCTGCGAGCTTGGTCCCAGAAAAAGGAATGGGCTGCGCAAGCGCTGAAGTTTCTGGTCGCATCGAAGAAGGTGTGGGGATTACAGGCTCGCCATCTTCGCGAGCAGATTGGTCCGGCACCCCATAACGCACATACAGGGCACTTCCTACGATCACTAACCCCGCAAAAAGAGCGATGATCCCAATGGGCGATAAACCCTGTTCGCGTGGAGAAATATTCATAGTGAACGCCAGTATATCATACACACACAGAAGCTCTAGCGATGCCACTTCATGATATACTAGATGCACTTATATTTTTGTTGTGGCATTTTTCCGCTCTATTCGATCATTTTGGAAAGCGCTCGGTCCAGGTCTTATCACAGGAGCTTCTGATAACGACCCCTCTGGCATTGCTTCTTATTCTATCGCGGGTGCAAAAACAGGATTTGGCCTCTTGTGGGCGCTTCCGTTTACCATTCCGTTCATGATCGCTATCCAAGAAATGAGCGCACGTATTGGCGCACTTTCGGCATGTGGCCTCACAGGGAATATTAAACGGCATTATCCTACCTGGCTTCTCGCTATTGTTTCTGGAGGCATTATTGGAGCTAATGTACTCAATATTGGTGCGGACATCGCTGGCATGACAAGTGCGGCACAGCTCTTATTCCCCGGACTTCCAACCATGCTCACCGCCACTACACTTACTCTTCTCATTGTGGGCATGATCATATGGCTCCGCTATGCCACCATTGTTGCGATCTTTAAATGGCTGGCGCTTTCACTCCTTGCATATATTGGCGCGTTCGCAATTGTTCAAGGCGACGCATATGACATGCTCGTTCACACGCTTCTTCCGGCGCTTTCATGGGATCGAGATACTGTGCTCGTATTTTTTGCCATTCTCGGAACTACTATTTCTCCCTACCTTTACTTCTGGCAATCGAGCGAAGAGGCGGAAGAGGTTCGGGAAAAAAATACACGGATCCGCGTATGTAAATTTCGCCCCCTTACGGATAATCGTCTGAACGTTATTGAGCTCGATACTGTAATCGGTATGTCTTTTTCAAATGTCGTTGCCTATTTTATTGTTGCGCTCACGGGCGCTACGCTCTACGGCGCTGGCGCGCGCGACGTTGAGAGCATCGCACAAATCGCCGAAGCGCTACGCCCACTCGCTGGAGAATACGCATATGTATTATTTACTCTAGGACTTATTAGCTCTGGGTTTCTTGCTATCCCTGTTCTCGCTGGTTCAGCCGCATATGTGCTCGCAGAAATTTTTGACTGGGAGCGAAGCCTCGATAAACCATTTTCTCGTGCGCGCGCATTTTATATTGTTCTTGCATGTTCCGCTTTCGTTGGTCTCATCGTTCCATTTGGCGGTATTTCGCCCGTACAAGCACTTTTTTATACTGCGATACTTCACGCCATTGTTTCGCCACCACTTATTCTTCTTATTACCCACATGGCAAACAATAAGGCGATCGTCGGCGATCGCGTGAGTAGCCCAACCATCCGCGGGTTGGCACTTGGCGCGACATGGGTCATGACAATCACTGGTATTTTGCTTATCATACCTGGTATATGGTAAACGCATACAACACACGCACAAAAAAGGTTGACCCGCTTGCCTTGCCCGGTGATTCTATTCGCATGTTTGTGTGTGGCCCAACGGTCTATGATTACATCCACATTGGAAATGCGCGCACCTTTGTAGTGTTCGATGTCGTTGCGCGTGCGTTACGCGCACAAGACATCCACGTAACATATATCCAGAATATTACTGACATCGATAACAAAATTATTGAACGCGCACACACGGAGAAAAAAGCAGCTGAAGATCTTGCGCGGACGTATACGGAAGCCTTTCTTACCGACACGCGCCTACTCGGAATCACGAGCCCGACCGCGTACGTACGCGCCACCGATGTTATCACTGCTATTATTCAACAGATTCAAACACTCATAGCCAAGCGGTACGCATACGCAGTACCCGCGCGCAAAGCCGAAGGTCATGCGGCGCTCGATCCCATGGATCTTTCTGATGTGTATTTTGATGTGCGCGCTTATGAGACAGATTTTCCAAACAACTATGGTGTTCTCTCTGGGCATACTGATGCAAAGACGCTCGTAGAAGGCGCCCGTGTAGCACTGGAGGAGAACAAACGCAGTGCGCGCGATTTCGTGCTCTGGAAGGCTAAAAACTACGCCTACGAGCCTTCATGGGACTCTCCGTGGGGTAACGGCCGCCCCGGGTGGCACATAGAAGACACCGCAATTAGCGAAACGTACTTTGGCGCTCAATACGACCTCCATGGAGGGGCACAGGATCTCATCTTCCCCCACCATGAGGCAGAGATAGCGCAACAACAAGCCGCGTCAGGAAAAACACCATTTGTACGCCACTGGATGCATGCTGGCTTCTTACACATGGGTGAGGAAAAAATGTCGAAGTCGCTCGGTAATTTTGTTCCACTCCGTACACTTCTTGAGACATATTCACCACAAGCGATTCGCCTCTTTCTCCTCGGCGCGCATTATCGTTCGCCGCTTACCTTTTCATACGAAGCACTCGATGCAAGTGAAACAGCAGTAACACGTATCAGAGAGTGTCTTGATCGTCTCGTTGCGCAAGAAGAAGATACGCCTTACGCGCATAAACAAGACGCATCAATCGCACATGAGCTTGCGACGCACCACGAAGCGGCGCTCACGGCGCTCAATAACGACTTCGACACACCAGCAGTCATTGCAATACTCTTTGAGAGTATCCGCGCCATCAACACGGCACTTGATAAGCGTTCCGTTGATATGCATTCCGCACACAAGATTTTTCAACTCTTCGATTTCTTTGACACAGTCCTTGGCGTGATCCCGCGTCCCAACGCTCCGATTCCAAAAGATATTCAGGAGCTCGCGGAACAACGACAGGATGCAAAGCGTGCAAAAGCATTCACACTCGCCGATGAGCTGCGTGATACTATTATCCAAAAGGGTTACGCTATCGATGACACGCCTACGGGCTATCGTTTAAAGCGCAAATAAATAAGGGGGTAGCGCAACATTGCCACCCCCCCTCGCCAGAGAGATGCTCTCTAGCGATCAGGCGATCACGGAGACCTTCGCGAGCGGCACGCTCCGCTCGATCCCACTCTCGCCACAGAATGTCACGAACTTCTCTCCCTTTCGGCGGAAGAAGCCGGCCACCCTGTAATAGGTCCCCATGTAGTTGATGAGCTCGGGCCCCTCCTTGGTGGACGGCTGGGACTTAGACATGCATTCCTCCTTAGTGAAGCATGCGTCGTGAAGATAGTACTATACACCTTTTTTCTATGCAGGTCAAAAGAATCACGGAGACATCCACACACTCTCCACAGAAAGAGTTGCGCACACGTATAGAAGATGAATAATGAGCTCCATGGCAGGAAGCGCACCACAAGTCCCCACACAGACACCTCCGCATAGCACCGACGCAGAGAAGACGCTGTTAGGGGCTCTTTTAATTGATCGAGAAGCCATCAACCGCGTTGTTGACTTTCTGCGTCCTGAAGATTTTTACCATCGCAACCACCAGCACATCTATGAGGCGGTGATTTCTTTGTTTGAAAAGCGCGACGCTATCGATGTACTAAGTGTCTCCAACGTACTCGCAGAACGAGGCGTGCTTGCAGACATCGGCGGCGTTGGATTTCTTACATCACTCGCAAGCGCAGTTCCTTCCGCCGCGCACGCCTCTACGTATGGACGCATTCTTCAGAAGAAGCGCACCCTGCGTAATCTTATTGATGTAGCTCATGAGATCATTGGCCTTGGCTACCGCGAAGACGAGGATACCGAAACGCTTCTCGACGAAGCCGAGCGTAAATTGTTTGCCATCGGCGAGAAGTCTCGCCCACAAAACTTTACAGCGCTTGCCAGTAGTTTGGATGCCGCGATGGAGCGCATCAGCACGCAGGACACTGGCGAACTGCGCGGACTCCCTACGCGACACACGAAGTTAGATGAAATGCTCGGAGGATTCCAACGCTCTGACCTCGTCATTATTGCCGCGCGCCCTTCGGTAGGTAAAACGGCATTCTCTATCGATATTGCGGGACGACTTGCGGCGAACGGAACACCCGTTGCCATCTTTAGTTTGGAAATGTCCACAGATCAAGTGGTTGATCGTTTTATTGCATCAAAGTCTGGTGTTTCACTCTGGAAGCTCCGCACCGGACGCCTCTCTCACGATGGCGCAGATAACGACTTTCTCCGCATCACCACTGCTATTAGTGAACTGAAAACTACGCCCGTATTTATCGATGACAGCGCGAGTATGAATGTGCTTCAAATGCGTGCTGTCGCCCGTCGCCTCCATGCTGAACACAATCTTGGCGCGGTGGTCGTTGATTATCTCCAGCTCATGGCGGGTCGCAAAGATTACGATAGCGCTGTACAACAAGTCACTGAAATCTCTCGGGGGCTCAAGGGACTTGCGAAGGAGTTAAATATCCCCGTTATCGCACTCTCCCAGCTCTCGCGCGCTATTGAAAGCCGCGACGGCCATCGCCCGAAGCTCTCTGACTTGCGCGACTCCGGCTCTATTGAACAAGATGCAGACGTGGTCATGTTCATTCACCGCGATGACAAAGTAAATTTCTCCAAGGCCCAGCAAGAAAATAAACTCAACATGGCGCAACTCATTATTGCAAAGCATCGTAACGGCCCTACCGGCGACATTGATTTCTATATTGACCCAGATAGTTTACAATTCTATGAGGTAGACCGTCAGCATAACTACGACGGCCCCGCAACGTTCTAACTCTCCATGAACGAACATATTATTGCGCTCTCGCGCATGCTTCAGAGACTCCCTGGCGTTGGCCCCCGCCAAGCGCTCCGCTTTGTGTTGGCGCTCATCAACCACGACGAACGCGATCTCGTAATGCTTGGTGATGCCATTACCCGGCTCAAAACTGCCGTAAAAACCTGCACCACTTGCTTTAATATATCTGATGGAGACACCTGCCGAGTCTGTGAGGATGCGAAGCGAGATCCGTACACTATTCTTGTACTAGAAAAGGTCACCGATCTTGAATCTGTTGAGCGCACGGGGCTGTACCGTGGCCGTTATCATGTGCTTGGTGGCTCCATCCACCCCGCAGATGGCGTCACTGCAGATAATCTCCGCATTCATGAGCTCATACAGCGCGTAGGCGCCCTCGCGCACCCCGATCGCCCCGTAGAGGTCATTTTAGCCACCAATGCGCACGCACCAGGTGAAACCACCGCCCTCTATATTGAAAGCCTTCTTCGCCCCTTAGAACATGTACGGATCACAAAACTTGCACGCGGACTTTCTTCTGGCACCCATGTGGAATATGCAGATGAGATGACACTCAAGAACGCACTCGATTTTAGAAAATAAAGAGGCCAAGGACGAATCCTTGGCCTGCGCCTCCCCACACACTAGGTGCAGAGTGGCATTCTGGGAGGTTGCGACGGCCGCGTGATGCGCGGCTGATCTTTAAGTATGGTAGCAACCCTCTCGGTGCGGGGTTCAGACACCTTCCCGCAACGAACGCAGAAAAGGTGCATACCGACTACGTTACGCGATTCGTTACAGACCGGGCATGTCACAGATCACTTCTCCGGTGCCGCCCTTCGAAAGGACGTTCTTCTCAGAAAGTCGCTGAGCGGCATCCTGAGCCTCTTCGAGCGTCTTACCGCAGAGACGGCAAGACATCGCACGGGTCGGGATACGATCCGAACCACCGATCAACGAGACGTCTCCGCCACAATTGGGACACTGCACTGTTGGCATAACCCTCCGTTCCTCTAAAAGGAAGAGTCTATTATGCCACAACGGCGAAAAAAGACAACATCTCCGTTATGCGGAGATGTTGATGATTTTCACTTTCGTGAATAGTTGACGGTGGCCTTTCTTTTTACGGTAACGAGTTTTTGCCTTGAAGCGAAAGACCATTTTCTTCTCGCCCTTGCCCTGCTCTAGCACTTGGGCAGTTACCTTCGCTTTCTCTACGATTGGCTGGCCGACGGAAATGTCTTTGTCGTCGGCAGTAAGAAGTACCTCCGAAAAGGTAACTTCAGATCCCTCGGCGGCATCGAGTTTTTCAATATCAAGAATGTCGCCAACAGCGACTTTGTATTGTTTGCCACCAGTCTGAATAACAGCAAATGTCATAAGGTGCCATGATAGCAGAAACACCTAAAAGGTCAAGAAAAGACCCCCCTCTATGAAAAAAGACCGTTCTCGGTCAGCGAGTCCCTAGGGACGCTTGTGGGGGATGGTTAGGATCCCTTCTTCTCCGCCGCACTTTCTTCGTAGGTGATCGATCCCAAGATGTCCCCGCTGGAGAACCCGCCCGTTGCCAACACGTCCCCGCTCCCGCTCTTTGGGTAAAACCCAGCGTTTCTTTCTGCTTGGATGAACCGCTCTCTGGTCACTTCATGCTTCGGACACCCTTGGACTTGTAGCCAATAGCGTAGTTGCATTTCTCCTCCTTAAAAAGACTTTTAACATAAATTAATAACTTGTTCAAATCCAACAGGGTCTAAATACACAAAAACCCCGCCCGGGGGTCTTTGTGTATTTGTAGCCCCGACGGGATTTGAACCCGTGTTACTAGAATGAGAATCTAGTGTCCTAGACCGGGCTAGACGACAGGGCCAGTATGCTACGCCAACATGCTAAAACGACATCTAGTATGCCACAGCAATGGCCTATGAGGCAAGCCAGTGGCCATACTGGCGCACCAACAACTCTTTCGCGAGTTGAGGCTCTGCCATCACTTCTGCCACAATCTTTTCCATGCGCATCCCCTGCGAGCCCTTCACAAGCACCAGGTCACCCTCTTCAAGAAGGTCTTGCACTAAGAGCTTGGCTTCATCTGCGGTATGTGCGTATTGCACCGCATCCTTTGGCATGTGTTTTTCAGCAACGCGGCCAATGAGCGCCGCTCGTTCGCCAACACACACGAGGCGTTGTGCAATAGCATGCACACTATTACCGATAGCTTCATGCGCTTCTATAGTAAATCCGCCCAGCTCAAGCATGTCACCAAGCACCGCGACCTTTCGTCGCGCAGGTACATCACGCAATGTCTCTAAGGCCATGCGCATAGCTGCCGGAGCGGCGTTATATGTGTCATCAATAATAGTTGTGTGTTTGATACCAGAGAGAATGCGTAATCGTCCCGCGGGAGATCGGTAGCTAGAAAAAGCCTCGCTCATCGCAAGGGCATTTACATGCAAAATGTGCCCCACTGCGGCGGCCGCGGCAACGGCATAGCATGTTGTGCGACCAAGTACTCCCGGAATACGCACAGGTACAAAGCCGCCATCATAGTGTACCTTGCATACCATACCCTTCATAACACCGTCTTCAATCCAAGGAGCTTCATGTGAGAAAGACGCCGATGCGGTTTTTTGAGAACCAAACGTCCGTACGCGAGCCCTTGCAGAAAGACGCATATCAAGCACCCGTTCATCATCTGCGTTCAGAATGACATAATCTGAAGGAAGGAGTGCGTGTACGAGTGCACTTTTTTCACGGGCTACCGCATCGGGAGAACGGAAAAACTCTACGTGCACGGGGATGTCTCCAATTGCCGTCACCACAGCGATGTGCGGCTTAAAGAGACGCGCAAGTCGAGAGATATCTTTAGGTCGATCGGCACTATACTCGAGTACCAGCGCCCGCGGATATGTCGAGCTACGCACAATACAATCGCGCACCGCAGAACCAATAACTCGTACCCAAAAAGCCAAAGAAGGGCCTTGATGGTAGTATGCGTCTCCCCAATCACCCAAAATAGAAAGCGGGAGGCCAATATCGTTATTGAGATTTCCAGGACTTGCTCGCACCGTCATACGCGTGCGCACTACTGTTGTGATAGCTTCTTTTGTTGAAGTCTTCCCCACATTACCCGTAACGCCGATAATCAAAGGCCTATAACGCCATACAAGCACTCGAGCGAGCGCTTTAAGAACCATTTCTAACGTGAGTCGTTTATAAGACATCGTTATCGTCGTGATGGTGGTACGGTACCATAGGTCAACAAAAATTGCATGATATCTTTAAATGTTGGCACAAGACTATTAGACGCATACGTCACACCTTGTGGTCGGTCCAGTTTTAATAGCACGGTATAGCGCGCATCATACGATGGCGCAAATCCGATAAAGGTGTGAATAAAAATACCGTCGAGATACTTGCCGTCTGGCCCTGAAATCTGTGCTGTGCCCGTCTTTCCAGCGATATCATAGCCCGCGATACGCCCACCAGCATCATAGCCATTGTCGATAACGCTCGTAAGCATCGTTTGGAGACGACTCGCCGTACGTTCAGAAAATGGAATGGTAACCACCTCGGGCTCTATGATTTCTTCTCGGGTTCCCGTAATAATGCGATCTACAATAAGTGGGCGCATAAGCCTGCCACCATTTGCAATGGCGCTTAATGCATTCACCAGTTGAATAGGAGTCACTGCGATACCCTGTCCGAATGAAGCCGTCATGGTGTTAATTTCCCGCCCCGAGTAAAGATTTGAGATATCGCCGCTCACTTCACCTGGGAGATCGATCCCCGTTGGCTGACCAAACCCAAGGTTCACCATGTACTCACGAAATTTTTCCGCGCCTATCAATTTCGCAGCAAACACTGTCCCCGTGTTCAACGAAAGCTCGAGTACTTGTGTCATTGTTCGCGTTCCCGCAGGACGTTGTGTTGAATTTTTAATAACACGATCAGCAACCTCAACTGACCCCGTATCATAGTAGGTGGTCTGTGGTGTGAGCGCATTGGTATCAAGACCCGCCGCCATCGTAAATGGCTTAAACGTGGAGCCCGGTTCAAAAATATTCTGCACAGAACTATTCAAAAATGCCTCTGTCTTACTCGTACGGTACTCGTTTGGATTGAATGTGGGGCGATCTACCATCGCGAGAATACGCCCAGTGCGAGGATCCTGTACAATTGCGGAACCCCCCACTGCTTTCCATTTTGTGATCACTGAATCAAGCGCATTCTCAACGTATGCTTGGATGGTGTGATCAAGTGTAAGAATAATATCGCGCGGCTGATCTGACTCTTCCGCACGAGCGCTCTCGCCGCCAATGAGTGAGCGAATAATACTGATTGGATTCGTCACAGCAAAAAAGCTTCTTCGTGAAAGCGAGCCTGAAAGCGCATCTTCAAATCGCGACTCGATGCCGTATTGCCCCGCACGCCCCTGTTCATTGTAGCCAACAAATCCGAGCACATCAGCCGCAAGGGTGCCACTAGGATACTCGCGATCTAGCGCATACGCGATACCAATCCCGGGTAGCTCTAAATCGGCTACGACACGCGCTTGCTCTTCTGTAAGACGGTACGGCAACGTGCGCTCTTTATTCTCACGCGCTAGAAGTGTTATGAGGGAGTCTTTTGATGCGCCGGTCACCGTTGCAAGCGCGTCAGCGATTCCCTCACGTAATTCTGGTTCAGTATTACTCGTATGAACCACGATGAAGGGAAAACGACGGTTTACCGCAGCGATTGGTCGAATATCACCAGCGTTTTGGAAGAAGATATTCCCTCGAGCTACGAGCGTTGTGGCACGCTCCGATTGTGCGCGCGCCTGCTTTGTATACTCTTCGTGCTGCACCCCCGCAAGCACAATAAGGCGATACCCCGCAAGCACGAAGGCGGCAATAAATGCCGCCGTCAACAGAAAAACCCGAGTATGTTCGTGTACAATTCGCTTCATGGTACAAAACTTCTTCTAGCGCCGTGCGACATTGCTTGATTCAAACAGGTGTACGGGCATATGTGAAGCAACGAATGCGTGACTCTGCGCAAATGACGATAATTGCTCTGGTTCTTCGGCGGCAAATGATTCCGTGAGCAATATGCCACGCTGTGCGGCAAGCGCAACAGTTTCGCGCTGTAATTCACCAACGCGAAGCGTGTGGGTTGCTACGCGATTTGATTGCACAATATACACCGCGACACATAGCACGACTATCGAAATGAACGCCGTGTTGCACCGCACAACAAGTTTAGAAAATGGTGAAAAAGGATTCGAACGACGCACGAGGACCGGGAAAGGCATTCCTACCCTCCCTGGCTACGAACTGATCTACTCTGCCTTCTGAAATAACTTCAGCTTTGCACTTCGCGCTCGAGGGTTTCGCTTTGCTTCTTCCCATGTGGGTCGAAGGGTCGCTCGCGTCACCCACGAACCTCTTCCTCCTGCAACCGCTGCCTTGAATGCCTCTCTGACTATGCGGTCCTCCATGCCTTGGAAGGAGATCACCGCTAATCGTCCACTGGGATTCAAAACATCGATTGCAGCTCGAATACCATTCGCAACTGATGACAACTCATCATTGATTGCGACACGAAGTGCTTGGAACGTTTTTGTGGCACAGTGCAACTTGCGATGCCGGTACCACGCGGGAACTGTGCTTTCAATGACCCGCACCAGGTCAAACGTCGTCCGGATGGGCGTCGCCGACCTGGCACGAACCACTGCGTATGCGATTGCGTCTGCAAACTGTTCCTGGCCATACGTCGCCAGTATGCGCTCTAGCTCATCAACGGAAGCGGTATTTAAAATAACCGCAGCCGTCGTAGGATTTGTCTCGGGCTGAAAGCGCATATCAAGCGGTTCATCACGCATAAATGAGAATCCCCTGCCACTCACTTCGTAATGCCACGAAGAGAGTCCGAGATCCATCAAGATCGCATCGGGTGGAAAGATGTGGTCAGCAACGATCTGCGCGAGATTCGCGTAGCTATCGTTTACCACGATAATCTGCCGTGCAACTTCTGGGCGGCGCTCCGGCAACTGTGCAACCTGCACCGGATCAAGCTCAATGCCCAAAATGCGAATACCCGGGTAGCGCTCCAACACCGCTGCGGTGTGACCTGCGCCATCAAGGGTCGCATCAATGAATCGTTTTTCAGGATTCAGGTTGAGGTGCGTGATAACTTCTTCTAAAAGAACTGGCGTATGTACGTGCTCCGTCATACGTTAAATGCCTCCTAATTCACCAAGCTTCTCTGCAATACGGTCGGAATTCTTCTCAAGCTCTTGCTTGGTACGCTCCCATGCGGCGGCATCCCAGATTTCCAATCGCTTATAGAGTCCCGCAACAACGACTGAACGGTTCAATCCTGCGTAACTCTTGAGATGATCGGGAATGAGTACGCGACCGAGGGAATCAAATTCGACTTCTGTAGCGCCGGAGAGCATCAATCGTGCAAACGACCGACTATCCCCCTGTGTAACGGGCAGATTTGCAATGCGCTCTGCGAGCACTTCCCAGTGCTGGAGAGGAAAGACAAACAAACATGCGTCTACTCCTCGAGTCACAACGGCGCGCTCACCAAGCTCACGGCGAAATTTTGAAGGAATCGCAAGACGCTTCTTGGCATCAATCGTGTGTTGGTATTCGCCAATAAGCATGGTTTGCGATGTAACACTTCTTCCCACTTACAACCACTACCTAGTCAGTATACCCCACCGAGCATGCGCGCAACAGCGGAAATGTGCATAAGTAAAACACCCCACGATCTTCGTGAACAACGAATGGTCGCGGGGTGTGCAGGAGCCCCACCAGCCGAGCTGGGGACTTTGCGCGAGCATTTCACTCGCACCATGCATCGAAAAGAGTAAATTGATAAGAAAACGGCCCCGAGAATTGCTTCTCGAGACCGTCGGGGTTGCCCGCTAGCGCGGGGCCGCCTCGATGCTGCACTCCTTCACGATACGATCGCGAGCGTTCGGATCGTAAAAGCGCAGCATGATTGCGATGTCGAGGAGATTGCCCTTACACTGTACCTTCTCGATGGCGTCGACGGTGGGGTAGTACATGTTGGAACCGTACATCTCGTCCGGCACCATGACAGTCATTTGCAGCGTCACGGTTTCGGGAGAGAAATTGAAAGCGTACTTAACCGCACGCTCGACTCCTTCTGCGATGATTCTCTCTCGTTGGAAGTAGCTCTGGTGGATGTGGGGTGCTGGGATACTCTTGGCGATGAGCTCCTTGACACGCGTCAACCCCTCCACGGCCAGGCGCATACGAACAGCCAAGGCGGCGACCACCTCTACCCCCGACTGCGGCAAGCCGTTGAGCATCCCCGCACGCACCACGTCACGCGATGCCAGGTGGTGGCCACCCAGCCTCGTCCGCGCGATGGCAAGCAGGTCCCGGATGTCAGAGGGAACCGCCTGGAGTGAGAACCAGTGGGAGAACAGGCTATCCGGGTCATCCGACGTCAAACCCCCCAGACATTCGCGTAGGGTGGTCAGATACTGCTTGCGCTCATCTGCCGATACCCAACGCCCACGAACCTTCAGTTCGATGTCGCTTTCGCCAGGCAGGGTCTTCGTCTCCGCGGGGAGTGGCCACCCCATGGCGATCGCGCGACGAAACGCACGGATGCTTACCTCGGATGGCACCGCCAACTTCCACTGCGTCAGAAGACGCTTGAAGATGAACGCTTTCGTTCCCGTGAGCGCTGCCGTGTTGTATGGTTTGCGCGTTTCATAGTCGAGCTGAACACGAGAGTCTGGTAGGCGCCAGAAGAGATCGTCGAGATACTTCAGCGCCTTTTCAACGGCGACGGCCTTTGCAGCGTTTTCCTTCTCGAAGCGGTTGCCCGTCCCGTCTCTGGCGACAGCAACTTCCCGCTCAGTGATCACTGCACACATGAGGTTGGTGAGCGCAAACGTCTGCTCGTCGTCATAGCGCCGAGCGGCCGTCATCACGATTTCGTCCAAGAAGGATTCCTGATCTTCCGAGGGCGCCGCAAGCCACTTCATGGCCATGGCTGCGGATACTGACGGCAACATTCGGAGAATTTCCTCCGCCGATGTCCAGAATTCGATCTTGAGCGCCATAGTGGTGCTCCACGCGACAACGTCGTGTCGCACAGGCTCGTCGGCCGTAGCTTCCGAGTCGCCGATCAGCCCCTAAGGGCCCAGCAGCGAAAGTTGTTAAGGGACGCAACAAATAGCTATAGATATACGCCATTATTTTACTTGCGTCAATCAGATATGTTGAATAAAAGGCACATAAAAAAGCGGCCTCGGGACAGGTCCGGGGCCGCTGGTTTGGCGCTTTAGCTACGCGGCTGCTGCATCATACCGCGCATGATCGCGTCGGGGCCGACTATCCTCGCATACGCCATGGCGAGCAAGCGTCTCAAGTCGGCAGGTACACGTGGCAAGGAAAGCCAGTACAAGAAAGCGGCCTCGGGATCCTGCGGCTCGGTTCGCGGAAACCGATCCAGGCGCTCACGGAGGATCGCGATGAACTTATTCTGTTCCGCCCTCGTAGTCGCGTACATCGCGCGCGCCCACGGTGGCATAGATGCGCCAACGCGCTCCCAAAAAGCTTCGAGATATTCTGGCGAGTCACACCACCCCATTGCCGCCAAAAGGCGGAAAGCCCGCAACTCACGGGGCCCATGAAGCGTCGGCGTCCAGCACTCTGCCACCTCTTTGCAGACGAACAGCTTGTAGTTGGCAAATGGCTCCATACTGCTGGGACGCAGGCACCTAGCCTCCACCACGCGCAAGAAGCGATGCTCGATGAGAAGGTAGCGCACCCAACACTGCTCCTCCACGGTCTCTGGCGTGGGTACCCGATCGAGCGCGCCAGAATCCAAGTAACGAAGCTCGAGCTCTAAGAGGGCCGACGCGGAGTCGCCATCGCTACGGTTCATCGCCTCTTGCACCACGTCATCGAAAACCGCCCTTCGGTCTGTCGGAGACAGCGTGTTGAGGCATCGCTCCGCGAGCCACGAGGCGGCCCTGGGAGCAGCTTCCAGCATCTCTTGCTTGAGAGGCATCGTAACACCTATGCGGTATCGTCGTACCACATTTCTTAAAAGCCACAGCCTTTAAGCCACCGGTCAACTCCGTAGAGCCCGCCGATGTTGTGTTGAGAAAGAACGCAACGAACAGCATAGGTATACGCCGTTATTTCACGCACGTCAAACAATAATCGGAGCATGCAGCAACCGGAAGCGGCTGTCGCGTGCCCTATTTAGTGGGCGCACCTGGACTCGGTCTCGCCTCTCGCCCCGACCAGTCGTCGGGGCTCGGGCCCGCCCACCTAACTGGCGGGCGGGTAAACTGACCACCGCCTCGCGGTGTTGCCAGCTGGCAACACATCGCTCCGGCGTTCGAGCCAGGCGCGTATGCAGCAATCAGGGCACGCAACAACCGGAAGCGGCTGTCGCGTGCCCTATTTAGTGGGCGCACCTGGACTCGGTCTCGCCTCTCGCCCCGACCAGTCGTCGGGGCTCGGGCCCGCCCACCTAACTGGCGGGCGGGTAAACTGACCACCGCCTCGCGGTGTTGCCAGCTGGCAACACATCGCTCCGGCGTTCGAGCCAGGCGCGTATGCAGCAATCAGGGCACGCAACAACCGGAAGCGGCTGTCGCGTGCCCTATTTAGTGGGCGCACCTGGACTCGAACCAGGGACCTTTGCAATGTGAATGCAACGCTCTAACCAGCTGAGCTATGCGCCCTAAATGCCAAGCTTGTTAATCAACTTCTCGTGGGGCCCCTCAAGGAGCACGCGCACGAAGCGATCGAACATGCCAAAACGATACATAAACTCTTCCCTATCCATGATACCAAACTTTATTTCCTTGCCTACTTCTGATTCAAGGGCTTTCAAAAATGCAGAGAGTTTTTGTTTACTATAATCATCTGCTACTAAAAACAAGTCGGTTGGTGCGTTCGTATCAATGAGCGCTGTTTGATCTGGTGTATTTAAAAAGACTCCGGAGATAACCGCGAGCTTCACGCGACCAAGTGACGCAATGCGGCGCATCAACTCGCCGCGCTCTGCAGGAGATGGTTTTAAAATAAGTGAATGCAGTTCGTTAAAGAACGCGAATTCTTTATTCACCACATAGGTTGGGCCGGGCATCACCACGCGCGGACGCACCACACGTTTTGGCGTGCGTGCTTTCTTTTTCCGCTTCCCAGTGCGATTTCGTTTCTTTGGAGGCATACTTATGAACCGTTGCTTATGCGACGCACTAAGTGCATACTTTCAAGGACGGCAAGCTCCTTTTTTACAATATCTTCTGACTCTTGCGTGCGTTGAACAACATCGCGAAACGTAAACTGTTCCGGATGTGTCCGAAAAATAAATTTTAAGATTTTGACTCGCGCACGCGAACCAAACAGGTTATCCAGAACACTCTTTGACATATGGTCAGACGTTTCAGTAGAATGCAGGTAGTACGTTCTGCGCCCTGAAAATATCCCGCGCAGTCTAGCGTAGAGGACTCGAAAAGTAAACCCCATGGAAAAAATCACTTTAAAGCCGATTGCCCACGAAATCTCTATCTCTGGCGCGAACCCTGAAGGACCCGCGGACGCATTCTCATACAGCTCCGACGAGCAAGACAGCACCCGCATGTTGGGTAATCTCTTCGTGGTCGGCAACATCAGCCACCCCACTGATGATCTCGCCTACGCGCTCAACCTCATTGCCGCGCTTGCAAAGCGTGAATACTACGCGCGCCCTGGCATTGCTATTAAAGATGCATTCTCAAACACGCTTCGCAAAGTAAACGAAGTTGTTTCCGAATTGTTTGAAAACAATGGTGCAAAGATTAACATGGGCATCTTCACCATCGCTGACGGCTCGCTCCTCATTTCCAAACTCGGAAAGTTTAAACTGTTCCTCGCGCGCACGGGCGGCATTGTTGATGTACTTAACAATGTAGAGCATTTCGAAAAAGATGCCGATGCCACTGGCAGCCAATTCTCAAATATCATCTCCGGCAAAGTGCAGGAACACGATCGCCTCCTTGCGCTCTTCCCCAATCGCTCGCTCACCACACGAGAGCGCTTTGTGAAGAGTGATTTCGACAAACTCGACAAAGACGCCTTCATCGCAAAGCTTGCCGCTATTCGCGAACAGAAAGATACGTTCTCCTGCGCCGCACTCTACATCACCGTGCAGAAGATCCGAGAAATCACCGCGCCGGCACCGTCATTTGTACCAGAGCCACAACAACAGCAAGTCCGCTTTGCGCAGGCGCCTCAACACGACACGCCCCCCATCGCGCAACCAACATCGCTCGGAAGCGAAGAAACCATTCCTCGCATCATTCCTTCCGAATTCTCGTTGGGGCGAAAAAAGAACCCCGTCATGGCATTCTTCCGCCGTCTTGGCCTCACTGACCTCAACCCACGCTCGCGCGCTATTGGCCTCGTCGTCATGATCGCCGCACTCGTTGGTGGCACCCTCTTTGTGCGATCCCTCGTGACGCCCTCCGCAGAAGAAGAAGCCCTCGCAACAGTCATCTCCGATGTCCGCGATCAAATGAAGATCGCTAAAACTAAAGTAAACCAAAATGAGATTCCGGAAGCACGAACCCTCTTGGGCGCATCACTTGCCGCGCTCAACCCATTTATCTCTGGAGACAGCGCATCAACCGCAGCACAAGAAATACGCTCTGAACTTTTTGCGGAGCTCGATGCTCTTGATCAGGCAAAACTCGCTGAACCGCAACTCGCATTTGATAACAGCAAAGAAGAAGCAAAGATCAGCTACATCGCTGCACAGAACGGCTTGTATGTGTATCGCACCACCGAAACCGTCGGCACATTAAACGCCATTAGCACCTCCGCTATTGCTGACTCGGTTACCGTTCCCGCACAGGCAACCGCGCTTACGGGAAGCGATTCCCTTCACACGGTTATTGCTGGTACCAACGCCGCATCGGTGAAGGGCCAGAGCGTCACCCCTATCACCCTTTCCACCGCCCTCGCGCATCTTGAACAATTTGGAGACAATCTCTACGGCGTTGCAAATAGCACCATTATGCGCGTTTCAGGAGCAGCGCAGGGCAAAGGCACCGCAAGTGCATGGCTCAAGAGTAGTGCTTCACTTCCTGCAGATGTCGTAGATATCGCCATTGATGGGAACATCTACGCAGTCACCACAACGGGCACCCTCCTCACCTATTACAAGGGCGAGCGCACGGGAGAAGTAAGCACTGGCCTTCCTGTATCCCCTGCATCACAACTCTTTACTGGCGTAGACCTCCCGTATGTCTACATTCTTGATACAACGCTCAATCGTCTCTACCTCGTAGATAAGAAGAGTGGCTCGCTCTTTAAGACGATCACCTTCCCTGAAGAGCACGAGGTGGTCACCGCGACAGTGCATCCAAACGGCTCGCTCTTCTACCTCACTGAAGATCAAAAAGTCTGGCAGGTGCAGTAAGGAATAGAAAGCAGCGTATAGAAATGAAAACGCCAGTGGAGATGCTCTCCACTGGCGTTGCCCTGTTGTAGGGACTTAGTCGGGGTCGTACGCTGGCACGGCGTCCTTGGGCGGCAACAGCTCCTTGTACGACTTGGGCATCGCGTGGCCCTCATGCTGCGCATGCACGACGCCCGCGGCGCGCCAGAAGTCTTGTTTCGCCTCGCGAATCTTCCGATCCACTTGCTTCTGCTCCTTCTTCAGTCGCGCCTCATTCTCCTTGCGCCACTCCAGCAGCGTCTTGGCACGAGCCTCCGGATCGCCTATGGTGTTCTCTGCTTCCATCAGCGATTGCCGCGACGCCAGAAGCTGCAGTTCGACGTTGTCTTCGTGTGCGTCGTGTAGTTTCTGCGCCAACTCGCCCAACATCGTCATGCGCATTTCGCGCGTGGCGCAGGTCACGAGATCGCAGTAGGCTTGGGCCTGATGCATCACCGCCAGATGCCAGAGCAGAACCGGCAAGCCCATGAAACCCAAGATGAAACCGATCCCAGTGCCACTCACACCGAGCGCGATGGACACCGCAAAAAGCCAACAGAGACTGAACCAACGCATGTCGCACCTCACTACCCATTCCTTAGCACTATGCCAACGGCAGTTTTTCTGCCATTGAAGTGTTTTTCACCTTAAGGAACAGATTTATATTATACAATATCTAAAGCATTCTTACAAGTCCTCACTCCCATATCATAAAAGCCCCTCACGGGGCTTTTATGATGCTACCTGCGTAGTGGCTTACTTGAGGTCAACCGTTGCGCCAGCATCCATCAACTTCTTCTTCATGTCTTCTGCATCTGCTTTCTTTACTTCCTCTTTGACGGTCGCAGGAACATTGTCGGTCATGTCCTTCACTTCCTTGAGGCCGAGGCCGGTCAATTCGCGGAGAACCTTAATGACCTGAATCTTCTGCTCGCCAGCGTTGGTGAGTACAACGGTGAAGGAATCCTTCTCTTCCGCTGCTGCGCCACCCGCTGCTGGTGCTGCCATGGCAAATGCCGCGGCGGAGACACCGAACTTCTCTTCGAGCCCCTTGACGAGCTCATTGAGCTCGCTGACACTCATCTTTTCAATGTGTTCAATAAATGTTGCTTTGTCCATACGTGGTTATTCAGCAGCAGGCGTTTCGCTTACTGCAGGTGCTTCTGCCGGTGTTTCTGCGGGAGCTTCCGCTGACACATCCGGAGCAGGAGCGGCTTCTTCAACAACTGGCGCTACCGGTTCCGCTACCACCGCATTTTGCGGGGTCCCGCCTTCGGCGGTGACGGGCGCAGGTGCCGCAGGTTGCTTGTCAGCAATCTGTTGCAAGACCATCGCGAGCGAGCGGATCGGATACTGGAGCATACCCAAGAGACGTACTACCAACTCTTCGCGTGACGGCATAGTAGCCATTTCAGCGAGCAGTTCTGGTGTAATGTAGCCATCACCCCATGCACTGTAGAGCTTGAGTGCTTCGTGCTCTTTAGCAAACTTGTAGACTTCTCGAGCGGCGGCATACTGATCACCTTCCGCAAGTGCGATTCCAACGGAACCATTCATGCTGAAGACATCGACGCCGTCGTATTGCAAGTCGCTGGATGCGATAGCGACCAAGTTCTTCTTTGCGATCAGGAATTCTGCCCCGATCTTACGAAGGGCGCGCTTGAGCTGCTGCATCTCTGCAACCGACAATCCTTTCTCCCCATCACGTGCAAACGTGGTGAAGATGCGAATCGTTGCTTTCGGGAGCTTCTCTTTTAAGAGAGAAAGCTCTGTTGCCTTCTGTGTTCGTGTTTTCATGGTACAAACTACGGTTTATGCTACGCGCTTCGACCAATTAAAAAAGCCTGCGCGCAGCCGCAGACTCTTTTGAAGAGTATTTCCTCGGCGGGTCTTATGGACGCCCGCTGTCTACGGCTTACGGACAAGTATACAAAAAAGCCCATAAAATGCAAGAATCTACGAGAAAAGCTGCCGTATTGAGTGTATACCACTCAATACCCGCCTCTCACGTTGCCTATGCCCTCTCTCTACCACGCGTCGAGCATCCTGCGAATGCTCGCGCTCCTACTCGCCCTCACCTTACGTTATTGAGCAACTCTTACTGTTCGGGCTGCGAGAGGGTAGAACCGAGGGCACAGGCGACACACTAACGTATGGGCAAAACCCTACCCAATACGCGAAGCATTTCGGAGCACGACGGTGCGAGAACTAGATGCGCCGCCAGTAGGGCGGCGACAGCGTGCTGAGTCTTTGGGTAGGGTTTTGCAGAATACACGCCAACCTAAATCCCTAAATACTTCGCGCGATTACGTACATGCTCTGCGTACGTTTCGGTAAAAATAACTCTACTACCATCGCGTGGTGACAGATAATATAAAAACTTTGATGCCTTCGGGTGTTCAGCCGCTTTTATCGCCATCGCCCCCGGGTTAGCAATAGGGCTTTCTGGCAACCCTTTGCGTGTATACGTGTTATATGGTGAATCTATGACCGCTTCCCTCCCCGATGGCACATCGGTCACATCACAGGTACCACGCATGCCCTGGGCCTTCCAGGAACGCATACAGGCACCGTAGATCACTGATGCATCGAGCTGAAGTGGCATTCCCCGCTTTATGCGATTTTGGATGACTCCAGCGATAAGTTCCAGTTCTTCTTGTGTCTTTCCTTCTTTCTCAAGCATTGAAGCAACGATGAGGGTATCTTGTCGTGGGAACCCGGCCTTTGCACGAAAGTTTTCTTGCATAGTTCGCCCCATTTCAGTAACACTTGTTCCGGGCAGAAAACGATACGTGTCAGGGAAAAATGTCCCCTCGTCTTGATACCACTCTTTTGCAAATGCCCCACGCGAGATAAGACCAACCGCCGCAAGTTGGCCGTCAACTTCCCATACATTCATGCCCTCATAAACAAGCACGCGAATGTCTTCTGGCTCTGCTCGCCCAGCCGCCATTTTAAGTGCAATGTCCCACGCACTCTCGTCGCGCGGGTGTATGATATAGCGCCCTGCGCGTAAATTTCCATCCTCACCAAGCGCGCGCACCAACAACGAGAACACCAGAGATGAGCGCACAACGCCCGCACCCTTGAGAGTGCGAGCGATTGCATCCGTACCAAGCCCTTTCGCAATGGAAATCTCACGTGGCGCGCCACCAACAGGCACTGCGAGCACATACGCGAGCGCGAGAATGAAGGCTCCCGTGATACTCCATGCAAGCGCAACCTTTTGTGAGATCTGAATGCGAGGGATGTTCATTACAATGGCTTTTCATCAAGTGCACCGTCAGGGCCGATGGTCGCGAGGCCCTGTTCGAGCTGAACGAGTTTCTCTTGGATCGTCTCGTTATCTTTGTTCGCCTCGAGAGACAATATGCGCTGTACCTGCTCAATAGCTTCGGGGAGCTTCTTCTGCTCTTCTAAGATAAGGGCGAGATACCAGCGCGCATTACTGAAATCAGGAGAGATTAACACGGCACGTTCGAATGCTGCGACCGCGTCAGTTTTGCGATCATCGCGATAGTAGAGCAAGCCAAGTTCAAAGAGCATATTCGCGTTGTTCGCGTTTGCTGGAACAATGCGCTCTAATTCACGAATAGCATCTTTTACCTTCCCTTGGCGATCGTAGACGGCGCCGAGATTATAGATCGCTTGCCCAAAGTTCGAAGACATTTCAATCGCTTTCTTGAAATGTTCTTCTGCCTTGATCAGCGAAGCCTCTGCTTCCGCGTTGAAACGCGAAGCATTTGCACCGGCATTGCGAGCAAGCTGGCGGGAAAGATCCGCTTTTGCTAAATACATCGTACCCAGCTGATTACTGAAGGTTGGATCTCCCGGACGGAGATCGGCCGTTTTCTTATAGGCATCTTCGGCAAGACCGTCAGCATTTTCTAGTACGCCTAACAATTGTTGGTAGGTTGTAGCAAGGGTAAACCAGTTCAATGAGTCTGAAGAGTCAGCTTCTGTTGCACGCCGCGCGGCGCCGATAGCATTATTGACCGCGGTTTGGATGCGCGCTTGACGTTCGGCATCTTGTGATCCCGCAGGGGCGTTTATTTCCGTGCCTATAATCGCAACCTGACGCTGTGCAATAGCGCGTAAATAGCGGTCAGTATCAGGCGCCCATGCAAGCGCGCGAGCCATACTTTCGCTTGCTTGAGCATTATCGGTAACACGCAACGCTTTTGCGAACTGCACATCACCCGTATATGCCGAAGCAACAAAGTAACCACCAGTCAGGACACTAATAAGCACTGTAATAAAGCCCAGTGAAGCTGCAAGCGACCACGCCGGACGCTCTTCAATGTGAATAAGCTCTTCGTGATCCGCTGCAGCCGCAAGCGCCACCAACGCAAGCAGGAGAAAAAACACACCCATCAGCGTTCCTTCAAATGAGAAGAGAAAGAAGCCAACCAACATAGCGACTGCCATACTAAAGACTGCGCCGTGCACCGCTTCATCACTTTGCACGCGTCGCGCCATGCGCACGAGCGCAAGACCAAACATCCATAGCATAGTGCCAAGCGCCAAGATACCAACCGCACCCTGCTCTACCACCATCGTCATAGCTTCAGAGGTGCCAGAGAGGAAGCGAATATCCCCAAGTGTCGTCTGCGCAAGACGCTGTGCGCCAAAGCGGTCAAACGCGAGAAGGAAGTTTTCCTGGCCAAACCCAGAGATCAAATTCTTCCCAAATGTCTTAATCATCACATCCCATGAAAGGCCGAACGATGGTGCAACTTCTACAGGGAGCGCATTACGCACCGTAGGAACCGAGAAGTGTACGATGAGAAGAAACACTCCAAGCACGATAACGGTCATGGGCAGAAGAAAGTGTGCCATGCGGAATTTACGCTCTCCCATACGTAGCGAAGCAACGCTATCCCAGATAATAAGACCGATCATGCCGGCAATCGTAACAACCCAGAATACCCACCAGTTCAAAATCACCAAGATTGCTAAACTCACCACCACTCCCACAAGTGCCACGTTCGCCTTCTTAAGGCGCGGCAGTGGCAGGCGTAGCTTCGCAAACAGCGGAAGTGAGAACGCGGCAAGCATGCCGAGCGCGTTCACGGAACCGACGGTGTTGAATGCACGAGAACCAAACGCATCAACGCCAAGGATATAAATCTCTAACAACTGCAGTAACCCAATCACCAGGGCAAGCAGGGTGCCAGCACCAAGCGTTTTTGCGAGCACACGACCACGATCGTCAAATACGTGAAGCGCCACACATGCGATCGCCGAGAGCGCAATGATGCTCGTGAGCGAACCGGCAAAGACAATGCCATTCCCAAACAAACTCTTTTCCGGCGATACCGAGAGTGCCGTCGCAAGAATCCCCGCGCCAATAAACGCCGCTAAGATGGTAAGTATTGGTGATACGCGCACGCGCAATGTCCCCGAGACAACGATGCCGAGGAACCATGCGATAAGCGCAACGCTCGCCACAACAATCAAAAACACAAACTTATTCGCTTCTATCATCGCACTCGTTACGGGGAGCACAAACAGCGGAAGTAGAAACGCGAACACGAGCACCGCCCACTTCGCAATGGTGCGATATATTCCCTCTTCTTGTCCGCGCTCAACACGCGGAGTCGACGCAGTAAGAACTGCATCGGGCATGCCATACATATTCATGATAAACACACGATTGTGTGCCTCCGCACGGGTGCATTCGGTCCGTACGCAGACATGCAATACATGTGAGCTACTCCTCTATTATCCTGCGCCGCTTTCCGTGGCGCAATCTTGACATGACATGGTTTCATCGTATTACACAGATGGCGATGGAGAGGGTTCTACCGTTGGTGCCGGGGTTGGCTCGATGGTCGGAGTGGGAGTTGGTTCTGGCGATGGCGAAGCCACTACATCGGGAGTAGGCGTCGGGGAAACATCTACGGTAGGTGCGGGTGTTGGATCAACGGTTGGCGCCGGGGTTGGCTCGATGGTCGGAGTGGGAGTTGGTTCTGGCGATGGCGAAGCCACTACATCGGGAGTAGGCGTCGGGTCAACTGTGGGTGCTGGTGTAGGTGTCGCTGAAACTGTCGGGGTTGGGCCTACTACTGCGCTATCCCCCGCCTCCTGACCCGCACGGCGGGCGATCACGAGCCAATCAAAGGTTCCATTACTGTATTGGCCAAATTCTTGAACCGTAAAGCCAAATTCGTTTTTCACCGGAACCGTGAGCGTGCCAGCGATGCCGGGGCCAGACGTGAGTAAGACACGAATAGGCACATCTTGTGAGATAAGTGCCGAGAATGAGTAGTCAAAGAAGACTTTCGCGCTACCACTATTCAAGTTCGAAGTCCCGGAGAGGAAGATTTCGCCACGGGTTGAATCAATACCAAATGTTGCGAGCTGTTCGCCTCCGTTTTCAAGAACTACCTTTGATTGTTCGGCACCTTGCGATGTTACGTCACTGCGGAAAATGCTCGCATCGGGATCAGATGTTGTAGAATCAATCGCGATCTCACGACCATTCCAGAATTGAGCCATCATAGAGACGTCCACATTCGGAAACAGGTCGCGCGTGGCAAACCATGTCTTCTTCATGCCTGAAGCAATCACGTCGCCCGTCACACGCACACTTTCAAGCACTGCATTAAGTGTCTGTACCACTGGTGAAATACCGCCATTCACCACCACATCAGAAACGCTTGGCGTCCAATAGGTTGTTTGCAAGAACACCAACACTTTATCGTCACCCGTTGGCGATACTGTTGAAAGCGATTCCATCGCGATACCGATCACCATGCCTGGCGTTGTTGCTTTTGCGGCGACGCCTGGAGTTGAAGAAACGGTAAGGTAATCGCCGGCATTAATCGCACCATTTTCTAAAGACACCTTCACCGGTACGCGACCTTTCAACGCAACTGCTGGGCGACGCGGGTTGAGTATGTAGGTATTTTGGAACAAGCTTAGTTCTCCTCCATCAATAGTTATGGCTGGAGCCGTAGAAACGACACCTGCGATACGCATGCGGCCGTCAGTGGTTGCCTTCTGTAATGCATAGGAGCTACTCGACGTGTCTACCATCAGGAGATCTCCCTTCTCTACAATTTCCGTAGTCGGATAGCGCTCGGCGTAGTCAGCAGTACACCCGCCACCGCCCGCATCGTCAGCACAGTTACCACCCGAAATCTGAAGCTTTGATGTAGGCGACGTGCTTCCGATCCCTACATTGCCACCGGAAGCGATGGTAAAGAGGTAACTGTCCGCACCATTCAAGAAATGGAGTTTGTCATCATTAGCACCCGTAAATGCCCAAATACTCCATTTTCCATCACTTCCCGTGCCGTTGCCTGTGGTACTGGCGGCGTGAAGGATAAATCGCTGGTTTGTTGACGACGACGATGCAACAAGTGTCCCTGTGACATCAAGTTTGCCGTCGGGGGTTTTAGTACCGACACCAAGGTTGTTGTTACCTGCATTGATGTAACTTACACTACTTCCAGCGGAGAGATAGGCGAGACTGTTGCCATTACTCCAAAGGCGTAGGTAACCGATCCCATTACCGTCACCAGTATCGTCACCAATTTCTGCCGACTTTTGGCCATCTAGTTTGAAGAGTAATTTTGCAGAAGCCGTACCACCGATCTCAATATTCGCAGTTGGTTGAGTGGTGCCGACGCCAATGTTGCCACCAGAAGCAATAGTGAAAAGCACACCCCCCGCACTGTTGATAATATCGAGACGATCATCAGTAGCCGTACCGGTGTTTGCGCGGATGTAGAACAAACCATCGATGCCTGTGCCATTACCGGTAGCGCTGGCGGCATGAATAAGAATACGATTGTCCGTAGACGATGTAGAGGCAACAATGTAGCCGTTCACATCAAGTAGCTGATTCGGAGTTCGCGTGCCAATACCAACGTTGTTTGAAGTCGCGTTCACATAGAATGTTGCAGTGTCCACCATAAAGCTACCCGAAATAGATGCGGCTCCCGTAATATCGAGTGTTGTAGAGGGGGTCGAGTCGCCAATACCGATATATCCATTGCTCGCAATGGTGAAAAGTTCGGTGTCGGCGTTGTTCATAATACTAAACCGATCTGCGGTGGTGGCGCCGGTTTGGGCACGGATGTACCAACGTCCGTCGTAGCCAGTGCCGTTGCTGGTTTGAGAGGCGGCGTTCAACGTGATGTACTGTGTCGTCGCAGAGGTAGAGGCAAGAATGTTGCCTACTACATCAAGGCCTGCTTCTGGAGTCTTGGTGCCAATACCCACGTTTGCACCCCCAGCATTGATATAACTAATGCTCGCAGTCCCAGCACTGTTATATCCTCCCGAGAGATACGTTGCGGCAGTGCCGCTCGTCATAAGACGAAGATAGCCGTAGGCACTTGTGCCGCCGCCAGCATCTCCTAATTCCGCGGCTCTGTTAGTGCCATCAGCAACGAGAATATAAGGATCCGTTGCCGCGGCAGTATCATTTACTTCAAATGCGGCAGTTGGTGCGGTAGTGCCCACAGAAACATTGCCACCGGAAGCAACGGTAAAGAGTGCGACACCAGCTCCGTTGAGAATATCAAAGCGATCTGCGGTGGTGGCACCCGTATTGGCGCGAAGGTACCAGAGGCCATCAGCGCCAGTGCCATTGCCGGTAGTACTGGCGGCGTGAATAAGCACATTGGTAGCAGTTGCTGAAAGAGAAGCTAGAATATCACCCGATACATCAAGCTTTGCGTTTGGGGTCACATTCCCAATACCAATATTCGCACTCGATGTATTCACAAAGAATGTGCTGGTGCCTACCTCAAAGTTCCCACTCACACTTGCAGTACCGTCAGCAAAGAGCTTGCCATCTACTTCCAGGTCATCGGAGAGGAGGAGGTCATCGGTGGAGTTGAGGAAGTCGGTGTAGGTGGTGGTGGAGGAGCCGAATCTGCTGTAGGCAACGGTGGCAACGGTGGCGACTTGGAGAGCATCGCCGGTAATGAGCTCACCTGTTGTTGTTGTGGCGCCAGTGACATGCAATTTGGTGGTGGGAGCGGCGTTCCCAATACCCAGACTACCAGCGAGAGAGTTTTTGTCCTCGCCAACGGTATAGAGTCCCCATGATGTGACTATATCCGCGTCCCCGCCACTCAAGAAAAGGCCGTAGCAGGTGGTTGCATCCGCACAGGTCCCGGCGAAAGAATAGCCGTCATCAATAGTACCGCCCGCTTCTTTCACATCTGTAGAATACCCATACGCTGAGGTAATCGTCCCGGTGGCGCTACGAATTTCAGTCCGCGCACCCCACACGTTTGGCGTGGTGCCCGCCGCGCCATTAAGGGTTATCAGGGCGTTAAACCCAAACGCAGCTGCGGTTGCTGAGCCACTGCCCGAAGTAGTCACGCTTGCGCTTACTCCGCCAAGCGTTCCTGAAGGACCTTGGGCGAGCGCTCCGACTTGTGTGCCATATAGCTCAGTCACCGTGGCTGTAGAAGATTCGTTTACGGCATAGTTGTACGCACCACGAACAATGTCGCTGGTCACGCTCCCCGCCGCAAGATGCGCGTAATTAAATGCACCCGTCAGCTGACTCGGCTGGGCGGCGGCATACGCTTCGTTATAGATGCCGTACTGGTAAATAGTCTGCGCACCTTTGGTAACATTGGAGCGAGCGTAGGTGTAGTTACCAATGAGGGTGTGGGTGGTGGTTGGTGTGAAGTTCCAATTTGGATATGTGGTTTGTCCATAGAAATACCCTGCTGATGGTTCGGTGGTCACACTTCGGTAGAGGTACAGAATATTGTTTGTGGGAGTGGTGGTACCAATCCCCACGTTACCACTGCTTGCAATGGTCATGACTTCGGTGCTCGCACCGTTCAAAATACTAAATTTGTCTGACGTAGTTGTGCCCGTGTTTGCTTGAAGCGTCCACTTTCCATCGGTACCCGTGCCGTTGCCTGTGCTGGAGGTGTTGTGGAGGATGAGGCTTGGTGCTACGGCTGAACTAGAAGCAAGAATATTGCCGCCTACTTCAAGTTTTTGTTCTGGGGTGGTTACGCCAATACCCAGATTGCCGCCTGCGTTAATGCGCACGCGCTCTTGGGGGCCAAGCCCTGCAGTGGTTCCTGTGGTGGAAAACGTAAGATAGCCCGCCGCAGCGTTTGTGGAGACGGTGCTCTCTGCAAACGCGCTCATGCGAGCAAATACGCCTTGGGTGGTAAGTTGTGAATCGTTGCCACGGAAATCAATACGACCAAGGAGTTCGTCTGCGACTACCGTTGTATCATCACGTGCAAGGGCGAATGCGCTCTCTGATGCGTTTGAAATCTCAAAGAGGTCGAGGGGGCTCGTCGTCCCGATGCCGACGTTGCCGCTGGATGCGATAGTAAAGAATGCTTGTGACGCAGAGCCAAGGATATCAAGGCGGGCTACGGAACCAGAGGTGGCGGTGGTTTGGAGGGTAAAGTCGGCATCATCTTCAGTGGTGGAGGTAAGGCGGAGCAGAACGTTACCAGATGTAGAGGCGAGGATGTTGCCTGCTACGTCGAGCTTGGATTCTGGGGTTTTGGTGCCAATGCCAACGTTGCCTGTCGTAGCATTGACATAGAGCATGTTCGCATTGATGCCGAAGTTGCCAGAGATGGAGGCGGTGCCCGAAACAGTGAGTGTTGCAGTGGGGGTAAAGTTGCCCGTGCCAATACCGGTATTTCCGGAAGAATCGATGACGAATCGCCGATTACTCCCACAGGCGGTAACGCCAGGGCCAGGGATCGTAGTATTGTCGGTAGTCTGGAGAATAGTAAGATCGCCACCGAGACAGTAGTTGCTTCCAACTAAGAAGCTGCGGTACCCCGTATCGCTTGAGGTTGTGATGAGCTTGAATCCTGGCGAGTCGCCACTGAGTCGAAGATTCAGTGCAGAAGTTCCATTGTTGAGATATGTGGTCCCAGAGACAGACGCAGTGCCCTGTACCTCAAATGTTTCAGAGCGTGCTTGTACGCGGCCGACTTGTAATGCGGAAGATAAAGACGCAATCCCCACCACCTCGAGTGTGGTTTCTGGGGTAGTATCGCCAAGGCCAAAACGGTTATTCGTGTCATCAAAGAAGAAAGAGGCATTATCTTGAGTGATTTCACCATTGGTACCTGCAAAGAGAATACTTCCCGCAGTAAAGCCTCCTTTAATGGTAGTGGCTTCAATGGTGCCGGAGACGGAGGCGTTAGAGAGGAACGTGTCTCCTGTGACTTCAAAGCTGCCTGCGATAGAAGCGGTGCCATCTGCAAAGAGCTTACCGTCTACTTCCAGGTCATCGGAGAGGAGGAGGTCATCGGTGGAGTTGAGGAAGTCGGTGTAGGTGGTGGTGTTGGTCCCAAAGCGAGAGTAGCTGACGGTTGCTCCACCATTGGCTACTTGGAGAGAACCAGAGGTAAGGAGATGAGATGCAGATGCAGTGCCTTGGACTTCAAGGCGGGTCATGGGGGTGGTGGTGCCGATGCCCACATTCCCACTGCTTGCAATGGACACGAAGATAGCAGATGAGGAACCAAGAATATCGAGCCTAGCTACAGAGCCGGTGGTTGCAGTGGTGCGGAGGGTAAAGTCTGCATCGTCTTCGGTGGTGGAGGTAAGGCGGAGAAGCACGTTACCAGATGTAGAGGCGAGAATGTTGCCTGCTACGTCGAGCTTGGATTCTGGGGTTTTGGTGCCGATGCCCAGGTTGTTGGCGGTGTTATCCCAAAAGAAATTGCTGTTATCTTCTGCAAGCTCTCCGCTCGCACCCGCAAACACTACGGAACCAGGAGTGAAATTTGGGTTAATAGTTCCGGAAACCGTACCGTAGATAGTGCCCGTCACTTCTAAGTTCCCAGACACACTCGCATTACTCAGGAATGTATCCCCTGTGACTTCAA
>JBBTTB010000005.1:0-87266 GCA_038064455.1 Patescibacteria group bacterium | reverse complement strand
TCAGTGGGCCTAAAACCATTTGAAACTTAAGCCCCTCATTCGTGTATGTTGCTACAAAGACCTTTTTCACAGCTACATTGTGCAATAAAAGCGACATCGTGGCAACACGTTGCAAGGCGCTCTCTGCGACAATATCACTGCTTGTATCTTTGTAAAAAGAAGATAGGATAGAGGTAAAGTGTTCGACGATCTTCCATCACTTATTCGAGCCGCTGGCTACCTCGGTATTGCCGGCATTTTGTTTGCAGAATCTGGTATTCTCATCGGACTCTTTCTCCCTGGCGATAGTCTGCTGTTTACCGCGGGAATCCTGGCGTCACAAGGGTATCTCCATATTGGCATCCTCTGTGTTATTGGCTGGGTTGCCGCTGTTGCCGGAGATTCTGTAGGATATGCCTTTGGCCAGCACGTTGGCCCGCGCATCTTTACACGAGATGATTCACGTTTTTGGAATAAACACCACATTGAACGTGCCCGCGCGTTCTATACAACATATGGGGCAAAAACGATTTTACTCGCACGCTTTGTCCCAATCGTTCGTACCTTCGCACCAGTACTTGCTGGGGTTGGCCACATGCGCTATCGCACGTTCTTGCTCTATAATATCATCGGGGCGGCCTTATGGGCCGTCGGGCTTCCTCTCCTTGGCTACTTCCTTGGAAGTATCATCCCTGACGTCGATCGCTATCTTCTTCCACTTATAGCTGCTATCGTGTTCATCTCTTTAATACCAGCAATCGTCCCCATGGTTCGTTCGTGGTTCCGTAATCGCACACATACATTATGAAAAAAATATTGCTTATCGTAGTCATTGTAGGAGTTTTGATAGCATGGGGTGCCTTGCGGCAAAAAACACCGAAGGATGTCCAGTCACCGAATGAGCCGCGATCAACTGAAGCAACTCTTACGGCACTCTCACAGCCAGTTTCTTACGCGAAAGATGCACAGAGTGCATTAACAAAACTCGCACAAACAACAACTGTCGCCGAAGGAGCTGTCGTAGAAACCGGAGTCGGTGGACGTGCGCGCGTCACGTATCCCAACGGCACTATTACGATGGTAGACGAAAACACACGAGTAATCATAACCACACTCTCTCGTGATGGTGGCACATCACTTATTGACCTTGTTTCTGGTGGCATATGGTCAAAAGTACGAACCGCGCTCTCTGGAGATGATGCGTATGATGTACGCACTGAAACGACGGTCGCGTCTGTGCGCGGCACCATTTTTGGCACAGAGTATAAAAATAAAAAAGCGCAGATTACCGGCATTGAGGGAAAGGTAAAAACAAAAGCACGCGACCCTGCAACACAAAAAGATATTGACGGAACCGACACCGATGTAGAGCCAGGTGAGACTATTAATGTTGATGCCACATCACTACCAAATCCAAAACAAAAATTGGTAAAGCGCATGCTCGCGTCAGATGATTTCAAAAAACCGTTTGTGCAGAACATGCTTCTCGATATTGAGCCAGATGACATTAAAAACCCAGAGAATGCTCAACTAAGAACGTTTATCCGCGACGCCATTGAAAAACGCATCGATGACCCTGTATTCAAAGCAAAAATGCAGGATCGTCCGATTATGCAACGCATCATACAGCGAATTCAAAGCCCGTTGCCATCGCGTCTTCCTGCGACACGATTACCGTCTGCATCTCCGCGCCCAAGCTTGCTTATATCACCATCGCCGCTCATAAAACCGAGTCCGCTTGCAACGCCCCTTACAACGCCATTGTCTTCGAGTACGCCAACAAGCTCACCAACTCTTGTGGTATCCAATACGCCAGAGCCCCTTCCTCCACTACTTCGCTCGGTGTTGCCCAAAATAGTGCGCCCGGGCGAACAGTTCGCTTTAAACGGTGAACGGTTTGTTGAAGGGAGAAATCTTCCGGCAATCGCTGAAGTAATGGTTGGGTCAGCAGGAGTACCATTTAGCACCATCGATTCATTCACGCTCTTTGTGACAACGCCAGAGCTTGCCCCAGGAACATACACCGTTTTTGTACGGGCAAAAAACGGCTTGAAAGCCCAGCTCCCCGATGCGTTAACCATCTCACCACTCAACTAACACTCCATGATCGCGCGTTTTATCCTTGGCCTTATTGCTCTTATCGCCATCACGCTCGGCGCATGGTTTATTGATCTTGGCACCCTCTGGGATGCGCGCCTCCAAGACGCACTCCTTCAAACACGTCTCGTGCGCGATCGTATTGTTATTGTTGACATTGATGACGCAAGTCTTCGCGCTCACGGACAGTGGCCATGGCCACGAGCCTCATTTGCACAGCTCATTCAGCGCATTGGTGCCGCGGATATTATTGGTATAGATGTAAATTTTAAAGAACCGTCGCGCCTTGGCGCGCACGATGATGCGATGCTGGCACAAGCGATAGCTCGCACATCTGCTTCTATTGTAGTGACAAGTGATGTAACACGAGAAGGGGCTCTTGCACCGCTCATTTCAGCAGTAGCTCGCGCAGAGAAAGGGTTTGCAAACATTGCGGTTGATGCAGACGGCGTCGCACGACGCGTGCGCATGTATCGAGGCGAGACAGAAAGTTTTAGCGCACTCGTTGCGCGACTTGCTGGTGCACCACTCCCACGCCACACGCAAGACTTGCGCCGCATTTTCTTTGCTGGTGGCGAGCAATCGTTCCCCCATGTGCGCGCTATTGATGTGCTTGAGGGCGTTGTGGATACGTCGCTATTCACGAATAATATTGTACTCATCGGCGCCACTGCCGCAGATCTTCAAGACACTCACTCAACACCATTTGGGGTGATGAGTGGCGTCACCATACAGGCGCATGCCATTGAACAATTCCTCAATAATACTCATGAGCGAAGCGTTGGTGATTGGGTTCCCATCTTTATCATCGTAGGGTACTGCATAGGATCTCTTGTCATGCGCTATTCGCCCATGCACATCAGCATCCCAAGCATTGCCGGCACCACATTTGCATATGTGGGCGTAGCATCGTTCCTCATGTCCCGTGCAATAACGCTTCCCATACTCTATCCGGTCGTCGCGCTTATTGGAGGCGCAAGTTATGGAGTTATTATGCGTTATCGCGCGACACACCAGGAAAAGAAATTCATTCAAGAAAGCTTTTCGCGATATCTTGCACCTGCCGTCATCCAACAAATTGTACAAAACCCGAGCATGCTACGCTTAGGCGGATCTCGCGCAACGCTTTCTATTCTTTTTTCTGACGTACGTGGATTTACTACTCTTTCAGAAACACTCACTCCAGAACAGTTGACCGCATTTCTGAACCGCTACCTCACGCGTATGACCACTATCATTTTAGGGCGTCGCGGAGTGATTGATAAATATATTGGCGACGCAATTATGGCATTCTGGGGCGCTCCCCTTCCTTCACAAACACACGCACATGACGCTGTGATATCTGCGCTCGAGATGACGACAGCGCTCGACGTATTCAACACAGAAAGTGAGACGCGTGGCGATCCACATATTGATATTGGCATTGGTATTAACACAGGAGATGTTACCGTCGGAAATATGGGTTCGGAGCAGCGCTTCGACTACACGGTCATGGGAGATGCGGTGAATCTCGCCTCACGACTTGAAAGCCTTACAAAGATGTATGGGGTACGCATACTCATTACTGAAAAAACTAAACTCGCCCTCGGAAACGAAGCTACACACATACCCATGCGCAACATTGATTGCGTGCAAGTGAAAGGAAAAACGGAGGGTGTTACTATTTATGAAGTAATCCCTTCTGGACGCGTGAGCTTGTGGGAGTCTATTGCGGCAGACTTTATTGAGCTACGTAATGCATACGCACAAGGCGCATGGGATCGTGCCTCTCTATACGCACAACGCGCTCTCTCGCGCGCGCCACACGATGGCCCCACACAGCTTCTTGCAGAACGGATCGCTTATTTTAAAGAGCATCCACCTGAAACATGGAATGGCGTATACGAAATGAAGCATAAATAATATGCGCATCACCGTTCGCGTACAAACAGGAGCGTCGCGTGCGAGTATCACCACTCTTGAAGATGGCACCTACCGCGTCGCGGTACATGAGCATCCTGAAAAAGGAAATGCAAACGAGGCGGTTCGCAAAGCTCTTGCGAACCATTTCCACACAGCGCCCTCTCGGATTTCTATTATCGCGGGACATGCTGCTCGTACAAAAATTATAGACATCACATAATAAAGAAAAGCGCCCGCACACCGTGGTGCGAGCGCTTCAGGAAGAGCTGTTAGGCGGCGTGGCCAGCTTCGGGATGTGCGTTGAGAAAGCCCATCGCAACGCGGATGATCTCGTGTTGCTCTTGTAATGAAAGATCGCGCTTGTCTTTCTCATGTGATATGACCGTTCTTTCTTCTTTTTTACCGGTTGCATCATAAAACACTTGGACAACACGCAGATCCCCTACCGAACTTCGCACGCCCACGATGAGCTTATACGAGCCGCCCTCGAATTCGATTCGCTGCACACGACTTGCGTGCCATGTTTCTTGCTTTGTTTCAAAACTTTTTTCTGGTTCCGGCATGCGCGCATCGTACAAAACAAAATATTTTTTGTCGAATGTTTTTTCTGTGAAGTTATCCACTATTTTTTTATCATGAATGCGCACGACGCGTATAATTATATGTAAGAGTACGTTGCAACGTAGAACGTGTGGCATGTACGGTGCAGAAATTGTACGGTCGGTGTCGCACATTAGTACTCTAGAAGGAGGGATGAGATGAAGTGTTGTGAATCTTACATCCACACATTTGATCTCTGACTACTAAACGATTCATATGGCAGCAAAAAAGAAAAAAGCAGCAAAGAAAAAGGGCGGCGCCAAGAAGAAGCGCCTCTAATGGCCTTGCGAAAAATCCCCCACTTCGGGGGATTTTTCGTTATATCGTTAGAGATATTTTTCAGGCACTCCGTACTGCTTCCAAATGCGTAATTTAGTAATGAATCCTTGTGTTTCTGGGGCTAGTTCAGCAATCCAATCCTGTCCCGCCCCAACCTCACGTAGAGCATTTAACGCACGCGCAGGAGGACCATTATATGCGGCGGCAAGATACTCTTCAAGCCGAGCGTCGGACGCGATCTGCTCTCCAAGATTTCGCATAAAGTAGGCAAGATTCTCATCGTGGAGAAGTATCGCAGCCTTCATGCTATTAAGATGATCCGACGCTCCTTTTTTAAAGTCGGATTCTAATAACGCTTTCGGGTATAGTCGGCGCAATTGTGAGTATGTTCCAGGTTGTGTGCGGATTGCGTTGTCAGTAAACTGTAGCCACCCACGCGCACCAACAGAACTTTCTGTATTCGCAAATGCACGCGCACCATTATAACCAAGTGTTCCAAGCACGCGCCGCGCAACATATTCCGCATCAACAAGGACTTCAAGTAAGTCGCCCTGCTCTAAAAATGGGATGCGTTGAAATATATCTGCGGGCAGTACATCAACAATAAGCTTTCCAGGAATGGCACGTGATTGCACTCCTTGCGCGCGCAGATCCTCACGCGCCTTTGCAACAATATCAGCAACGTAACGAGCGCCTGTTTCAATAAACGGGCGATCATTTAATTCTTCTGTGTATGCGGTATACAGAATTGGTTCAATTCGTGTTTCTGTGGCGCGCCCAACGCGCACCGTCTCGGAGAGCGGAAATTTTGTCATAATGACCACGCGATGCTTTGGTTCTTCAATGACAAATTGTGTTGCCCAATAATTCCATGCGATACCATTTACACGTGGCGCAATACTGATGCGATACCCGTCGGGAACAACTATATCGGCGCCGCGCTTTATGACTGGAACAATTGATACCTCGCCGCTTTTTATATCAAGCACCGCCAGCGCGAGTTGGCGTTCTACGTCTGTAAATTCTTTATTCACTACAGCCGGTCCGCCCCCATTATTAACAATGCGTTGCTCCGCATACGTAAGCGGTAGCTCTCCAACTGAAATAGGTGCGTCGTTGAGAAGCTCCTCCGCCAGAGCGAGAAGTGCTCGCATATTGGCCTCATCAATTGGATATGTTGGAGAGAAAACACGATCAAACGCAAGGGCGCTTTGAATATCAAATGAACGGACGCCAAGTGCATCTGGCTTCTGTAAGAACCAGATAATCGCACAGAGGCCAAGCACCGTGCTCGCGGCGGCAATAGTAAAAAATCGTCGCATAGATTATTCCCCCAAGTTCTCTTCGATGGTAGCAGCTTTCTTTTGGATAGCGTTTGCGTATGAGTTACATGAGCTCGAGGAACATTTTGAGTTGCCGCTATAGTATGCCTTCGATGCCGCGATTTCACTCGCTCTTGTTTGCGCGGATGCTCCGCCGCGAGCCAGCTTAATTGCTGCCGCCATAAATGCATCTTCAATATTCCACGGGTTCGCCGGAGATCGACCTACAAGACGAGCAACTTCCTCCGCATATGAAACCCATGTAGAGGGAATGAACTGCGCGGGGCCCATTGCGCCGCCCCATCCGAGTTGTCTACCGTTCACGATTTGGGGGCAAGAGACAGGAGTACTATTACGGTCAAGTCCCAGCTGTTCTGTAACTACAATGAATGGCTTATGGTCTCGCGTATGCATAATGACATCCCACTTCTTCGATGGAGGATCATCGGCGCGATTACAGCGCCCCACATTGCGCCCAAGACCTGATTCTACCTCTAGCACTGCAATAAGATATGCGGGACGAACACCAGCCCGACGCGCCGCCAATTGTCCAAACTTCACTGCATCTTCTGCGCTTACACCGTTTTGCTGCAGGTACGTGATCTGATCACGGATCCGTTCAAGATCAAGTTTTTTCTGCTTTACCAGCTCTTGATATTTTGATTCTTGCCCCTTGGTTTCACGTAGCACACGATCTTTTTGAGCCTTCGTCGTATCAATCATCCGCTTTTCTATTTCTTGGATACTCTTGAGACGCTCAAGCTCTTCTTTCTTTTCTTCAAGCGACATCTTCTTTTCTTCAAGACCAATTTTTAACTCGCGAATACTTACGATGGCTGACTTTAGACTATCTTGCGTTGTTTGTACATTATTAAGGTCGTTAAAGAAATCAGAGAGTGTATCATTATTCAAAAGCACTTCAGTGAGTGAAAAACGGTCAAGCTCATATGCGTATTGCACATATTTACTTAAAGCGCCTTTATGTTTCTGAAGCTCTGTTTCTGCTTCGGAGATATTGTCCGCAGTACCACGGATATCAATAGTGGTGCGCTCAATAGAGAGATTCAGACTGCGAATCTCAAGGTTTAGTTGGTTAATCTGACCGTTGAGACGACTAATTTCTCCTTGCAATGTCGCCGACTTACCTTTATTCGCATCGACTTGCGCCTGAAGCTCATTAATTTGGCGTTGGATCTCCTCGATTTGACGGGTCCGCTCTGCGATCTCATCAGTAACCGCCGCATGTGCTAGTTCGACAAAAAATCCTCCTACATACGCGGATATAATGAGCACGCCAACAGAGAAAAAAGAAAATGGTTTCACGATATGCTATTGCACACGAATAACCCCTTTAAATATAGTACTGGGGTTTGTGTGACTATGGAACGAACACGTTTTTACTTCGGGAAAAGTAACTGTATACGATTCCCCGATTGCCATGCGCTTTTTAACATCAAAAAATGGACAGAGCGTATGTGATGGATGTGGGTCAGAGGCAGGCCACGCACCTTCTACTTCTTCGTTTACGAACGTTACAGAATCCCCAGGACGAATAGCGAGCTCTTTTGGCACAACGCCGGACGCGCGAATGGCAATGGTGTAATTTTTACTTACTACTGGCGTTATACTCGGTATAGGTGTCGCTGATGCCAAAGGAAGCGCGCTTGTCGAGGGGGCTTCGCTTGGAGATGCCGCACTTGAAGGAGAGGCGCTCAATGAAACCGTCGGGTCAGATTGCTGATCTTGCGGCCATAACCAAATACCAGCCATTACGCCAAGAAGCACCACAAAGAGAATGCCGAGCGATTTCATAATCCCATGATACAGAATGACCTTAGAATCGCAACGGAGCTTATAGACACTTCAATAAAAACAAAGCAAAAAAAGGGATATAATGAAGTATATGCGCACACTGCACGTCTTTTTGGTAGTTTTTGCAAGTTCTATCGCTTTTCTTTTCACGCCCCAGCAAGCTTACGCCGTATGTACCCTCACCAGTAGTCCCGGCATACGTTGGGGTGTTACAGGCACAGTACCAGTAGGGCAATCTGTGCCCATAAACATTTCCGCAAGTGAGTGTCCAAATATAATTGTGTATGTGGATATCTATAAGGGCGCTGATCGTATACGTAAAGCCACAACCCTTCAAGCAACATTTGATGCAACTGGTCAAAGCGCCACGGCGCACCTTACTTTTACCCGCGATATGTGGGAAGCTCTTGCGCCAGATGCATACAATGAAAGTACGGGGAGCATGGCACTGCAAGCAGTGGCACGAATTAATATAAGCGAAAGAATCTCTGAGTCTGTGCTGCTCCTTTTCAGTATGCCCGCGCTAGCCGAGACACCGTCACCAAGCGGTTCACCTCCCCCTCCGGTCACCACGGACAAAACGCTTGGTGGCATGATCGCTCAAGTATATGAGTGGGCAATATTGTTACTCGGCGCAATTATGTTCTTTATAATCGTTAAGAGTGGATTTACTATTCTCATGAACGCGGATAATCCGAACGCAGTCACCAAGGCGCGTAGTGATATCCAAGACGTCTTTGTGGGAGCCCTCTTTCTTCTCGCTGCATACGCTATCTTAAACACAATCAATCCTGATCTCGTAAATTTCCAGCAGAATCTTCCACCACTTCCCACGCCGGCACCAAGATCATGATATATCTCATCCTCCTCGTAGGAGCCCTTGTGGGGATCTTCTCGCTTTCATTAGGACAGCTTCCTTTTCCTGATCAGATCTCTTCACTGCGAAGCCAGCTTATAGAAGCCATTATCCCAAAAACACAGAACGAGATACTCATAGAGAACCTTACGCCACACCAAGAAGCTCTCCGCACTTTTTTTACCGAACAAGCTCCGCTTCTTCTCAACTCAAAAAACATAAGCGCCGCAGAACGCACAACGCTTCAGCAAGCGGTGGAACAATTCAACAATTCAGACACCGTTATACAATCGCTAAGCGAGTCCATATCCGAACGATCTCCAACGCAGATATTACTAGATCGCTTTAGCTCGTCTTCGCCAGAGCAACCTTCACCCACCACAAGCGCTTCACCCAGTGCCACCGCGCTACCTCAAGCGAGCACCTCTCCAAACTGTGAAGTGATCTGTAAGTAACAACCGACGGGGATGGTGATTATTATTTCGCGAGTATTTGTTCAATCGCTGCCTTAAATGTTTCGTAAGGCTGTGCGCCCACAATGAGATTGCCATTGATGAAGAAGCTTGGGGTTCCTGAAGCACCGGAGGCCGCTCCATCTTTGAGGTCTTTTGCGATCTCTTCATTATACTTTCCGCTGTCTAAACACGTATTAAACGCGGTTTGGTTAAGGCCCACCTTGCCTGCCCAACGCTTAAGATCATCTACAGAGAATGAGATCGTATTTACTCCCTTTGTATCCTGCTCGGCAAAAATCATGTCGTGCATCTCCCAAAACTTACCCTGCTCCTCGGCACATTCAGTGGCATGAGCTGCGGGAATCGCCCCGGGATGGTTTGAAAGTGGGAAATCGCGGAACACTAAGCGCACCTTACCTGTTTCGATAAAATCCTTCTTAAGACGAGGGTAGGTTTCGCGCCAGAATGCGCGACAGTATGGACATTGGTAGTCGCTAAATTCAATAATGGTGACTGGCGCTTTTTTGTCACCCAATACCGCATCGTCGTCGGCAGATACTTTCACAACGGGTTGAGCGCCATCAGAAGCTTTTCGCATATCTGTCCACACTACCGCGCCAGCCACCAGCACACCAGCAAACACGATTGCCCCCGCAAGAATCAGCTTATTTATATCAAGTGGTGGGCGCTTTTCAACAGCGTCATGGAAAAATGGAGCTGGAGCATGTGGCGCGCTATCAGAATGTACTTCGTGCGATTGTGGGTCAGTATGGTTCATGATAAATATGGTTATTTCTTTTTTGCGACGTACTGCGTAAAGAGGCTTTTCGTTTTATGCTCTGGCTCGAAATCGTAGAAGGTATGTTCAATGGTGAAATATTCACTCAATAATGATGCCATTTCTTCTGGAAACAGCGGGAAGATGTCGAGCTTACTCCAAATCTTTTTCTCTGTATCGTAAAAGTGCATCACTACAAGGCTATCGCTTACATAGGCGGGAAAGGTCACCACGTGACTCTGGAACCCGTGGTAGTACGTTGATGGATCTAACGTGACCTCGCCTGCGCGTTGCGGCTCGTGCATGAGTAATGCGAGGTGGCTGTAGTTCCGCAAATCGATAAAGATATGTCCTCCGGGCTTAATCAGCGATGCGAGCCGACGGACAACACTCTTCTGAAGCGCACGTGTATGCGAGAGCGTCCCTCCGCCTACATAAGAAAGCGATGTGCCTGTAAGGATGCCAAACTCGAAAGACTCTGGCGCATAAGGTGGGATGCCCTCTGGAAAATCAAGCCAATTTGCCTGATGAAGTTCAACCTTTTGCCCTCGCTCTTCGAAAAGCTCACGCGCACGACTCAAGAAAGAATCTTGCACATCATTTCCAGCAACTCGTTCTAATGAATAACCACTTTCGGCAAGCCTTGTGATAAGTGCCGAGAGTGTCGCGCCGCTCCCTACGCCAAAGTCGATCAACGATTGCACCTTGTGGTCCCGAATAAATGTCGCAAAAAATGATGTTTCTGCGTCGCTCACCCCAGCCTTAAACTGTGGGTGCATATCACGCTCCCAACTCACAAAAGAGAAATCCGAAAATTCTTGAATCGGCTTTGCAATATTCGGAATGCTCGTGAGCTTTTCCATAGAGGTTATTGCTGTTCAATAACTGCACGGATGCTGTTGAGAAATCCTTCGCTCGAAGATGGAGTGAGTTTCGCGCCGTTTAAGAAGAAGGAGGGAGTGCCTGTTACTCCTGATGCAGCGCCCGACGCAAGATCGCGATCAATGCGCGCCTGGGTAGCGTTCGCGTCCATATCGCGAACGAATTGTTCCGCATTGAGACCAAACTGACGCGCATACCCAATCATGAGATCGCGCGCATTTGAAGCAGTAGACCACGTCTGTTGTTGCGTAAATAAAATTCCGTGCATCTCCCAAAACTTACCCTGCGCGCCAGCGGCTTCCGCCGCTTGTGCTGCTAGATTTGCATTTGCGTGGATCGTGCGTAGCGGGAAATGACGATATACGAGCGTCAGCTTATCACCAAATGCATCCTTCGCTTCCTGCAAAAGTGGTTCAAATTGCGCACATGCAGGGCACTGGAAATCGCTATACTCAACAAGTACCGCGGAAGCGGCCAGAGACCCCTGAATACGATCCTCCCCTTCTACTGGGGCACTTGAGAGCGTACCAGAGCCATTTTGAGAAGGCCGGTACGTAAGAAGGACGAGCGCGGCTATGCTCGCCACCATAATCAATATAATCCAAAGGGCGCCGCTCCCCCGTTGTGTAAAAGGAAATTGCATATCAGTGAGTATACCCTGTCCTTCCGTGAAATCAACGCATAGCTTGGCGCACGACAATCATTGTTTTTATGATACGCGGCACCGGCTCATGGTCACCCGTTGGATAATCACGAATGCCATTATACAACGTAGCGTAAGGATACTCGAAAGAAGCGCCGTGGCGCGTCCCGGGGTCATTCGTAATAAAAACGCCGTGCGCATTATCATACCCAATGATAAGCACCATGTGATACGCGGAGCCAGGCGGCGTGTAGTATGGGTTCCCGATAACCTGCCCATTCGTAGGTACTGCAACGACGGCTCCACTCGCAAGCGCTCTGCGAATATCATCTATTGTGGGGTCGTTTTCCACGGATACATTTGGGTGATTTAAAAATTCTGTCGCGAACAAGGCAGTATCTTGAGCCGACGTATCACGGATTGTGCCAAAGCGATTCTTACCAAAATCAGAAAGCGCGAAAATATCTTCTAAAACCGTGGCCGGATTGATAGTCTCGCCCCGAGCCCATCGCACCGCCATGAGCATCGTAGATTCCTCACACGCCCCTTGTTGGCGCGGATCTGCCCAATCACCAAACGGTGCTTGGGCGACGAAAGAAACGCTGTGCACGACGCGTTCTGGAAGAATAGATGGGGATGGCAGTGGAGTTGGCGTCGGTACTACCTTGGATGTAAGCGGCATGAGTAGCGGAGAAGTAGTTGGCATACCCTCCTTCGCATCTGGAAAAGCGCCCACCATGTATGCTCCTACAACGATGAGGGCTCCTATCCCAAAGAAAAGTGAGATAATAATATTACGCATCTCGTTTTGCCATATATGCTGCGATAAGTGTCGTTGCAGGAACGGCTAATACTAATCCCGTAGAGGAAATCAGAGTGCGCACAATTTCTTCGGCGACGATTTCTCCATTTATCACAAAAAAGAGTGGGAACTTACGAACGCTCACTAACAACACTAAGGGGAGAGACGCGCCAGCGTATGCAAGCATGAGTGTATTTATCACTGCAGAAATGTGATCGCGCCCAACATCCATAGCCCGTGAAAAAAGTTGCATGCGCGTCAAGCGTGGATCTGTGTGTGCGAGACTAAATACAGTAGCCGCTTGTGTGATTGCGATATCATCAAGGACCCCGATTGCAGCAATAATAATACCCGCCACTACCAGCGCCACAAGGTTCACGGCGTGCTCTGATTCCATATTAAGGTAAATAGCCTCTTCAGCTGAAAACCCGGGGAAGTGGAGAGCGCTCACGGTAACGCTTGATAAGGCACCAACAACTAAGAGAGCGATCAAAATTCCTAAAAGTGCCGAGATAGATTTTCGGTTTACTCCATATGAAACCGCAAGCGTGACGGTCAGAATAAGCATAGACCCAATAAGGCCGATGAGCACCGGATCATTACCTGCGAGAATGCGCGGCACAATCCATGTGACAATAAGCGCAAAACTGAAGATAAGACCAGAAAGCGCATAAAGCCCCTTCTTCCCTGCCATAGTAATCACAGTGCCCACAAAGAGCGCTACAAGCGCGAGGAGACCACGGCCACGCTGCACATCAACAATAAAAAACTGCTCACTCTCACTTCCTCCCGTTTGCTGTACATACACGCGATCACCGGCGGCAAGAGGCACAAAATCATTTATCACCACGACAACACGCACACCATCAGGAAGCGTCGTATCCACTGAAAGTTTCTGCTCACGAATCGTTCGACCAGGTACAATGCTTGGGACCGTGCGCTCTTCGAGTACCTCGGTCACCACACCAGAGAAAATACTCTCGTCTTTTAAATCAATTGTCCGATCAGAAGAGAAAAACCCAGCATACCAGAGCATGCCGATGGAAAGGCAAAAAACACCCACTGCGAGGAGGCCATGTGGTTTGTGGTCGTGTGCATCGTGATGATGTTCGGTCATGTTATTTTTCCGTACGTATTCGTGTGTGTTCTTCGTGTGCGGTTACTAATCGCTCAAATGCTTCAGCGGGGCGCGCTCGTCGTAAAATGCGCAGCGGTGCTATAGAACTATGTGGCGAGGCATCTAGGGCATCTCCAATATACCAAAGTGGCTCATCCGAAACCACCCACTCCGCGCCGAACCGCTCTAACGAAAATGGCCGTGAATAAGCGCGGAGCGTCTTCTCTCCCGAATCAAGGAAATATTCGTGGAAATAGGAAAGCGCGAGCTCGCGAACTGTTCGATAAATCGGGTCTCGCCATCTCAAAACCGCATGGTTTGTTTTACTTATTGCGCCCCATAAACCATCGCGCCGGAATAACGCCACCACGTGATCGAAATCATGAGGCGCTGTTTGTAGATCTAAGAGCAGTGGCCGTTGTCCATGATACCAGAGCGTTGCTGCGGCAAAAAGAGCTCCTTCAAAACAATGAGCTGTGCGATTCTGCATAACGAGATGCGGCGAAAGGCATGAATCCCCTTCAGGCTCATGATTTGCAGGTAACGCAGAAAGAAAATCCTGTACGCGCTCTGGCGTACGCAAAGAGCCCATGAGTGCACGCTCCTCGGATGTGAGCAATGCTCGAAGTGCCCGTGTTAGTTTTTTGGCTTGAATTGAAGACACGCTGAATTAATACAAAAACGCTTTCCTCCAGCTTCCTGTGGACCATCGTCAAATACGTGCCCTAAATGAGAGTCGCATTTCTTACATCGCACCTCAACGCGCACCATGCCGTGCGACATATCAGATTGGAGAATAACATGCTCGCGATTCACGGGATCGGTAAAACTAGGCCATCCAGTGCCTGAATCGAATTTTGTATCGGAGGAGAAGAGCTCTTGGCCACATGCCGCACACATATACATACCTGCCTCTTTCGTAGCAACATATGCTCCTGAAAATGGCGCTTCCGTAGCTCCTTCGCGCAGTATGCGATATTGATCTTGCGAAAGCTTCTCTTTATATGGATCACGTGAGGTCATGCCACATATTCTCACACTTTACATCCCTGTGAAAGTATCAAAAAACCGACATATGTCGGTCTTTTGATAGTGTTACTCTCTTAGAGCCCTTGAGCCGCGTTATCGATTTCTTGTAGCTCCTTATCAAGGTCTACGTCTTCAATCTCATTTATCTCGAGCGCATCGGGTGATGCGGATACTTTAGCCGAGGGCGCTGGCATCTTTTTATAATCAACGTCTTCTGGAGTGCCCTGTTGCATGAGCACCCATCCTATAACACTCGCAAGCGCAATAAGCACAATCGCCCACAGCCAACTGAATGAACCATGAGAATCATTCATCAGTTTTTATTGGGTTACCGCAGGAGATGTGCTTGGGAGTGGAGACGGGGAAACTTCGTCATCATCTTCACGCCCACGGATAACCTCTTTTACCACTTCGGAGAGCTCTTTAACAGCACTGTGCGCTTCACGCACAGACTCCTGTGCCTCCTTGAGATCTTCATAGAGCGACTTACGGACTGTACTTACTGCAGAGCCAAGTTTATCTTCCGTGGTAATAGTGATCACATACGCTTCGCCAGCTTGAACCTCAACGCGTGCGCGAGCTGTGGCTATCGCTTCCTTCGCAGTAACAATAGCGACCTCTGCCTTCGTGACATCTTTACCCGCACTCTTGAGGTCGGCAACGCGAGCCTCAATGCGGGAAAGGGAGACTTCTATTTTTTCAAGAACGCTCACAAAGTTTTTTGTGATACGAGCATTGAGCGCGTCAATTTGACCATCAATGCGCTCTACGATCTGCTTCTTCTTTTCATCTTTCAGCCCCGCAAGCTTTTTCTTGAACGCTTCGCGCTCTTGCTCTCGCTTATCTTTCATTGCCTCGCGCGCCTTCTCTTCCTTCTGCTTCAACGCTTCGCGCTCTTCTGCGCGCTTTGTTTTTTCAACCTCCTGCTTCTTTTTTAGTGCTTCGCGCTCTTTCTCTCGAATCTCACTCTTTGGAGAAGGAGACACGGAATTATCTTCGCTTTCTGCATATGCAATAGGCGCACCCATGAGGCCCAAAGCAAGCGTAACTGCAACAAACACGATTGAATGTCGTTTCATACACCTAGTATATAACGTCACTTCTCGAGCGCAAGAACGCTTATGCACACGGCATTCGAGAAGTCCGCTCGTTAAAATCGTATATCCCAAGAATCCTTTGCGGAATCGAGCGTGTGAAAGAGTGCTGCAATAGGATTTTTCCAGACGTCAGCAATCGGCTTATCAAGGAGTGGGTCAAAGCGACCATCCCCATCATCGGCATAGAGTACCGCGACATACCCTTCTCCGTTTTTACTTGGCCCAGAAAGCACGATCTCTAAGCCCTGATGCTCTCCAACTGCAAGGAGCGCCGTAGCTCCCGCATAAGAGCGCGCGCCTGGACGAACAATTGCATATTGAATAACCACGAACCCTGGACGATCAAACGCCGCAAGCTCAACACGAACCGCAAGCCCCGGGCGCTGATCGACAACAAGAAGTGCATTCTTCCCCACCTGCACTCCAGGAAAGGTGATGGTTTGACCCTTGAGGATGAGCCAGCCCACGGTAAATAGCGCCACTGCAAAAAGCAGAGGATATCCGTGTGCGCGCACGAATCCCTTTAGTGTGTGTGCGGTCATACTATGAGACGCTCATGAAAAACATCATCGCGACACCAACAAGAGATCCGGCGCTTATAAGGGGCGTTGCCCCAATCAGAGAACCACGTGCAGACATAGATAAGTATATTCTATCGCATTATGACGCGGATCGGAAGAGCTACGCATTAACCAATCTGTCTGGACCTGGCACGTGCGCTTCCTTGCGACCAAGAATATACGTCTTACATGGCATAGCAAATAACTCGCGCGCAAAGAACATGATGTCTTCAGGGGTTACATTGCGAATGTGTTCCATCAACATATCTACAGACCAAAACTCAACGTTCGTAAGCAGAGCGTTCATGTGCGCATCGAGGATAGAATCATAAGAGTCTAGGCTCATTTCTAATCCTGTTAACAGTGGCACTTTTGCACTCTCTAGCTCCTCACGCGAAACTCCTCTCTGTAAAAAATGAGTCGCCTCATCACATATGGCGGAAAAGACTTTTGGTATGTTTTCAGAGGTTGCCGCAAAGGAGATCGACCATAATCCGATATCGCTGAACATATCAGAGTCTCCGCCAATATGGTACACCAAGTGTTCCTGCTCGCGGACACGCTGGTATAGATGTGAGGCGCTCCCTTGAGCAAAAATCCTCCCGAAAACCATTGCGCGCGTAACATAGGTAAGCGCATCCGGATGCACCCTGCCAATGCCTGGGAGCACCATTTCTACTTGTGCCTGTTCTATATCACGTTCATACCACCGAGTATACGAGCCTTCTCGTAAACGGGCGGGACTAGGAGGTGTCGCCGCACCAAGCGTGGGGAAGGAGTTAAAGGATTGTTCAGCAAAACGCCGCGCATCCGATTCGCTGATGCCACCACCGATGCCGAGTACAAAGTTTTCTGCACCGTATACGCGTTGCATATATCCACGTAGAACATCACTCGTCATGGATGCAAGGAACTCTTCGTCTTGAAAAATAGTTCTGCCCAGCGGATGATTATTTGCGATTACATCCCTCAACACCATGCGCGAGAGCGCACTCGCCGGATCGGTCTTCCGTAAGGCGGCTTCTTGAGCAATCACCTTTCGCTCCTTAACAATATCTTCCTGACGCAATAGAGAATGTTGCGTAATATCTCCTAGATAGCTAAAAATATATTCAACCTGACTTCGCGCACCACTGGCCCAATATTCTACATGCTCGGCGCTCGTGACTCCATTACGACGAATGCCGTGCGCCTGCGTAAATCGTGCAAGCTCTTGTGATGTCGACATACGCTCGGTGCCATCGAATAACAGATGCTCTAAAAAATGTGCAGCCCCTACCTCTGTTTCATGTTCCGCACGACGCCCTACATTACCCTTGAGCGTCACAAGCACTGAACGACGGTCCATTGGTACATATACTACACGCAGGCCATTTGATAATGTGAATGACTCCATAGCATACAAGCCACTACTTCGTTTTTTGAATTTCACGCAAGATGACCTCAACGCGGGCAAGGCTTTCGGAATCGTGGATAGAAAGCGGCGTTGCCTCAACGCCTATATTCTTAAGAGCGGCAACATGCTCTGCAAACACTTCTGCCGTCACCATATCACTCTTACTCAAAAATACGCGTTCTGGTTTTGCGCCAAGCGTCTCACGATATGCTGAAAGCTCACCACGCACTGTTTTATAATCAGCAACGGGGTCGGATGATTCTGCCGAAATTAAATGAAAAAGTGTTTTCGTGCGTTCCACGTGCTGCAGGAAGCGAATACCGAGGCCCTTCCCATGCGAGGCGCCTTCAATGAGCCCCGGAATGTCGGCGAGGATAAGTCCGTAATACGAGCCAAGGTTTGGTTCTAGTGTCGTAAAAGGGTAGTTCGCGACACGACTCTTTGCATTGGTAAGTTCGTTTAGAAGACTCGATTTTCCAGCATTCGGAAGCCCGACAAAACCAACATCAGCAATGAGCTTCAACTCGAGTCGAATATGAAAAAATTCACCAGGCGTACCTTCTTGGAATTCTTTCGGGCTCGTATTGATTGAAGATCGAAAATGGAAGTTGCCCTTTCCACCCTTTCCGCCACGCGCCACAAGTACGCGATCACTCGTGCTAATAATTTCCTGATCCTCTCCCGTATCAAGATTATGGATAACGGTCCCAACAGGAATTTTGAGTACTACCGGCTCGCCATCACGCCCATCACGAAATTGAGGGTTGCCGCCCTCTCCGTCTGTCGCCTTAATCTCTTTTACATTGCGAAATTGGGTGAGCGCGCCAATGTCAGCTACGCCTTCCATATACACATCTGCGCCATTGCCGCCGCTGGCTCCCGAAGGACCAAGGCTCATTTTATTCTTATCAAAAGCGACGGCTCCTGTGCCGCCATCTCCTGCTTTTACTGAAATAGTAACATCATCAACTAACATACAAAGAGTATGCCACAAACAGGTAGTATATGCTACGAACTAGAAGGAACGACGACGAGGGCGGAATCCGCGGCGTGCGCCAAACGTGCGACGACGGCCTGCGAATGGACGCGAACCCTGGCTACTTTGGCGATCCATTTGGGGCATTCCAGGACCTTCCGATGTAGGAATTTCCATGCGAATAATACGCTCAATATTGCGCAATGTGATGCGTTGGTCGGGCGTCGCAAGAGAAATAGCATGTCCGCCGGCACCTGCGCGAGCAGTGCGGCCAATGCGATGTACATAATCTTCAGGATTCATAGGCAAATCAAAGTTGATGACCAGCTCGATCCCCGTCACATCAATACCACGAGACGCAATGTCAGTAGCAACGAGCACACGATATGCTCCAGATTTAAACCCAGCCAACGCTTCACGGCGTTGCACTAACGAGCGATTTGCGTGGAGCTCTGCAACGGTGTGCCCCATGCCACGGATCATGTCGGTCAGCTTGCGTGCGCCGTGCTTTGTCTTTGAGAAAATAAGCGTCGTTCCTGAATATTTCGCAAGAAGCTTTTCCACCATAGGGATCTTTGCGTCACGCTGAACGATAAAGATTTCTTGCGTCACGCGAGAAGCCGTCGTACCCGCTGGTGCAATTTCAATACGAATAGGGAGCTGCATGTGTCCCGTGGCGAGTTTCATGATCTCTGCTGGCATCGTTGCTGAAAACAACATAGTTTGTCGCTCTGTCGAGATCATTTTCAAAATGGTCGTGATCTGATGTGCAAACCCCATATCAAGCATGCGATCAGCCTCATCGAGCACCACAACGCGTACGCGCGTGAGATTAAAATTCTTCTGCTTGAGGTGATCCATAAAACGTCCGGGAGTCGCCACAATGACGTGTGGGTGATTACGCAATGCGCGTACCTGCGGATACATAGGCGCGCCACCAATGAGCACCGCAGTGCGTACGCCCATACCAGCGCTTAATTGCTGGATAGATTCTTCAACCTGTGAGGCGAGCTCGCGCGTTGGCACGAGCACCAACCCCTGCGCATCCATGTTTGAAAGACGCTGAAGCATTGGCAAACAGAAAGCGAGCGTTTTTCCTGTTCCCGTTTGTGCGATACCGACGATATCCTTGCCTTCAACAGCAATAGGAATAACCTGCTGCTGAATGGGCGTCGGCACGCTGTAATTGATACGTGTAAGCGCCTCTAAAAACAGAGGGGCAATGCTTAATCCAGAAAATCCAGCTACCGGAAGTGATGTGTTTTGTTCCAAGATAAAATACGAACTAGAGAACCCGCCGCGCGTTTCATAGAACCTCACCGCGAGAGATCAAAGCTACGTGTAGTAATCATACCATAAAACTCAAAAAATATCAAATAAAAGAACGAACCCCGCACGATACATTCGCACGGGGTGTTGGTTGATAGCTATTCGTCCTCGTCGGGATCACCGATGTCCTCTTCGAGTATGAGCGGCAGTTCGGTACTTCTCACCTCCGCCATGAGGCGCTCCCAATCTTCCTTCGGGAAGTGCTCCCGACAATATTCGTTTGCACTCACTCTCGAGAAGAGCGGAGACGACCAGATCGGGCGCTCCTTCAGGCCCAGGGGGATGGCGTAATGTCCATGTGCCCAGCTGGTGCTACACCTGCCACCTGTGCAGATGAAAAAGGATACGGATCTCTTTTCAACTTCTTCTGTTGCCATGCGAGCCTCCTTACAGAGAAGGTATACACTACTACCCGCTAGAGCGCAAGGAAACGATATACCAACAGCGCGGGCCAGATGAATGCTTTGAGGAGCCCTACAATTCCCGTTCCAAACGAATCTGCTTGCTGAATGAAATATACTGCCGCACCAATAAGCCCCATCCCATACACCGCATCCGAAGAAGTATTGTGATTCATATAATAACTGTACGCTTTCTCCTCTGAATTAAAAAGAGCTTCTGGGCTCTGGGAAGGCGTTTTATCGCCGCTTCGCGTTTCAGCGCGGCACTCCGTGAGCCGCACTTCTCTGTATACACCATGCGCATCGCGCCGTGAGCGCGCGTATAGTTGCCGCCCTTCCCCGCCTTATGCTCGCGCAAACGACGCGCTACATCAGTGGTGATACCCGTATACAAACTGCCATCGCGACACTTCAGAATATAGACAATGTACATCCGCTACTCTTTAGGCATGCCCCACTGCCATCGTGGCTTTTCCCCTGTTTTATATGCAATGCGCAAAAAAGTTATCGTAAGAAAAAGAGCAGGCAATATAAATAAAAACATAACTTCACGACGCGGCGAATCATCATCGATAGTAAGACCGAACAGTACGAGCAACCCTATATAGACAACCGTAACCAACCACCCCTGCCACGTTGCCGGCGTCCAGCCCCATCCAAACCACTTTCGCTTAAACCATAGGTGCTGTGGGTTGTCTCGTATGTATGTAAGGTAAGTTTTAAACATAGAGTGGGGCTAGGCGCAGACGCGTAGACTGTCTATTGAGTCTTAATGACTACTGACGCTGGCAAGCGCGCACGGATACCTGCGAGATCCGTTTCCGAATACAGATTACCGGAGATATTGAGTGTTATGAGCTTTGAAAGGTTTCCGAGTTCATTTGGAAGCCCTGTGATCTTGTTGTTGGAAAGATCAAGCACCTCTAAATTCGTAAGCTGGCCGATCTCTGCAGGCACTCCACTGAACGTGTTGTTGCTCAAATTTAACACCTTCAAGTTCTGGAGTTGACGAACTTCAGCGGGCAACGAGCCTGAAAGTTCGTTGTTCGAAAGGTCTAATACTGCGACTTCACGAGCGTCAAACACATACGATGGCACCTTTGTAAGCCCCTTGCCGCTCATGTTCAGCGTGCCACCCACTGGTGTTTGCTGCGCTTCCTCTGGTGTATCCACATATTCTCCCTTGAGAAGATACCCCGCACCGCCCAAAACAAGTACTACGAGAACAAAAATTATAGCGTTTTTCATCCCCTTAGTATACCACTTTCTGAAGAACGCAAGGGGCTTTGTCACATATGCACCACTTCGTCAACTATTCCCCTAATTCGAGTATTTCATCAATGCGAATCTGGTGCACAAACTCTGGCACGTGGCTCACGAGTATCATCGCCCCCTGATATGCATCAAGCGCCTTTGCGATGACCGGAATGTGCCGAAAGTTAATATGGTTCGTTGGCTCGTCTAAAATAAGGAGCCCCGGCTTTTGGAGCACGAGGTGAATAAACGCCACTAAGCCCTTTTGACCTTCAGATAAGCTGCCGATTTTTGTAAAAATAGCATCCCCCGTGATAAGGAAGCTCGCCGCGACACCACGAAGTTCTTCATCACTCATTCCTGTATTAAGCTCTTTTAATGATTCCAACACCGTATGGTCGAACGGTAGGGTTGAAAAATCCTGCCGGTAATACCCAATCTTCACGCCCGGCGAGATTACTGCGCCCTTTGTGTGACCCGATGCAAGCGCCTCAAGGAGTGTGCTCTTGCCGATGCCATTCGGACCCGAGAGAAGCAGGTGCCGATTTTTATGCAAAATCACATTCACCTTCTTTTGTGTGGCTTTGTGGTTCTTGATCACAGAAACCGCAGAGATGCTCACCACGGGTCCGATGAGCCCCTGCTGTGCCGGAATCGTAAAAGGACGAATTGTTTTGTCTTCTTTGCGTACATCCACCTGCTCGTCTTCCATTTCTGCAGCATCTTCACGCATGCGTTTCGCGAGTAAGCGCAAACGACCACCTTTCATGGCAAAATAGTTTGCCTTCTCTTTCTTCTCTATTGCCTCTTTCGCAAGTCGCGCATTTTTACTGTTTTCCTTTTCGATACGAGCGGCAATTTGCTCTACTACATTAAAATAGTTGCCTTGGTATTGTTCGATCTTGCGCGTGTAGATATCTAAATAGAGCACGCCATCTGTGAAAGCATTCAAGAAGTCAGCATCATGTGAGATAACCACACACGTCTTCTTATACTGCACTAAAAACTGTCGCAAATGTGCGATGCCTTCTTTATCAAGATTATTCGTTGGTTCATCGAGTAGCAACACATCCGCATCTTGAATGAGCGCAGAGGCTAAGAGCAGGCGCGCCTGCTGGCCGCCAGAGAATGAACGCACCACGCGATCATGAGGCGCGTTCAGATTTACCACCTCAAGCACGGCGTCAATTTTCGGATCGATATCGTGTACTTTATGCGCAAAGCATTGCTGGAAGAATTCGCGCACGGTCATGTCGAGCTGATTGCGCGCTACCACCTGACGCGCCATCGCAATCGTGAGTCCGGGCGCACGGTGCACTGAACCAGATTCTGGAGCGAGAGCTCCTGCGTGTCCTGTTGGAGTAATCAGGTGGAACAGCGTGCTCTTGCCGGCACCGTTCTGCCCCATAATCGTAATTTTCGCACCACGACGAATAGAAAAATCTACCTCGGTGAGGATGGGTTTCTTGTGCCCATATTCGAAGGACACCTTCTCAAAGCGGATAATAGACTCTCCGTGTGCCATAACTAAAAAAGGAGATACGAGTATGCCACATTTTCTCTGCGTGGTAAAGCATCCTCCCGTTATCCACAAGGACATTCTTGACGCCCTCTCCCAGAGGCGCACCCTATATACAGGGTTTGAGAGTACGGAAGTTGTACCGCAAGGGATAGCTGGGCGGCCGTACTGCAAGGGAAAGTCGCTGGGTAAGTAAGATTACTCGTGTGCTCTTAGGCCCTACAAAAAACACCACGTATTGTGGTGCTTTTTGTTTCTCCAAACTGAAGATGACCGAGCTATTCAGTGTTTAAGAAAACCAATACCTAACTATGTTTGCTAAAGGCCGAGTGACAAAATAAAGCGAAAAGCTTACGAGTCTGTTTGCCTGAAAGATAGCTAGAATCTAACGAAATAGATACGAGTTACTGGCTTTCTGAAGCCCTGAAAGTGAGAGGTGGTGAGCCCTACTGCTCAGTGTTGTCATACTATCATATTTCGCTAAAAAAGTCAATAGGCGCTATCCCCACCCGCAAAATCACCTCTGTTCACCTGGGCATAGCGCGAACTCACAATGTGGCCCAACGCGCCCTACTGCGGAGCCGTCTGGGCACAATTTAGCTTCCATGGTGCAAGGATAGTCGTACCGAGGAGGCTGGGTAGGCGCGTTATCAAAAGACGCGAACACCACACCCAGCACGATAACTACCAACACTGCAAGCAGAATGTTTAAGTAGTTCTTCATATACTCATATCCTACTCGCTCTCTCCGCCGATACCAAGTAGGAACTTGAACCTCTTTGTATCCTTTGTTTTAAATTTCATGCCATCTTTTGTCGAAAGGATAAGCACCTTTCTCCAAATCCAGATGCGAATGTAATAATCAGTAATTTTTTTAGGCAGAAGAAACTTTGAAACGCGCCACTCGTTCGCTCCCTCTTCTATCTCCGTAGAAAAGAGGCTACTATTTCCTATTCCCATTTCAGAGAAAAGATATTTCATAACAATCTACTTACTGGGTGACTTCTTTCAAAGTACCGCTTTCCATGCGAAACGTACGAGAGACCCCAACCGTTGGATCGGCAGTCATGGGCTCATCGGGCCTACGGTCAGCGTAGTTTACAATGATAGTTCCGTTACGGATCTCTGTTGTTTGAGGCGCAATGCGATCACCAAGCAAAAGAGCATTCGTGCCCTCATAGCCACCACCGGCCACTCCTCGCGCTACGGCAATATAATAAAATGTCCCCGTGCCCCCGGGTTGCTGTGCGAGAATAAAGGCAACATCAGGGATACTATCCCCCGTGAGATCCGCAGATGCTTCATTCCCAAACGCTTGCGTAATCACCGAGCCTACTTCCGCTTCGCCATCTACCAACTGCACGCGCTCGCCTTCAATGATATATGTTGCATTGCGATAATCTCCAACGTTTTCTGGAGCAGTCGCAAGGCCTTTCCAAAGCAGAAACCCACCACCCACAAGAACGACAATAAGAGCAAGAATAGTACGCATACCAGTATAGTAGCACACCTCTAGCGATGCGCCGCACCAACCGCTTCGCTGATATGAGAATAACTATCTCGCGCAAGCAGGCGCGCAAGCCCCTGGTTAATCTCCCCAACGCGTTGCGGGCCGAAATAAATCATGCCGGTGATGAGCTGCACGAGTGAAGCGCCAAGACGAATCTTTTCGTAGGCATCCTCTGCGGTAAAAATACCGCCACATCCAATAATTATAAAACGCTTGCTGTAGTGCCGTGCCACGTGGCCAATGAGTGCATTCGCCCCATCACGCGTTGGCGCACCGCTGAAGTTGCCCTTCCCTGCACGTGCCACTTCTTCATGGTCAAGATGCGGGTTACTGCGATCTTTCACAAGATTCGAAAATACAAACCCGCGAATGAATGCGAATGGTTCTGCAATTGCAATAAGCGCGTCTATTTCTTCAAAGGAACGCTCCAGCGGCATTTTAATAAACACGGGACAAACGATGGGAAGCGCCGCAAGGGCGGTGAGAATGCGCGAGAGTCCTTCTGGCGTATCCGGACGCTCTGCAAACGATGTCACATGAATAAGGTTCGGACAGCTGATGTTTAATTCAAAATAAGAAAAGAGCGGGTGCGCAATCGCCTTCTGAAAACCACCCGTAATATCCGCCACCACCGCATCAAACGAAGGGTAGGAGCGGTTCGTGGAACCGATGCTTATCCCTACAGGTCCATGGGCACACTGTGGCACGCGCTGGAGCACGTGTTCCATGCCCGCGTTCTTAAACCCCTTATTCACCAAAAGCGCCTGCGAGCGAGGCAAGCGGCCCAACATAGGGCGTGGGTTTCCGGCGTAGGGCTGGTTAGTTATCGTGCCAACGGTATGAAATCCAAACCCCACACTCGGGATGATATCTATAAGCCGGCCATCGTAATCAAAGCCGGCGGCAAGACCAACGGGATTCGAAAATGTGATGCCCGCGACTGTAGTTTCCAGTCGTGGATCAGTAACCGCACAACACACACGCACGAGCCATCGCAGAGGCGCCACAGTGCCGCTCCACGCGCCAAGGGTAAGCGCCCACTCATGCACGCGATCCGCGGGAAAGAGAAAAAGAATGGGTTTTACAATATGGCGATAGAAAGTGCCTATAAGGAATGCCATACCTTCTCACTCTACGCCCCCTGGAAGTAAAAAGACAAGCCCCGATATGCATGCAGCACACCGGGGCCTCCTCACGCGTACTCGCCGAGGAACAGGCGCATCACCTCGAGCGAGAGAAGACACGCACTCATCACCAGAGACTCAAGGAGCGCCTTGTCGCGCACCTCCCGATACGTAAGCTCCCTGTGCATCTCTTGGGTCCCGCCGATGAACCGCCTCTCGATGGTCACTAGGCCCCAGTAGACCGCTTGCAGAGCAGAGGTGACGCTCCCTCCAAGCAGTACGACAGTCGCCAGAAAGACCGAGGCTCGCATCAAACGAAGTAGCACGTATTCACTCAAGCTCCACCTCCTTGGGGTAAGTTTTTACACTAAAAGAGAGATACTGTCAATTACCTCCCGCTTGAGCCGAAGCCTTTTGTACCAAAGAAAAAGCGGCTTGATGTTATCGCACCGCTTTGTACGTCACACTCTTTGTCTTCTCCTCAATAGTGCGAGCGCCACAGCTACAAGCGCCGCGCCGGAAACTATCCATGCCGTAGAGAGCGCCACGTAGTGTGCAAGCGCCCCACTCACCAACAACCCGATCATGCCTCCTATATGTCGGGCAATCTGGTCAAACGACATGAGCGTCGCACGTTCTTTGGATGGGATGTTGTCGTTCAGATACACATCCTTGAGTGGCACAAAGAGCCCTCGCGCAACTTCGTGTGCGAGAAAAGCACCGAGCGCAAACCCAAAGCTCGACGCAACGACTGTGGCACAGATACAGAGTCCGGTAGCCACTTGGGCATATAAGATTGCCCTTCTCTCGTCTCTCACGTTGCGAAGAAATGCCGGCGCAAGCGTTGCACCAGCCATCGTGGCAAGAACAATTCCTCCAAACAAGATGCCAAAAAACATCCTATCGTGAAGGAATTCTCCAAAGAGTGGTTGCCACTGCATGTTTGGAGCCTGCATGGCAAACTGTTGCGCCGCACTCGCGATGAGAACAAAGCGCATAGCGCCGCTTGTGCGTATGTGTAATGCGCTAGAAACTATCGTTTGCCGCATTGCATACAGCCCGCCACCAGACAATGACCTCCTTAAAGTTGGAGCATCTGTTTCTCTCATGTACGCTGTGGCGATAAGAGCCGCAAGGATCATGCATGCACCACCGACAAACCAAGGCAATGCCATGTCTCGGTTCGACGTGGCGGCACCAAGAATCGCCGCGAGAATGCGAGTAACGCCGTTCACTTGCTGCTCTCGAGCGAAGATATGACTTAACGACCCGGTAAATCCTTGGCCGCGCAAACGATCAACAAGCCATGCGGTGAATGCGCCACTTGCAAACGTACTACCAACAGCACACACCATCTCCGCAGCAATGAATCCCCAAAATGAGTCGGCGGATCCATAGATGAACATCCCCGCACCAAGCAACGTACAGGCGGTAACATAGGAGAACTTTCTCCCAAACACATCAAACATCGCATAAAACGCAACAACAAACGCCATCCCGAACCCAGTCGTCGCCTGGAGCACAAAGTAACACCGCACCGTCTCACGCATTTCTCGCGTCATAGCGCCTCCATTTTTGTAAAAGAACTCTTTAGATAGAACAAAAACGCCTCGGTCTATCTAACCGAGGCGCTCTTGGGAACTAACTGATAAAAAAGAAATTAGAACAACATCGCCTTGGTCAAATAAACAGAATAACGGCAAAAACCCCAGACCGTTTTCTGGGACGTAAGTGCGATATAGATGTGGCGATTTCTATTGTTCATATGCATGTGTAAATATACAGTATATATTGGTATATGTCAATCACTTCCCACTAGAACCGAAGCCTTTGGCGCCACGCTTCGTGGTGGAAAGAGAGGCGACTTGTTTAAAAGAGACGTGCTCCACTTTCTGTATAAGCATCTGCGCTACTTTGTGCCCTGCTTCAAGTATTACGGCTTTCGTACCAAGATTTATGATCCCCACCTGCACTTCACCACGGTAGCTAGAATCGATCACACCGCCCATCACCTTGAGGCCATGCTTTATCGCTAATCCACTTTTATCCCAAATGAGCCCCACCGTGCCACGCGGGAGCGCCATCGCAATGCCTGTAGGCACCACCACAAGCTGTTTTGGTTTTATCACCACACGCGAAACGGTGTAGAGATCCATGCCCGCATCACCAGCGTTGGCGTAGCTGGGCATGACTGCATCTGAATGTAAGAGTTGGATGTTGAGTTTCATGGTGTTGAAATTATTTCTTCTTGCCTGGCGTCTCGCTGAAATCATTCGCTATTCTCCGAAATGCCCCCTCGCCAAGAATACCTTCTACTATGCGCGCTAACGGAAGATAGCGTCCAGAGAAATGTGCCTTGGCAAACTCTGCGAAGATCTCTGATCGTTGCGTATATGCACCCTGTGACTTCTCAATAAGCTCATCAAGAAGTCTATAAAACTTTTTACGCTCAAAATACCTTTCCTTCATCTCAACAGCTCCGCGATTTTTCATACCCTCTATAAGGCCGGCTGCATATGCCGATCGCTTCTCTTCAGACGGATACGCGACTTTTATTGTTTCCAGAGCGCGTATTGGATCTTCTACATATTTTACTTCCTCCGCAAACTCTTGCATCTGCTGTTGTGTCCAGCCTAAACGACGCTGGTGCGCATTCGCCAAATTACGCAATGTTCTCATAGCCTCCTCTTCTTCACCAAAAAAGCCCTGTTGCCCAAGTGTTTCTACGAGTTGCCGTGCGCACTCTGTGACAATTGCCTCCTCAAGCTGGCTAAAGTACATCTTCTCGTCACCGAGCTCCGCAGAAGGATCTTTTTGATCAACCGTCTGAATGCCACTACGATAGAGAGTCCCCTTGCCATCTGGTCGGATATAGAACGATTTAAAACCCTGTGCGTGGAACAGCTCGTGTGCAAGAGTGCCACAGAAAGGGATCCTTGATGGACGCTTCTCTACGCCGATGCGGAGAGAAAGGGACCTATGAATGCCAACGCGAAGCTTTCCCTGTGTAAGCTCAAATACAGCACCCGGCTTGAGAAGGTGTATGTTCTCAAGCGGTAGTTGCTTCGGCGCACCTCCGTACTTTGCAGCCATTTCATCAACAAGCTCTTGGACCTCATGAATAACGGCAATATCTTCTGGAGTCTTTTCAAGCTCAAATTCTGCCAAGATTTCAGGTGGCTTTGAAAAAAGCCTTTGGAGAAATTCCATAGCCTCTCCTTTGTCTTTCTCACTTCCACCGACGACGTGTTCAAAATGAGTTTTTTCTCCCATGTCTTTATACCCGCATCTCGCACTATCATACTAAGAAGACCACGAATATGCCATCCATCAGGAGCCTATTGACATAACACAATATAGATACTATAGTCTTCCCATTCTTTTACAATAACAATAACGGGAGGGCGAGGAGAAGAAATGCAGCTATTACTCGAAGCGTTGCTCTTTGTCTTCTTCGGAGGCGTCCTGGTGTTCAAAGTCATGATCCCATTGGCTCGCACTGCCATTGGAATCATCGACACCACCATGCGACGCCGAGGGAAGACGCTCGATGAGCTCCGAGAAGAACTCCGAAGAGATGCGGAACGGGAGGAGGCGTTTCGCATTCAGCAAGAACTCGATCGACGCCGCTTCGAGCGTGCGGCGATCTTGGATCAAAAACTCCATGGGATCTTCGATCCCGAGGAGTCCACAACGGAGACGGTTGAAAAACCAGCGAAAAAAGACGGGCTTATCCACTAAACCAGTGCCGCAACAAACGAAGAGGTGAAGCATGTACGAATCCAGTCGCGCGCCGAACACGATCAAGCCGATCTTGATCGGCATCCTCTGCGCCGTGGGGATCTACCTCACGCCACGCACCGTGGAGCACTTGGACGCCACGCAGGTCATGGTCGTTCAGTACCCGACCGGAACCCTGGTCTGGCACACCACACCAGGCTTCAAGATGCAGTGGTTCGGGTCTGTCACGAAGTATCCCAAGCGGAGCCAGTACTGGTTCTCTGCGAAGAGTGAGCAGAACACTTCCGACCAGTCCATCAAGGTACGGTTCAACGACGGCGGTCACGCGCAGGTATCTGGCTCGATCGCCTGGGAGATCCCACTCGACGAGAAGGCGCTCACCCTGCTCCACACGAAGTACGGTACGCACCACGCGCTCGAGCAACAGCTCGTACGCACCATCGTCGAGAAGGCGGTCTACATGACCGGGCCCCTGATGAGCTCAAAGGAGTCGTACGCCGAGCGGCGTAACGACCTCATCCGATTCATCGAAGACCAGATCAACAACGGAATCTACCAGACGCGGACCGAGACCGTGAAAGAAAAGGATCCGCTATCTGGCTCGGATCGAACGGTCAACTACGTCCGCCTCGTCGAAGCGGAGGGCGTGATCCAGCGCCAAGAAGAGAGCCCTCTCAAGGTGTTCGGCGTTCGGACATTCAACCTTTCGATCAACTCCGTCACCTATGACGACACGGTCGACAAGCAGATCGCCGCACAACAAAAGGCCATGATGGACGTGCAGACCGCCATGGCAAACGCCAAGAAGGCGGAACAGGACGCCATCACCGCGGAAAAGAACGGGCAAGCGCAAGCGGCGGAAGCCAAGTGGAAGCAGGAGGTGATCAAAGCGACCATGGTGACCGAGGCGCAGCAAAAGCTCGAGGTTGCCAGGCTCGACGCCGAAGCAGCTGCCCAGGAGAAGCGCAAGCAGATTCTGTTGGGCGAAGGTGAGGCCGAGCGGCGAAAGTTGGTGATGGCCGCCGACAATGCGCTCGACGCGCGTCTGGCCGCGTACGTGAGGGTGAACGAGCTCTACGCGCAGGCGCTCAAAGAGATGAAGATGCCTCTGGTTCCGACGGTCGTCTCTGGAGGTGGCGGCAACGGGAACGCCACGAGTGTCCAGACGCTCATCGACCTCTTCACGGTCAAGACCGCGAGAGAGATCGGCATCCAGGCGACGCCAGGGGGCAAGTAACAGGCGGGGGTAGTGAAGTCTTCGTGGCTTCACTACCCCTTTTTTAATTCCAAAGAGAGCCTAAGAAAATGGGCATAGCGCTCGCCTGCTTCGTGCACTGCGGTTTTCACCTCTGGAGAAGGTTTATTGAAAAAGTGAAGTGAAATCTGCACGGTGTCTTTTGTGATCACCCGCTTCCATGTGCCAAGCACCTGCCCATCAACCACAATAATAGGTTGGAGCATGCCATTTGCGCCCGGGTTTATGTGATGCGTGTGCATTGCCTCCAACGAGGCGCTCCGATCACGGTACGCAACAAAGAATTCATCAAACGAAGGAAGGAGAAAGGCCTCTCCTGTTTTCTGCGGCACTACTCGACGCGGCGCCATCCAATACGTTGTACCCTCTACAGCAACGCTCGTGAGCGCCTTGACTGCGTGCGCGATGCCCGCGCGGATATCTTTGAGAGCAAGACCGGACCACCATGCGAGATCTTTTTCCTGCGCAGGACCGTGACTGGTGAAATACCGAATCGCCAATTCACGCAGTGCATCATCTCGATCTCGCGGCTTTCCAACGCGCGGCACCCATTCGTCAAGAAGCACCAGCGTTTGTTGTTTGCCTCGCCGTGGGCCAAAACAGAGCAACTGTTCGTGCGCTAAGCGCCCGATGATGTGCAATCCCAAACTTGCTCGCTTTGCAGGAATGCCCGCAGATTCAAGAACCGCATAGAGTTCTTCGCGCGTCAGCGCCTTGCCACCCTTCAGCGCTTTTTCAAAAAGCACCCTACTTTTGTCATAGGTTGCCGTGGTGATGCCATGCATGCGCATGCGATGCGCATAGGCGGAAAGGACGCGTGGTGTCATAAGATCAAGCATCCAGCGCACATCTTCTCGCGCAACAAAGTGAAGCGTGGAACGCATGGGCCACGTGCGCACAATGCGCTGTTCCGCAAGCGCATCAAGAATAGTCTGTTCATTCGCACGCTTCATGCGCAGACCAACAGCCCAGAGCGCACTCGGGATATCTTGTGCTTGTACTGCGCCTAAGTGGCGCACGACTGCTGCAACCGTTGCAAACGGCGTGCGCCCAATGCGTTGGCTCTGCAACCGAAGTTGTGCGATATCGGAAAGATTCACGTACCGTATACTAATTGAGAAGAAGCGCTAACACAAACGCGATCACCAGCGCAATGCCCATAGCCCTCAACGCACGATTCCATGAAAAAAATCCCTCCGCCACCATCTGACGATGCACCTCAAACCCCAGCGTAAACCCCGCAAACCCCGCGAGCATGTATAACAATGAATCCATAGCTCTTACCATACGCTACACTGCACACTGTCACAAGCTGGTACAGCGCGAAATAGGCAAAAAGAAAATCCCGGAGTGAAGGCAAGGCCCCACTCCGGGAAGAAGAACTACCTGACGACCTCGAAACCGACGCGCTTGAGCGCTTCGGCCTCTTCCTTGCTGATCACCCACCAGAGCCACTGGGCATAGTTAAAAGCCGGAGTGACGATCGGTCTCCCGCCTCGAAATACCACGTCGTCGCCCTGTTGCACGTTGAGCACCCGCGCAGAGAAGCCGCAGAGCTCTCTCCCCTCTACGGAGATGCAAACGAAGTCCAGACCCCCGCCGACGCTCATGACGCGCTTTGCGCGCCCAGCGCGCAGACTTCGATCTGTCACGTCAGTCTCGCGCATAGGGAGCTTCTCCAGCTCTTCCGGCACTCCCATCACAGGGGCTAACTTACCCCGCTCCATCTCTGTGAAGTAGTAGGTGGTGTTCGTACGTTCACGCGCAGAACGCGCTGACTCGTAGTATGCGACGCCGAGCGCGAGGAAGCCCGCCATAGCGACACAGATCAGCAGACGCAGAGTCGAACCCGCGAGCCACTTCTGGGCGAAACGCCGACGCCAGTCGTTGGCATCGATGCCGGCGATCTTGTTAGCAACCCACTGCTGGGCTCTGCTGTAGGCAAGCGATGGTGGAACACCCGAAAGACGAGCCGCGAAATTGCCACCGAAGAACAGTGCTTCTTGCTCATTCGCCGCGAAGTACCTCTCCGAAGCAAACGGCACGAAGAGAGTTTTCTCCAGCTTCTCCCTCTCGTGATACACGAAGACAGTGGCAACCAGGTGTCGGAACTTCTCGGATGCGTTGCCGAAGACGACGACACTCGGCACTACCAGAAACTTCCCGTCAATCGTCCAACGCCTTCCGCGCCTCTTCGCCTCACGGTACTCATCAACGCCGCAGATGGCGGTGATACCGCCTACCGTGTTGTAGAGAAAGTAGGGCATCTCACCCCACTTCTTGGCCAGCGCGCTCACGGCCAGGAACAGCAGAAACAGGATGCCCGCGATACTGATGCAGGCACCCGCCAACGTCATGTGATCCACGTGAAACTCCTTGTTAACGTAGCGCCTTCAGCCCTTAAGCTTCCGGTCACCACAGCCTCTGGTAGTGCCTTAGCACCCCAGTGCACATATTATGCATAGCTAAGAGTTACGTGTCAATTATTATATTGACCGGTTATGCCGTGCCCTATTCCTTACGTGCGGTGATGCGCACCTGAAACTCTTTTGAGAGCGCGCTATCATATTCCTCTACGCTCTGCACTTTCCCATCTTTGATGCGCACCTTCAGCACAAGGCCCCGCATCGTTGCTTCTGAAAAATACTGATCAAATATAAAATTACCAAGGCTGTAGGCTATCCAGCCATCTTTGTAGCGTTCCACCTCTTGCACCACGTGCGGATGGTGCCCGATGACCAGATCCGCCCCCGCATCAATCGCCGCCTTCGCAATGGTCTCCTGCTGTTGGTTGTGCTGTGTTTTGTATTCCTCGCCCCAGTGCAATGAAACCACCACGATATTATTCTCCTGCTTTGCGCTGGCAATAGCGGCGGCCATGCGCTCGGGATCCCACCGGCTGATGCCCGCCGATGCCTCCCCCGCCACCGCACTCTGCAGAAATTCGGTATAGGCCAAAAACGCCACGCGCGTGCCCTGCACGTCTCGCACCACGGGCCGCTCTGCCTCTGCGGCGTTGTTCCCGCCGCCCACGAAATCAATGCCGGCCTGTGTGAGATGCGAGAGCGTATCAAGGAACGCTTCGCGCCCGTAGTCCCACATATGGTTATTCGCGATAGAGACTACATCAAAGCCCGCGAGCACAAGCCCTTCGATTGTTTTTGGATCAGCGCGGAACGAGTAGATGCTCCCCACGTTCTTTCCCCGAGCAGAGACTGGGTTCTCAAGATTCGCGAAGGTGATATCCGCATCTTGGAGAAACGCGGCGGCGTGCAGGAATGGAAAGGTGTAATCATTTTCTTTCGCCATGCGAATGCCCACGGAACGCGAGAGCATGATATCTCCCACAAAGATCATGCTTCCCTCTTTGCTGGAAAAGAAAGAAGGAATATCGGGGAACGAAAATGGTGATCTCGTTTCAGTTCCGTTGGTGATGGTCTGGCTCCTGTCACTCAAAAGCGAAACGCCGCCCACCACGAGCATAGCGAGCACCAACGCTATAACACCATAAGAAAGGCGTTTCATCGCGTTTATTCTATATCAACTATATAGCTACCGAGAAATGTTTCTACCGCTCGTATGGTGTCGGCCCTCACCTTCGCATTGCTTTTCGCAACCCAGACTGCAAAATTATACAGTTCTTGTGTATCAACTTTCATCCACTTCTTATTCCGAAAGAGAAAAAAGAAGAGCGTCGTCATCGCTAATCTTTTATTTCCGTTCTGAAACGGATGATTTTTGATCATCAAATAAAATAGTATCGAAGCCTTCCTCACAAGGCCGGGATATAACTGCTTACCACCAAAGGATTGGAACGGCGCATCAATGCACCGCTCAAGCGCGTTTGAGTATCGTGTGCCGAAGTCAGGGATAGGTTCACGCCACGACATCGTTTCTTGTGCAAGTCTATGTGCGACGTACTCTATATCAGTGAGGGTGAGCCGTTTCAGCTTCATATTATTCTTTCCCTAAAAGCTTGAGTGTTTCGCCGTATTCTTGGACAACTCGAGCAACTGCCTTTTTAATTTCGTCTTTTTTAGGTTCCGTGAGCACGTCAGACTGCCCCTCGTTCACAAACGCGAGCGCATCTTCCATGGAAATAACGTACATACGCCCAATTTTGTGGGCTGGAATGTGTCCCTTTTTAACCTTACGAAAAGCCGCAATACGGCTAATGCCAAGCATTTTGGCCAATTCTGGGACAGAGAGGAATGTCTTTTTTGTAGTGTTTTGCTCCATATGTTTCGTTAACCCTATCGCTCCTATAAGGTTAACACAAGTTAACCCATACATCAATAGTGCCTATCATGAAACGTTACATTCATTATATACCACTAAAAAACAGACGCCCCGTGCAACGGGTACATAGGGCGCGTAGGATAGGGTTAGTTTCCCTCTCGGGATTCGAGCGCGGCAGTTGCGGTACCCACTCTAGTGATCGCATTTATAGAATGCATACTAGAGGGTTAAGTCTTTAGCCAGAGGCAGAATGAGGCTCATTGATCTGGGAAAATGAGATAAATTGAGACCCTAAATAAACACTTAGGGGGCTATAAGCATCTATGCCGGCATAGTAATCTCTCTCTCTTCCGTCAACAAACCGACCAGTCTCTCATAGTAGACTCTGGTTCTCGCTCTTTGCTCATCAGGGAGGCTCTCAATTATCTGCAAGAGTTGCTCTGGGTTAAAATTAGGTACAAGAGCACCGTCACTATATCTATTCAACCACGGATCGATAGTATCCACATATTTTAACCCATCAGTGGCATCAAAAAAGTTTACCCTATTTGCATCCGCCGCTATACCGAGAGACCATAGATCATTCTGAAATTTCTTAAACCGGCTAGTTCTGCGAAAACCCTCCTCCATTACATGTAGTTTTTCTAATACCCGATCTATTTGGGTGGGGTTGAGATGACCCCTATTTTGCCTAAGACGGTCGCGAAGTTTTTTATAAGGGTCCCCATCCAATCGTGATGCTTCAAACCTTTTCTCTGCCGCCAGTATCATTCTTGGAAAATAATCGAGGAGAAGAGTGTTTAATATTTTATAAAAATAAAAACGGGCCTTAGCTTTACGAACTGAATCAGGATGATCCTCGTTATACTCACCGATTACTCTATCTGGGTGCAAGGGATGTTGGTAGATTTTTTTCTCAGCCCCTAAGCCAATCAAGCCCGGGGTGATATCCTTGACTTGTTCTTCAAAATACCCCGCCAATTGGTCAATTTCTTCAGAATTCAAGGAGAATTCGGCATCAAAATCATTTTCTTCTCGATCCCCGATAGACCCACGGAACAAATTAAAGGACTTGAATACACGATCAAGTGAACCAGTGATGGTCTTTTTTACTCCCTGCGCCTTGCTTCTGATAACCCCAAGAACTCGGTCTTTAAGCAACTCTAGCTGTTTTTCATCAGAAACCTCAAGTTCTTCCTTAGTTTTTAAGGATTGTTGTTCCGAAACTTCCAGGGGCTTTATTGCGGGAACTACTTCTTGATTATCCATTAGTAGATAAAGATCTTTTTAACTCTTTGATTTTTCTCAATCTTAGAGTTTCTGAGAATTCGTCAATAATCTTTTTTCTCTCATGTTCTAACTCTGCAAGTAATTCCAGGTATGCTTTTAGGTTTACTTCGATCTGTTCGGCGTGTTGTTTTAACTCTGTTTTACTCATTTTTAAAATATAAACGATTCGCCTCATACTAATAGCAAAGAGGCTTGTTCATTCCTCATATTCTCAAAAGCACTAGAGAAAAGCAACAAAAAGCCCCGTGAGGGGCTTAGGGCTGTAGCTATTCGTTCGGGATAGCTTTGCGGATCGCCTCGATGCATTGATCGCAACGGTCAACGATGTCGTCTTTCTGTGCTTCGTAGGCTTGCTGTGCTATAGATTCAAATTCCTCAAGTGCTTCAGAAATGAACCCAGCGGTAAGAAATATCCCCGCACGAATCAGATCTGCCTCCCAACGACCCTCATCAGAAAGGGCTTCACGCGCAGTCCACCACTCTTGAATGTACTGCTGGGTATGCTCTCCGACAAGTCCTTCGGTGCGCAAGGCATTGAGTAGACACTCTGCGAGCGTTGGTTCTTGCTCTACGCGCTCCGGCGGCTGTGGTATTATTGGTTTTTCGTGTGACATAGATAGGCTCTATTCTACGCGCTCGCACATGAGAATGCTAGGCAAAACAAAAAGCCCCGCCATGGTCCGTGAAGGAAACCACAGCGGGACTGGGGGCTGACGAGCTCGGTGCGGCTAGGCGCTCGGGCTCTCGGGTGACGAAACCACGAAATAGGAGCCTTTCTGCCGCACGTTCATGTTGCCCAGCGAGACGACGTCGTAGTACCACTCACCGTGCAGCCGGCAAGCCTCCACGATCTGCACGTCCACGCCGCTCGCGTCCATGATGAACGCCATGACGCGCTTGGTGAGGAAGAAGAGAAGGTCGTTCTGGAGAATGTCGACGAAGTGGGACAGCCACACCACAGATCTCCGAACTCCCAGCATGGTTGCGATGGACAGGCCATCCGCCTCCTCCAACAGCGTCATGATGTGAACCTGCGACGCTGGGATGTTTCGCTCCACAACGTTGAAAAACGCGTTCCGGAATTCGCGCGAGGAGTTCTTGCTGGTGAACATGTCCTTGACCACGAGTTCCTTGATGACGGGGAGCGGGGTCGCCCTCACCACCAATCGCAGAAGCTTCTGGGAGTTCGGGGCCAGGATCACATCCCCGCGCTTGAACGCTTCGGCTCCCTCTTCGCCACCGAGACGATTCATGATGTATTCGAAGTAGTTGTGGGGCAGGTGTCCGTATTTGGACATGACGTTCTCCTTCCGGCTGAAAGTCGGTATTCTTCCCGCGCCTGAAAGGCCGGGGCCGCAGTGTGCGGCGGTATATCGGTTTCGGTTTATTGTAAGGTGCGCACTAACAACAATATTATACAGAGAAGATAGTAGCAGTGTCAAGTATCGGATGCGTACTCTCGTTCTACGCGCTCACACATGGGAATGCTAGGCTTTTGCAAAGAGAAAGGCGGCTATCGCTAGCCGCCGTGCGTCGTTGAGACCGAGGTTGTGCTACTTCTTGTTCTTGCCGAGGGCTGCTCCAGTGAGCTGATGCAGAGTGCTCATGCGTGCACGCATGAGCGTGTTCCACCCCTCGGTCCTCGGGTCCTCAGGAGGAAGAGCGTTTCTTCGCACTCCGCCTGAAGCGCGGTGAAGAACGTCGCGTCGTCGAGCGTCTCGACGACTTCTTCTGCTTGTTCTCGAACGCTCATGACGTCCTCCTTAGTGAGCCGAGATGCTGATGGTCTTCCCACGTGGGGAGCGAACCATCACCTGGAACCCATTGCAGCAGCTGTCTGCAGCGATGAGCGCACTCGCTCCGCTGAAGCCCGCCTCCGTCAGGCGCCGGCGGATTTCCTCCTCCGAGTGCGACGATCTCACGATCGCTTTGACGATCTTCTTCGCCTCGCTTTCCGTCAGCTCGTGAAACGGCTTGCCCACTTGAGCCACTTTGTGCCTCCTTGTAAAAAACATGGGGGAGCTATGCGAGCCTCCCCCATGTCACGACCTTGCCGTCAGCTGTTGCACTTCTTGCAGTACTTGCACCAGCCGTGGCTGCTGTTGCCGGTGTGGTTCTTGGTACCGCACTTGCCACTGTGCGAACAGTCGCGCGCCATTTTCTTCCTCACCTCCTCCCCAGAAAGGTACGGGGGAAAGATCGATATATAGGATACAATAATAAATCGGAAGGGTCAATATCCCCTACGGGAGCGTCTTGATGTAGGCCGCACTATTAAGTACAGAATACTCCTTTTATCATGGAAAAAGGTGTATACTTTTCGTTATGGAAAAAACACCTCTCTCACATGAACCGGTTAGTCACGTTGAGGCCGCTGAGACACAAGAGCCTCAAGAATCGAGGCGATTAAAGCTATGGTCGCAACGCATGCGCGAACAGGCTGGAATCACCTATCTCGCTCTGTTTGCCGGTCTTGGCGGTGCTGGAAGCGTCGAAGCAAAGACTCATAAGGCAGAACTCGAAACAACAGTAGCGGAACAAGGGTGGGAAGCAAAGTGGCCGGACGGTCATTTGGCATTTTTTTACAAAGACGACAAGGGTGAAACTCGATTTAATCCATGGTCACTCATCGCCCCCTTCCAAATTGAAGTCTCTCGAGACATAAAAGAGGAAATGGAGCGCACAGCTCACTTGCCTTATGAATACAGTCGCGGCTTTGACACGGCAACATCGGTTGATCCTGAAGGGCAAGAACGTCTTGTACAATACGTGGATCAAGAGGTGGAGAAACAGCTCGCGGACGTGCTTTATGGATTCGCACGGAGTAAAGAAGTCTACGGGCTCCATCACGAGCAACCTGGACTGCAGGATGTACGCATTACCCGCATCGCCGTAACCGGTCTGGCTTCACCGGAGGGTCCGGAACACAAAGGCGCGAATACGTTAGAGCAAGAGGCCATTGATCAGGAAAATATCGCGCTCGGAGAGCTTCGCGCTTCTCATGCGCTTGAGGCGATGAGAGAAGGGTTCGCCCGCAAAGGAATCAGCGCCGATCAACTCGAAGCGGCCGCCATGCAGGTGCAAGGTGAAGAGCTTCAGTTTAGTGAATCCGAACAGGCAGAGCTTGCAGAACTTGCAAAGGATGAGAATGGCGTTGATTCTCTTGAGAAGATATTTAACCTCATTCGTAAATATAACAACAATGAACCACTGGAACACAAAGGGCGCCTTGATGAAATTCTGAGCTCAAAACGAGGGGTAAAAATCACCGTAAGCTATGAAGGAGATAAGAGCGAAACGCTGATCATACCAGTACCTCTCCTTCTTTTCATTCCTTTGTTGTTGCCACGTCGGAGAAAAGGAGAAGACCAAAAACCAGCCCAACCAGAACGCCCCGATCGTCCTATTCCAGACAAGGTGCGGGAAACGAAATTGCCACCATCGGGTACTCCTGAGTACGAAGACATGGAGGAAAAAACGTGGATCGACGACCTCTATGTATTTACCGATCACCGCGACGCGCTTCGCCGAGGGTTAAGCTATCGAGGCATGATCAGTCGTGCCGCCAACGCATACGATAGTTATGCCGATAACGAATCTCGAGAACTGTACTGGACAACTGAAATTCTGGAAGCGTGGAAGCACCATGACCGAAAGGCTCGAGAAGAAGCCGGAGTGTCGGAAGCGGAACTCGACAAAGGCCTTGATTACGAGAACCAGGAGCAGCAGGCCCGCTGGGCTCGCATGCACGCAAAAGCGCTTCTTGAGCTCGCGCAGGCCGCTCAAGGAAAAAAGGATGACGAGCGATACGATGCTATTACCAATGCACTTGAACGTCGCACAACCGCTCTCTTAGGTCGTCGCATTACGCGATATGAGGATCGCCGTTCAGCCGAACTGAATTAACTGATCCTCTCCATCTAAAAGAGAGCTACCAAAGAGTGCATAGTGACCGAGAGGTAAGTTGAATTTTTAGCTCTAGTAAAAATATCGCGTTACTCACATTGTCTTACTTCATGCCCGGCAAGGGTGTGTATGGCGCATCTAAACTACGAAAACATGCGGTACGCTGAAACCCGGGTATGTTTTCACATATGCTCGGGTCATTGGCGGCAACCGCAACATCAATCAGACAATACCCCTTCGCTTCGCCTTCAAACCTATTGCAGTATGAAACATTTTTCGTTTCTTTCGCCTTTTCTATCGTACGAAAATCTCCAGTTCCGATATATGCGCCAATTCCTAGCGCACCAATTGCGGCAAGAATAAGGGGCCAAAAAATAATCTTAAGACGCGAATGGTAGAGCACATATAACCCCCTCCCGATAAGCATCCAGACAAATCCGCTCAAGAGCAACCCAAGCGGTGACGGCAAACCGAAGCCGGCGGCCTCAACAACCATGTAGGGAATACCGACTTTTACCGCAATAAGCATCGGCCATAGCGCCGATACTAATAATATATCAGTGAGTGCCCCTAGGTATGCCGCCGTAAGTCCATTTCCGAAGGGTGAGCCGGGACGAGAAAAGCCAATCCACGAAGCAAAAAAGACTATCGGGATCAAAATGCCAACCAACCACGACCACACGGGCTTGTACTTGGATCCACCCGAGTCGGACGGTGCTTGAGACGGTATCAGCGGTGGAATCGGCGGAACTGTATCTATCATGTCATCAGTATACGCCCAGCTCTCTGAAACACAAACGACTAGCGCCCACCGGCATCCTGCAGAATATGCTCAATCGTTGTTGTGGTGGCTACGGCGATAAGCGAGCCTAAGATAACGAAGGCACCCATGGCAACTCCGCCGGCGGAGTCATCACTGCCACTAAAAAACCGAATAAAGATGATCCCGGGAATAACAAAAGCTATGATGGCTACTGCACAGTGTTTGATCGTTCGCATCGCACGCAGAGTCGCTTGAGAGAATGTGTTGCCACGCCTTACGTGCCCCAGCACCTTGAATGCCCGATGAAGCGCCACAAAGAATGGAATAGATGCAATGTATGCATATACTAAGAATGGATCGTTAAAGTAAATCTGAAAGAGCGTGGCATTTACATTCCTGCCTTCAAAGTGGGGTTCTATAAGGAGAAAAGCCAGCGCACCGATGCCGATGAGCACGATGACTGCTTTCAGAAAGAGTATTGGGAGGTTTTTCATGGTTTCTCCCAGCCGCTCCCTAGGCGCGGCATATCACCAAACGGCCAGTCGGCAAGGACAATATTCAGCTCGGTAGCCACAGATTTCTTATCGCGCGCAAGAAGTGCTAATGCGCAACAGCGGTGCATCCCCTCAACAATTACAATATCTCCATTTGAGGTTCGTATCGCCATAATCGTCGTGGCCGCAGGGAATGTTTTGGCAATGTCTCGGATGAACCAGTGATTATGCACTCCTGGATGTTCAAGTAAATCTCTCAATCGTGGCGGCTGTTCGGCAAGCATCGGATAGAACCACTTAGCCCACGAGTGAAACATTCCGCCTCGCCATTGTGGCACCTGATTGAGCGAGTCTGATACTTTGTATAGCGCCCAGGAGAGTTCGGGACCTCGCAGGTTGGCGTGGGTTTTCTCTCGCCACGCCTGCCACGATGAAAAGCCCTTCGCCGACCAAAACTTCTGCCAGTGCTCTAGGTTTTCTTCAGTTGAACGCCAAGTGTCTACAACATCTGGCCAAGAGAGGCCGCGTATTTTTTCAAGATTATTCATTGAGAAGCGCATCAAAGTTGTTCCAAAACTGCGCGATGATACCCACAACTGGCCCACTCTCCCGCATCTGGCGAACCAAGGTATTGATCTCATCTGCTACAGTTTTTGGAAATCCAATACTCATCATCAAGCCCTCGCGACTTATATCGTCTGGAGTTTTACGAAAATAGTCCGCTAAAAGATTATGCCAACGCGCAATATCATCGGATGCTACCCCGTAGGCAGTTTCTTCCGGCAATGTCTTGTGGAGCATCGCAACATATACTGCCCAGTCCGACACTTTGGGATAGTAGATTTCATCTTCCAGGCACTTTATCGCTTGAGTAATATACTTTGATTGTGGCACTAAAGCGTAGAGGCCCTGTTCGATAATAAACTTTTCCCGAACTGCATCAACGAGGCAGTGATACTTTACTCCTGCTTGAAATGCAGTGTTTTCACCATCGAGTATAGCTGGTAGTAAAAAGTTTGTATTATGGGTTCTTTCTCGGTCTATGACGCCCAGGTATCTAATATCGGGGAATACTGTGCCAATAAAAAAATCTTCTTTCCCAAATTTTGAGAAAAGTGAGTCATACTTCTTTTCTGCTAAAGCAACATGGGTGATTTGATTAGCCATTGAGTGGCTGTAGTATACGCCTTATTTCTCATTTTATTTCTTTCGTCGGACAACGAAAACAATGGCCCAAACCAACACTAAAAGTCCTCCAACTGGGATAACTAAATAGTTGAAAACCAGAAAGGCCATTGAGTCGTACCTTCCGGAGTTAATCCCCGCTAACGTATCCACTGTTATGATCGCGAGGCCAAGTATAACAACTACACTCGCCCACCAAGCTATTTTTGCCCACACGGGTAAAGTTTTAATCATGTGTATTTTGTATCATCACGACTTAAGGATTCTTTGGGGGTTCAATCATGCCACTAAGACTTCGTCTTACTCTTTCGTAGTTATCAAGCTTATGAATGGCATGATCGAGGCGAGTGACTGGAGCACTCCTGTTTCTCTTAATTTGCTCCGGTGTATTAGCTAAATCTCGTAAAGTCAAAACTACCGATTTTGAAAACTCGATCGCCTGCCGCAGATCATCGAGACTCATATCTTTAAACAGTTGTCGCACTGCTGCACCTAAGACCACTGGGTTAGATTCAGCGGCTGCTATTTCTAACTTAGCAAAAACTGGGTTCGCTACCAAGGAAGCGAACCGTTCTTGGTTGTCATTTTCTACTATAGAATCAGGCCCCTTCTCTACACTCGTATCTACCCCTGTGGGAAGTCCTTCTTTTGACATATGTCTGTTTTAATTGCAGCTATTATAAATTTAGAAGTCTCGACAGTGATTACTACTCGTCAACTATACTCCGACATTTATGTATTTTCAAACTTAGACATAGGCGTGGGGTGCGCGAGAGGATATCCGCCCTTCTGGCACGAAAGCCTATCTCGACTTGGCTGCGGGGCCTGGACTCGAACCAAGATTCACGGCTTCAAAGGCCGCTGTCCTACCATTAGACGACCCCGCAATAGGGCCATAGTACAGGAAAGATGAGTGTTTTTCAAACAAGACTATTCCTCGTGTCGCACAATGACGCAGTGTAGATGGAAGTGTCCGGGGATGGATTTTTTGTTGTGTAATGCCTCAATAATATATTCGTAGCCTTCGTTGATCTCGCCGCTCTTAAGCGTGAGTAGTTCTTCGCGCTCTTCTGATGTGAGGCTGCCTTCTGGAACGCATCGCTTCGGAATGAGCATGTGGTGTACGCGTGCGATTTTGTCGTAGGGGAAATCGTTTACGATAAGGCGCCAGTGCGTAAACGTTTTTATAGCTTCTTTCGCGCACAACGGGCACGCACCTGCGAGCGCACCTTGTGCTATAGCGTTGCGATATGCCTTTTCTGATTCAGGAAGACGGAATGTGCCCATGAGTGATTTTTATATAGTAGCGCAGTGATACAAAAAGTCATTTTGCTTTTTTCTATTTTTATGGTATGATAGTGACTTCGTAGCACTGCGAGCGCGCCAAAGGCGCGAGTCGCGAAATGATAACCGCACACATGAGGAGGCTCCAGGGAAAAGCTCCAACCGAGGTACTGCGGAAACAGGAGGGGGCGGCGCAACGTTAAGCGCCGTCCCCTTTTTCTATTTCTGGTCGCGGATAAACACGAGTAAGAGCGCGCTGGCGAGAAGACTAAAGCCAAACCCATGTGCGAAGGTGAGCGCAGGAGAGAAATCCCACAGGAATCCAGCGATGAGACCAGCAGGAATAGCAGCAAGTCCCGTTGCGGCTTCAAAGGTTCCTAGTGCTGTTGCGCGTTGCCCTGGATCCGAAAGATCAGCGACCATAGCACGCTGTGATGCATCAATGAATGCACGGAAGACACCATAGAGCGCAAAGAACACAAGCATCACTAAAAATTGCGAAACGGTTGTGTGTGCAATATACGGCACGGCCATAAACCCAAGCGACACGACGCTAAACAACAAATAGCCCGTGAGAATAATGCGGCGGCGGCCAAGCTGGTCAGAGAGAGCGCCTGCAGGTTCGGAAAATACGGCGTCAAAAATACCAAAGAAGATGTAGAGCACCAACGCCAACGAAAGCGAATCTTGGAATGAAAGGTCAGTAAATAAACCCTGCGCACGCAGAATGAAAAACGCGTTGCTAAAGTTCGCAATGGCAAATACGGTTGCGATGGCGATGAAGTAACGCGCCTTTATAGGAAGTTCGCGAAATCCAATGCGCTTGCGCGAGAGCGTGAGGTTGCTTGGCACGCGCACAAAGAAAATAGGAATCACCGCGACAATGCCAATCAGTGCGGCAAAGAAAAAGAGCGTTTGGAGAGAAAGTCCAAAGATGAGAAATAGCACCAGCACCGCCACGGAACCAATGAGCGCGCCGACGCTATCCATCGCACGCTGGACGCCGAATGCTTTGCCACGCATGTTTGGAGGAACCGACTCTGAAACGATGGCGTCGCGTGGTGCGTCACGAAACCCTTTGCCAAGGCGTTCAATGGGACGGAGAATGGCGATGCTTTGCCAGCTCGAAATGAAGGGGTAGAAAAACTTTGCAAACGCAGAAAAGAAATAGCCGACGAATACAAACGTTTTAAAACGCTTTGTGCGGTCTGCCCAGTATCCAGAAAACACCTTCATGAGTGCCGCAACGGCATCGCCTACACCAAACGCGAGTCCGATCGCCAATCCACCGCCACCAAGCGATTGAATAAGGAACGGGAGAATCGGGACGATCATTTCACTGGAAAGATCCGTAAGGAGTGATGTGATCCCCAGCAAGATGACATTGATCATATCTCCAGTATACGCACCCACAGAACTTCTCGCAATAAAAAACCAGGCCGGGCACGTAGTGAATACGTGTCCGGCCAGAGTGGCTAGAAGATGGGAGGGAGACGGGATCCGAGCATCGCTCCGATGTCCCACATCAGCCACGCGAGGCGCAGGCCCACGACAACGATGACCCCCGAGGTGCCGATGTCTCCAAGTGAATCACGATCCCATACTAGCACCGAGACACACAAGAAGAGGCCGTACACCAACACGGCAACCGAGAAGACGAGCATCAGGGTGTATGCCAGCGCTACACCTAGGAACGTCGCGACAAGCTCCATGACTCCTCCTATTCAAGAGCTTGCATACTTTACCACATATTTTATAAAAAACCAGATGCTATTTACCCTTGCACTGGGAGCATAAGCTCTAGCACTGCGAGCTCAAGGGGAAGTTGTGGAAGAGATGCGGTGCGCATGCGCGCGCGGGCATCGGTAAATGCCATGATGATGCGAATGTGATGCTCTGGTGTGCAGGCCTGCCCATGCGCAGTAAGCGTTGCGTGATCATGCACGCCACTCACCCCCGCAAGGAGCGCTGGGTTTGCGTGAGCGATCATAGCGGCGCGTGCGTATTCAAGAAAATCGCGAGCAAAAATATCGAGATTAATCCCCGCTTCGGTGATACGTGCTAAAAATGCGAGTGCGTTGGCACGATCATTCGCCACGAGGTATCCAAAAAACTCTGGATGCAATGCATGGGGTACGAGCCCGAGCACGTCGGTGACCGTGGCAACATCGAGTGCCGGAACGTTCATGCCGTGCATTTTCGAGAGAAGTACTTCTGCATCGCGAAGCGCGCCATCAGCGGCGGCGGCGATCACGTGAGCGGCATCAGGCTTGAGGGGCATTTTCTCCTCTTTCGCGATGCGCAATAGTTTGTCAGAAATCTCGGTAATCGTGAGACGGCGCAAATCATAGCGTTGGACACGCGAAAGCACCGTTGCGGGGATCTTCTGTGGATCCGTTGTCGCGAAAAGAAACATGACGTGCGAAGGCGGTTCTTCAAGCACTTTTAAAAGAGCGTTAAACGCGCCCGTCGTGACCATGTGCACTTCGTCAATGAGAAAGATCTTCTTATTCGCGCTTGAAGCGGCAACCGATGCCGATTCTTTCAGCGCACGGATTTCATCAACGCGCCCATGGGAGGCGCCGTCGATTTCGATAAGATCAAGGGAAGATCCGTTATCTACCGCGATACAGTGCGGACAGGCATTATCAGGCTCACCACTTGCGCCACGGTTCTGACACATCACCGCTTTTGCAAAAATGCGAGCAAGGGTTGTTTTTCCCGTGCCACGAGGGCCCGTAAAAAGATAGGCATGCGCAATGCGCCCGCTCGTTAACGCGCCCTTGAGGGTGCGAATAACGTGCTCTTGCCCTACGACATCAGCGAATGTATGCGGACGATGCGTGCGATACAACATAGAGGCACCTTACCAGAAAGAGGGCGTCACGCAAAGACTACCTTTCGAAAACCGGTGAAGCTCACTAAGAGCGCGAGGAGAGAGCCCGCCACAGCTCCTACGCCGGCCCAGGCGCGCAGAGAGAGGTCAAACATAGGTCCTATGCCATTCACCACGAATGAAGCTATGCCGACGTTCACCGCGAGGGCAACCAGCGCCACGGTAGTAAAGCGAATAAAGTCACGGCGGTTTAAACCACGGCCGTGGTTAGAAAACACCCACAGTGCGTTCCAGGTGTAACTGTGGCCTAATGCAACTATAAATGAAGCTGTTTTAAACAGAGAGAACCAGCCGCCAGAGGCAATGCCAGTCTGCGCAATGAGAAAATACATAATGCCGAAATCGACTGCGGCGTTCGTAGAACCTACGGCAACAAATTTTCCAAAATCAGCGAAGACGGGGGCAACATATTTCCCTAAAAGGTAGCCTTTGATCACACCGAGTAGCCAAAGCACGGGGACGAGCACAACCAGCCACGCCCATGAAAACCCAAGATAAAGCGGTATATCAAACCACGAAAAAATCTGCCATGCGATACAGCCGGTCGTAGCACCCGTTATAAGTGCGCCGAGATAGTCGAGGCGAGATAAGCTAGGCATTGGTTCGATAACCGCTCTTCAATTCTTCCTCTATCAATGCACGCGGACGGCCATGCGTCAACCGAGAGAGTTCTGCAAGTGCGCTCACTAAGCGAGGATCCCCCGCAGGTTCACGAATCGTTTGAATGGAAAAAGGGCGCGCATTTTGCCCATCGATGAGCATACGCACATGCGCGTTGAAGTTGTCGATGCTGGAAAGATCCGCAGGCGTGAACACGGGTTCAAATTTATTCTTCAACGCTTCGGCGTCATCGGAGCCAATGCGAAACGCAATCTGCGAACCGACGTTACCAAACACGGCATCGCGGATTGCTTCGGGGATCTGTTTGATGTACTGGTGCGCGATGATGAGATCAAGGCGATATTTTCGTGCTTCTGAAAGAATCGTAGCAATACTGTCTGTGGTAACGTTTTGGAACTCATCAACGTAGAGGTAAAAATCGTTTCGCTGTTCTTCGGGCAGGTCAACGCGACCAAGTGCGGCCATAAGCAGGCGCGAGACAATCATCATGCCCAACAAGTTCGCGTTCATTTCGCCAATGCGGCCTTTGGAAAGATTTACAATAAGAATCTTCTTTCCATCCATGATGGCACGAAAATCAAACGCGCTCACCTTCTGCCCCACAATGGGACGTAAATAGTCATTCGCTAAAAATGGATTGAGCTTTGAGTTGATGTAGGGCGCCATGTTGGCCAATGCCGCATCGCCACCTGCTTTTTCTGCCTCCAGTTCCCAGAATGATTTCACGAGCGGGTTATCTTCGAGCGCAAGCTTTTCGCGGCGATAGTCTTCATCAACGAGAATGCGCGGAATGTCCGCCATCGTAGGAATGAGGTGCTCTAATCCTTCTTTGGAACCCTTCTCGCGCACTGCGCGCTCGTAGACATCCATCACGAGTAAAATGGCGTTCTTAAAGTATTGCTCAAACATCGGCCCGAACGCTTCAGGAAGTGATTTATACAGCGATTTAATAATCGCCAACAGCTCGTTTGCAAGGAATGTTTTTTGTTCTGGCTTTGCGGGATCGAATTCAAGAATGTTTAAGCCCAACGGACGATCAATGTCTCCCGGATTGAAATAGACAACGTCATCGACGCGTTCTTTCGGAATCACTGAAAGCGCATATTCGGCAAAATCACCGTGGGGATCAATAATGCATACGCCTTTCCCGGCACGAATATCTTGCGCGATCATGTGCTTCATGAGCGTTGTTTTGCCAGTGCCCGTCTGTCCTACCACGTAGAGGTGGCGACGACGATCTGAATCTGTCATACGCACGGGGCGTTCTTGACCCCGGAACACATTCGCGCCCAGAATAATGCCTTGCTCTGGAAGATTTGTGGGTGGCTCTGCCGCTTTTACATGCGAGAACGCAACGCGAGGTGATTGACTATGTTGGAGTGGAAAATGGTAGATGCTTGCAAGCTCTTCGCTGGAAAGCTGCATCGTGTACGAATCGTTGAACATGCGGAATGCATATTCGTAGGCAAGTTTGTCTTTCCCTTTAGCGCGCAAACCAACGGGCGTCAGTTCATTTAAATCTGGGCTCCCCAACTGCACAAACGACGACTGAATGTCGTTCAGCATGGCGTCGGCGCGATCTTGAGTCTCGGCAGACACGAGAATGCGCACGTTGGTATCAAAGAGTGGTCGTGATGCTTTGCTCTGGAGCGCTTTAATGACGTCGTCTTCAAATGCAGTAGCTGGTTTTGCCGATTCTTCTGGTTCTTTTTTCTTGCTGGATGTTGCGCGTGAAAAAGCTTCTTTGAATGGATTGCCTTTCTGCATCTCCTGCGCGACGCGTTGTGCGAGAGAACGAACGCTCTCTTGATGCGATGGACGAATGAGTACCTGGATTGCCGCGCCCTCACCTTCTTTTTCTAGTTTTGAGAGCGCAGAAATAATGCCACCAAGGGGATCGCTTTCAAGGCGCGCATAGGTACGGAATGGGAGAATGGCCTCTTTCTTTTGCGAGAGATATGATCCGGCAAATGCGCCCGTCGGATGAAAAATAGTGTATTCGGGAGACTGCACTACTTCTGCAGTTGGATACAGGCCGTGTACCTGCTTCACGAATACCGCTTCGTAGTTTTTAGGAACGGCACAATAAAAGAAAATGTCTTCACCCATGTGGTGCACTGCCATCTCGAGCGCGAGGTATGGCTCGCCGTATATAAACTTATTCCATCCGCGCGCGTGGATACTCGTGATAGAAGCAAAGAGTTGCTCCATCACTGCGATCAGCTCGCGATCTTGTTTTTGCGCTGGCTGGACCTCACGTGGCAACGTGATGCGATAGAGCGACATATCCATGCCGCGCATAATACGTCCTCGCGCACGGAGGGAGCCAAAAAATACGAGCGCGGCAGCCGCCGTGAGTATAAACACCGCACCGTAAGCAATAAGAAAAATACCTGACACGAAGAATTAGAGTGCTTTTACAAAACCGCGCTGGAGCATTTCTTTCCAGTACACGTCCGCGAGCGCGTCATGCAGAGCATCGATGAGTGCAGGGTTGTTTGTCGCGCGCGCGGCTACCACTGCGGCATCAAGACCGTCGGAAAGAGCTGTTTGTACCAATGCTTGCACCTGCGAAACCTGATCATCGTTTAATGGAACCGCGGGCCCGTGCCCTTCAACGGGTGCTGGCGCTGGAGCACCTACAATGTGTTCACGCACTACCTCACGAAGTGCCGCTTGGTCATCATGTTGCTCCCCTGCATTCTGCTCTACGGCGCTATCGCGCGTGGCACGCTTCTTTGCGAGCTCACTTTCAAGGCGACGAATGTCTTGCTCAATTTGGACGTGTGTTTCTTCACTCATACAGTGGAAAGTATATCACACTTTCCACTTGTCCAAGCCCATCTCCTGCGCATAATGTGCTATATTTTACCATTATGCATCTACATCGAATCGCGCTTGGCGCACTTATCCTCGGTACGCTCGTTGTTTCGTTGTTTAATATCGGTGGTATTCCTGCTGGCATCTCTGGTAGCGAAGCACAACACGCTATTCGCGTTCTCGCAGAACCAGAAAGCGGCGTGTACGGCGTACTCCAAAACGTATCTATCCACATTTTTGGCCCAACCCCATGGGCAGCGCGCATTCCATCACTTCTCTTTGGCATTGGGTCGGTTGCCGGCCTCTATTTCCTCGCACGCAGACTGTTTTCGTGGGAGATCGCTTCGCTTTCCAGCATTCTCTACGCGGGTTCGTTCTGGTATTTCCTCATTTCACGCACCGCACTCCCTGAAGCAAGCCTCGCCTTCTTTGCGACGTGGGGATTCTATGCGCTGTGGATGGCCCTCGCTACTCACACGCATGGTACCTTTGCGGCGGCGGCTATTATCTGGGCGGCGGCGCTCTCTACACACACCCTTGCACGCCCCATGCTCCTTGCTGGCGCGATCGCCGCGGCGGTGTATTTCCACATGACGCGTGTACACACGCAGGATGCTCGTGCACAACGCGCGCATGATTCACTGCGGAATGGATTTATTCTCTTTGGTATTGTTGCGCTCTTGCTCGTTTCATATTTTGGCGCACAAAACATTTTGCCCGCATCTGCAGGCACCGCGCTTGTTGCAGATTGGAGCGCCGGCGTTCGCACGGCGCTCGCGCGGCTTTTTATGCCTAGCATTACGCAATGGCAGAATGGCATCGTAGGAAGCTCGCTCGTGTTCTGGCCCGTAGCTGCGCTCGCGCTCACTGGGCTCTTGCGCAATATCATTAAGATCCTTAAGGAGCTCAACGGAAGCAGCCACGTATCGCCGACCCACACGCTTCTTGTTGCATGGTTCTTCTGTGGCCTTGTGGGAGGAGCCCTCATCGATGATCTGCGCGTAACCATACGCCTTGCGAGCATTGCGCCGGTGGTATTCCTCTTTGCAGGACAAGCTCTGTGGTGGTTCATGGATCGCCTCGCTGACTGGTATCACGCCAAGCACCCTCATGATTTGAGTGTGCGTTTGCCACACGGAAGCATGCACGTGCAGGAAGGAGCTTTGACCGCGGTTATGGTTGCACTCACGTTTGTGCTCGCTATGGGCGTTGCAGAAACAGTGCGTGCGCACGTCATTTGGGGCACAAACCCTGATGTCCGCGAGCTTTATCGCGCTGATGATGTCTCTATGCTCAAGCGCATCCGCGAACACGGCGGGCCGGTGATCATTATTGCACGTACTACTGCCCAGAGCGCACCGATCCGCTTCCTCACGCAAACGTTCACCGAAGAACAGCAACAGATCAAAAACATTCTGTATCTCTCTCCAGAGCAATACAGTAGGGTGCGCATCTCTGACGGCACGCTCGTGCTCGTACTTCCGTAGGTTTGTATAAAAAAGTACCCCCCGCAGCAAAAAGCTTTGGGGGGCAGGCGGGCCTACTGGCCCGCAACGGAAGGGCTCGATGGCCCTGACTTGCGGAAAACGGGAACGTCGGAGGGCTTAATAGCCCGGTGGCGGAGAAGAAAGGAGCTGAAGGCCGATTGGCCTGGATTAGGAAATCTGGGGAGTATAGAGGCGCGCCGCTCCGCCAGACCGTCGTCGAGAATCGAACGCTTGAGCACTGTTGCGGCTTGGCCGTCTCCATGCGCACCGACGACTACGAAACACTTACACCAGCCTCATAAGCTTTTTGGCGTATCGACCTGCTTGACAGGCCTTCAGGATACGGTAGAGGTCGGCAAACCGCTTCCATGGTCGCGTTGACCATCCATAAGCTTCAGTGCCCAGGCGAGACCTGCAGATCAAGACCCGGAAAAAACAAGGAATACTGCTTCTTTGCTTTTTCCGAGCCTTGCGGCCCGGTTGTTTAAAGAACTAGGAGGCTGTATCTATTATAGCATACCCAGCGAGCGAGTCAATAGCCCCCATTACGGCGTATTTTCTCCCCTTTTCTTTACGTAGACGCGCCCCGGAATGCGCATGTCGAGATACTGATACGCTCCGATAGTGCCGGGTGTATCGCGCAAAAACACCGCAAGCACGGTAATTTGTTTTTGTATGTCGTCTTCTAAGCTGAAGCGTAGCTCACTTCCTCCGGCAACAAGAATGCGGAGCTCTGGAACTGCTGTTTCTGGAAGATCCCATGAGAGTGGTTCGATCTGCATCGCACGAAACTGTGGGAGAAGCGTGTCGATGATATTGAGAATGGCAGTATCGCTCTGGGGCCAGCGCATACCATTTCGCATATCGCGAACCATAGGAAGACTATCGGGCGCGGTGTTGCCTATTGGGTCCCAGCGTACCGCAGAAGCATCGATGAGCGCGCACTCTTCACCAACGCACCAGCGCGCAACGGGAGTACGCTCACGCACCGTGAATGTGATGGAATGGGGAAACTGTTTATCTGTAGTGACAGTCTCAAGTATAGGAAATGCGGCAATCAATGATGCCGCGATGTGATCGGGACGCGCAAGGATCATATAGTGCTCACGCGCGTATCCCCATGTGCGGCGCTCACGTTCTGTATGAATGTGGGCGAGGAGCGTTTCTTGGTCCAGTGACTGCATGCCCTCCACACCTATCGAGCGCACGGAAAGCCACGGTGAGAAAAAGAGTGTGTACACGCTTCCCACAATAGCCACAGTGGCAGCGGAACCAAAGCTCCAGCGCATGATGCGTTCGCGACGCTCCCTCCGACGTGCAAATCGGTCCGACGTGCGCACGGACGTTGATGCGAGAGGACGTACAGGCATATTAAACGATTTCTTTCTTACCCCCCATGTACGGGATAAGAACTTCTGGAATTTTTATTGTGCCGTCCTTCGTTTGGTAATTCTCCAGAATTGCTATCAATGGACGAGGGGTTGGAAGTGCGGTGTTATTCAAAAGATACGCGAATTTCTTTTCGCCAGACTTTGTTGTATATCGAATGTTTAATCTACGCGCCTGCCAATCTAAAAAGTTGCTCGCCGAACCTGTTTCAGCCCAACGCCTTGAGCCAGGAAGCCAGACTTCAGTATCAAACATTTTGTATTTGCCTAACCCCATGTCACCAGTACAGATTTGAATTTGTCGGAACGGCAAACCAAGGTCGGCATGAATCTCACGGGTGATCTGAGTCATCTCTTGCTGAAGCTTGTCGCTATCTGCAACATCGGCGGTTGTTATCACCACCTGCTCCACCTTCATGAATTCATGGACGCGATATAAGCCCTTGGTGTCTTTTCCGTAACTACCAATCTCGCTCCGATAACACTGACTAAAGCCAGCTATACGAATGGGTAAGTCGTCTTCCTTTACTATCTCGTTTCCATAGTACGCAAGAAGAGAGGGCTCGGCTGTGCCCACAAGAAACTTCTTTTCTTTACTTTGCTCCCCGCTCATATTACGATCTTGAGACGCAATTTCGTAAATCTCATCTACTGCGGGATCGTATTCCAACCCCTTAAAATACCCGCTTCCAAATAATGCCGCTCCCTTAACGAGGGTTGGCGGAATCATGGGCTGATAGCCTTTGGCAATCATTTTGTTGAGCGCGAACATCATTAAAGCCAGCGCTAACTGTGCGCCCTCATTTTTCAGATAGTATCCACGGTAGCCAGCAACCTTTGCCCCTCGTTCAAAATCAATCACATTCAAACGCTTAGCTAATGCAATGTGATCCTTTGGCTCAAAATCAAATTTCGGAAGGTCGCCCGAGCTGAATACTTCAACATTATCATGCCCATCTTTCCCTACTGGCGTATCTTCTGACGGGATATTCGGAACTTGAGCCATCAACCTCATGTACTCTTTTTCAATAAGCTCAAGCTCGGCCTCAAGTTCTTTAAATTCAGCTTTTAAAGCAGTCGCCTTTTCACGGTCCTCGGTCTTTTTCTGCTCGGAGCGGAGAGATTCGCTCTTTTGCATTACAGTGCGGCGTTTTTCGTCAACGGCAATAAGTTCCGCGATATCAAGGGTGAGGCCCTTTTGTACAATGGCTTTCTTTACTGCGTCTACGTTCTCTCTAATAAATTTAATGTCGAGCATATACGTTATTCGTTCTCTTGCGGCTTCATGAGCGGGAAAAGGATTACTTCTCGCAGTGAATGAGAGTCGGTAAGGAGTGCGACAAAACGATCAAGGCCAATGCCCCACCCGGCGGCTGGTGGCATGCCATATTCTAATGCCTGAATGAAATCTTCGTCCATGCGCTGTGCTTCTTCGTCGCCCTTTGCGCGCTGATTTTCTTGTCCTGCGAAGCGCTCACGTTGATCTATGGGGTCATTGAGTTCGGTGAATGCTTTAATAAGCTCGAGGCCGCCTGCATAGAATTGGAAAGCGCTAACCACTTCAGGGCGCTCTGGGATGCGCTTCGCGAGCGGGAGAAGCTCTACCGGATACTCGATAACAAACGTGGGTTCAACGAGGTTAGGACGTACTACTTTTTTGAAAAGCTCATCGGCAATGCCCGGCTTCGTCACGTGCTTTTCTATGGTGACACCAAGTTTCTGCGCCGCGGCTCGCATATCGTCTTCTGAAGCTTCAAGATATGAAACGCCGGCGTGCTCTTTGAGGAGCTCGAAGAATGTAGCGCGGACGAACGGACGCATCCAGTGCACTTCTGTGCCTTGGTAAGTTGTGGCGGTGCCTAATTGCAATGATTCCAACACGTGCGCCATAAGCTCTTCGGTAAAGGTCATCGCCCAATCAAGATCTTGGAACGCGGCATAAAACTCCATGCCAGAAAATTCTGGGTTGTGGTCTCGATCGATGCCCTCATTGCGGAAGTTCGTGGTGAATTCACACACGCGCTCAAAGCCCGCAACCAGCAAGCGCTTTAAGTACAGCTCTGGAGCGATGCGCAAGTAGAGGTCTATATCTAACGCGTGCATGTGCGTCTTGAACGGGCGCGCGGATGCACCGCCATAGAGCGGCTGGAGCGTTGGCGTCTGCACTTCAAGGAACCCGTGCGTCTGCATGAAGCTCCGCATTGCTTGTACGATACGCGAGCGTGTGATCATCTTTTCACGCACGGAGGTGTTTAATAAAATATCGAGGTAGCGCTTGCGGTAGCGCTCTTCGACGTCTTGCAGGCCATGCCACTTTTCTGGCAACGGCAAGAGTGTTTTGGTAAGCATGCGCGCACCGCGCACTTCGAGCGTTCGCTCGCCACGCTTGGTAACAAACACAGTGCCCGACGCTTCGATGATATCTCCGATATCGAGTGTCTCGGTAAGGAGCGCATAGACAGCGTCACCCAGCGCATCACGCGTTGCGTGAAGCTGTAACGTGCCGCTTGCATCCATGAGATCAAGGAACATTGCGCCGCCATGTTCACGACGAGCCATCACGCGCCCCGCAAGTACGAGCGGTGCTGCTTCTGCATTCAAAGAATCGAAAGAATCAAGCACCGCACGAATAGTGTGCGTGCGGGAGGTGTGTGCGGGATATGGGTCTTGCTGTGATGCGAGAAGATGCGCGCGCTTTGCTACGCGACCATCACGAATATCGTCCAAAGGCATATCGAATATAGTATCATTTCACTTCCGAATTGCAACGAAAAACCGCCCGGATGGGCGGCTTCTGCGTCTCTGGCCTACTTCACGTCTACGATCTTGTAGGTGATAAGGCCGCGAGGCGTTTTGATATCGATAGAGTCTCCTTTTTTGCGGCCAAGGAATGCAGAACCGAGAGGAGATTCATTTGAGATGAAGCCTTGTGCGGGGTCTGATTCCGCGGGGCCAACGATAGTATAAGTACTTGAGCCGCTCTTTGATTCCACCTTTACGGAAGCACCGACAGCGACGATACCGCCCTTTTTACGCTCATCATCAATAATGACAGCATTCTCGAGGATTGCTTTGAGCTCTTCAATGCGACCTTCGTTGATTGCTTGAGCTTCTTTTGCTTCTGCGTATTCTGCGTTCTCGCTCAAGTCACCTTGCTCTTTTGCCTCGCGAATACGGTGCGCGATTTCAGATCGCACTGTTTCGGTGCGTTCGGTAAGCTCTTGCTTGAGTTTTTCCAATCCTTCTTTGCTGAAATATTGTGTATCCATAGACTAAACCGCCTCTCGGCGGTGCTTTTCTGTTGGTCTATACTACTCCCCTTTTACAAAGATGGCAAGGGTTCCGCTGGGGATGACGGGGATGGGCGCGTAAAGAACCATTTCAAGAATGCGTGGGCCGTGCGGCTTGCATATCCTTCGCTGTAGATTGAGCTTTCCACCAACACCGTAATAGCAACCTTTGGATTTTCTGCTGGCGCGAACGCCGTGAAGAGTGAGTTGATCTTTCCATGCTTCGTCACTTCCGCCGTACCTGTTTTTGCGGCAGATGAGACGGGAAGATTTTGGAGTATTTTTGCCGTACCCGTGAGGACCGTCTCACGCATTGCTTTTTGCATGGCCGCGATCGTTGTGCTACTGAATGGCATCTTCGCAAGCTCGGTTGGTGCGAACACGGTATCTGGAGTGCCGGCGCCATACTGGATACGCTGTGCAACGCGTGGCTGGTAGAGTGTCCCTCCGTTTGCAATGGCGCTCACATACGCATTAATCCATAGTGGAGAGACGGAAAGATCTCCTTGGCCGATGGAAACGTTATACGTATCACCTTGGTACCATGGCTCACCACGCTTTTCTTGTTTCCACGCCGACGTTGGTACAAAGCCAGCGACCTCACCCGGAAGATCAATGCCCAGCACCTTATCAGCAAATGCCCTCTGCAGATACGAAGCTATGCGCTCAATGCCTAGCCCTTGAAATGCATCGCGTCCACCGCCAACAGTAAAGAAGTAAATATTGCACGACGTTGCGATCGCTCGCGCAAGATTAAACGGCCCATGCTCTGGTCTCCAGTTTTCAAAGACATACGGGCGTGATGGATTGCTCGGGTTAGGAATGGTGATGTTTACACACTCCCAAATATTGTCGGATGGGCGGATAATATTCTCTTCTACTGCTGCCATGCCAATAAATGGCTTAATGGTTGAGCCAGGGTTATAGGTGCCGCCGATGACGCGATTAAAGAGTGGCTTGCGCGATGACGTGAACAAGCGCTGGTATTCTCCTTGTGAAATACCATCCGCGAATATGTTGTTATCATATGATGGGAAGCTCACCATGCCTAGCACGGCGCCCGTTTGTGGATCTTGCACAATTGCAGCAGCCCCAGAAACGGCTGCGCCCCGTAAGACTGAAAATAAACTATTATAGAGTGCCTTCTGCGCATCTGCATCTATTTCAAGCACCACCGTGTGTCCCGGAATGGGATCTTTTTGGACACTTTCTTCTCCTCGCGAAAATGTGATACTCCCGTGCGAACCACGGAGCTCTTGCTCATATTGGGCCTCTATCCCCGCGCGACCAACACGATCAGACGACGCATAGGATGTGTCGCGCTCTCGATCGGTAACCGATACCCGTCCCGTATATCCCAGCACTGTTGAAAATTGCTCGCCATTGAGATATGCGCGATCCGTTGTAGTTACCACGTGTACGCCATTTCCCAAAAGTTGGGAGAATTGCACCGTTGCTTCTTTTGGCACGCCCGTCGCAGCAAAAAAGACGCTCTGCGCATGTGCGCGTTCAAGAAGTTGCGGCACGAGCACCGCAGGGTCTTCTTTGAGAATAGAAGCGACTGTTGTGAAGAGCGCCTCACGTTCTTCAGGGGTCGCTGGAAGCTCGCGAGAGACGATAGCAATTTGAAAACTTGGGGTATTTTTCACAAGCGGAACTCCTGTGCGATCTACAATGGCGCCGCGAGGAGGACTCACGGAGATCTGTACTGTGCGATTCGACTCAGCAGCGGCAGAGAGCGTTTCATGTTGTTGTATCGCAAGAGCCCCGGAAGCAAGTACCAGTGCGAGAGCGACAAGCCACACCGCACCTCGTGCGAGAGCGAAAATACGAGTATCCACTGGGCGCTCCAGATCAACGTGGCTACTCCCCACGTCAACAAGCGTTTCTTCTGGAGCAACCCAATCATCGCCATCAAGAGAGACGGCGTATGCATTGTTGCGACGCTTAAAAAACGACCATCGAGCCATATCTGCAACTCTACCCCAAGCGACGAGCACGCGCCAGCGCTACCCCGAGTAACCATAGAGAAACGCTAATAAACGCGCTCGCGAGCATCCATGACCAACGCGCCCAGAGAGGCATCCACGCACGAAGTGCCTCTCCAGAAAGGGAGTGGACGACAACTGCATCAATGCTCCAACCAGCCAGTGCGAGAACGTAGGCGCCGATAAGAGCAATGCCAATTTGAGAAAACGATGGAGCGCGCACGTCTTCAATAGGATGTATGACAACGATTGATCTAAACACCGCGTACAGGGCAACCATACACAGTGTTGGCAGTATGTATGTTCCAAACAGAGTACCGAACAACACTTCGCATACCCATGCAGTAACGAGCACGCGTCCCGTCCACCCTACACCTCCAAACAAAATGACACTCGCGAGGGAGCTATATATAATGGGATAGGTAAGCGGGATTAAAAACGAGATCCCCCAGAGAAGCGCACAAAGGATGGCGAGCAGTAGCCACGAGCTACGAAGTGAGGGCGCGGAAGAATACATATTATATCGAAGGAGGAACGAGGATAAGCACGCGTCCATCAAAATCACGCTCAAAGAGCGGCGAAGCGCGCACTGATTGGAACACAGCAGCTGCATCGCGCACGACGCTCTCAATCGTTCCGATGACGAGACCGCCAGGAATTGCATCAGCTCCGGTTGTTACAAGCGTCTCTCCTGTTTGGATAGCATCATCTATAGAAACGAGTTCGAGACGCAATCCGCGATCCGCGTCACCTCGCACCAGAAGATCAATGCCTCCCTCAAGCGTACGCGCCGCTACAGAAAATGTTGGGTCCATAATCAGCCGTATGTGTGCACTTGTTTCTGCAACCGAACGGACGGTTCCCACGAGTGCTCCGGCCTGCGAGATCACAATGCCGCCTTCACGAATTCCGTCACGAGAGCCGCGCTGGATACGTGCACTCATACCGTCTCCGTCCATGCGGATACTCCACAAGCGCGCCTCGATACGCTCATATGTTTCTGGCAACGAAAGCCGAAGCAACGAGCGCAGAAAAACATTTTCATCTGCAAGATCTTGGGCACCCGCAAGACGCCCTGAAAGAGATATAATGTGCGCTTGGAGATCATCTTGAGTTTCGTGTGAGATTTGCCACTGGCCCACCCAGTGAACGGCACGGGTAAGGCCTGGCATGCGAGCGATTGCGGGCTCAACGATACGCTGTGTAAAGCGTTGCGCCGCTCCGCCCATGGCAGCATTCACGCCTCCAAGCACAACGACACACACAACAGCGATACTTAGCGTTCGTATTCCCGAAGATCGTGTCATTCGCTACGATGAGAGCGATGTGTATGCTTGGCGATCAATCGCCACGAGCATCGAACGAAGCTCATCAATATTCTCTAGTACCATACCACATCCCCGAGCTACTGCGGTCAACGGATCGTCGACAATAGTTACATTCAACTGCGTCTCTGCTGCAATCATAGTATCTAGCCCACGCAAAAGCGCTCCGCCACCAGCAAGATATATTTGTCGGTTAATAAGATCGGCGGTGAGCTCTGGAGGTGTTTGTTCAATAGTATCTTTAATCGCCGTCACAATACTGCGGATAGAACGCTGCATCGCTTCACGGATATCATGTGACGTAACTGCGATTTCGCGTGGCAAACCAGATACGAGATCACGGCCTCGAACAGTACCTTTTAATTCTTCTTGAAGTGGGTGTGCGGAACCAAGAGTAAGTTTAAGATTCTCTGCTGTTGCCTCGCCAATGAGAATGTTACGTTCATCGCGCATGTAGCGGATAATGTCATCAATAAGTTTATCTCCTGCGATGCGGAGCGAGCGAGATGCAATGAGTCCACCCATTGAGATCACCGCTACTTCAGTGGTGCCTCCGCCCATATCAACAATAACGTTTGCGACAGCTTCCTGAACGGGAAGTCGCGCACCAATTGCCGCTGCCATAGGTTCTTCAATAAGAAAAACCTCGCGTGCGCCGGCATTATAGGTCGCGTCTTCAACGGCACGCTTTTCTACTTCAGTAACACCCGATGGGATACCGACCACAACGCGTGGGCGAGGAAGTAAGGTAAAACCTTCGCGATGCACACGATCGATAAAATACTTGAGCATCTGCTCGGTCACATCAAAATCAGACACCACGCCGTTCACCATGGGGCGCGTTACCACAATGTGCCCCGGCGTACGGCCAACCATACGGCGTGCGCCTTCGCCAATGGCGAGGATCTTGCCCGTCTTTTGATTGAGGGCGACGATCGAAGGCTCGTTGATCACAATACCTTTGCCACGCACATATACGAGGGTATTTGCCGTACCTAAATCGATGCCAATATCCTTTGACCAAAATCCAAAAAATTTACTGAGCATGAGAGCACACCAACCCTAGCAGAAAGCCCTAGGAGACGCAAAGACTACAAGGAACGGCAGATATTGATAAGCTCTTCGTAGGTTACTAGTTCTGGCTCTGACGAGGTGCGACGCTTCATCTCAATAGCATCTTGGGCGATTGTTTTCTCGCTCATAACACAGCGTACAGGGCATCCGATAAGATCGGCGTCAGCAAATTTCTCACCCGCCGTTGCATCGACTCGATCATCATAGAGAACTTCAATCCCTTCTTTTATAAGTGCGTTGTAGAGCACATCTGCGCGTCCTGCGACATCCCCCAGTGACACGAGGTGCACTCGATAGGGTGCTACGCTTTCTGGCCATATAATACCGCGGTCATCGTGCGCAATTTCTACAATTGCCCCCATGAGTCGCGTAATCCCGATACCGTATGAGCCCATGTATACAGGAACATCGTTACCCTCTGCATCTTTATATGTCAGGTTGAAAGGTTCGGAAAACTTAAATCCAAGAGAGAATATATTTCCAACTTCAATCGCCTTTTCTTCGGTCAGTTTTGCACGCTCCAATCCGAGATCAGCAAGCACGTCATCGGTAAGCACCTCACGGTTTACCGCGATACCTTTTTCGGCATCAATATAGATAGTGTCTTCGCCCGCGTCTGAAAGTGCTTGAAATTCGTGAGAATATTTTGAGAATGTGCCTCCAGACGCAAATGTTATATATGTCTGTGCGCCGATGCCTACACGCTCAAAGACGCGACGGTATGCTTCTTTTGCTTGCTCATAAAACGCATCGTGCTCTTCTTTGTTTTTCGAGAACGAGTAGAGCGCCTTCCAGTAGAACTCCCTCCCACGAAGAATGCCGCTTTTTGCTCGCGCTTCATTGCGGAAGATTGTTTTAAAATCGTACGGATACACCGGCAAATCTTTATAAGAGCTCACGAAGTTTTTGACGATTGCCGAGTAGGCTTCTTCGTTTGTGAATGACAGTCCAAGCTCTCCACCACTCTTCAGTGTCGTCTTAAACCAGTTATCTACGACTTCATCGCTCCAGCGCCCCGTCTTCTCCCATACTTCTTTATTTTGGAGGACAGATGTTCTCATTTGCACGCCACCGATAGCATCCATCTCTTCTGCGATAATGCGCACAATCTTCTCTATAACACGAAGACCTAATGGCAAGATGCTGTACACGCCAGCCACCTCTTTATGCACAAAACCGCCACGGACAAGAAGTTGTGCATTCACGGCCGCTTCATCAGATGGAGCATGCCGCAGTGTTTTGGTAAGTAATTTTGAAAATCGCATATCGTTAGAGTAATTGCATAACGTCACGGGCAGTGATAAGAATCATCGCCAGGAGAAGGACAAGAAATCCTATGCCATTCACGAGACCTTCGGTCGTGTGCGCGAGAGGCGCACCACGAATTTTTTCAATCGCAAGAAATAAAATACGGCCACCATCAAGTGCAGGAAATGGAAATGCATTGAGCACGGCAAGGTTAATAGAGATCATCGCCACAAATTGGATGAGGTAATCCCATCCCACGCGGGCAGCCTGACCAGTAAGTGACGCGATGCCGATAGGGCCCGAAAGATCCGCTCCTACCTTTCCCGTCGTCACCAGCTGTACAAGGACGCCGACATACCCTTGTATTGTAACCCCCGTGAGGCGCACCGCATCAAGAAAGCCGCGCACTGGCGCCTCATACCATGGGTGTGACACTTTCCCAATGAGTAATGGGGAGATGCCAAGCGGGCCTTGGCCTTCTGGTGGATCAGCGCGGAGCATGACATCTTTTACGAGCACTTCATCACCACGCTTAAATGTAAATTGTACCGTCTTTCCTTTATACACATTGGTGAACATTTGCACGTCAGCCGCAGTCATAATCGGTTGTACGGCACTTCCATATTGCGCAGAGACTAATACATCCAGGGTGCGCATTCCTGCGGCCTCTGCGGGGCTCTCGGGGGCCACACGAGCAACGTACACCGCCTTCTGCGTTGCGTTCGCGAGAGCACTTTGGTCTGCCTCATCAAGCGCCGTGCGTACACCCACCGCATTATTTACAGTGAGGAACACGATTGCGAGCGCAAAGTTCATAGCAATGCCTGCAACAAGAACCGCGAAACGCTGCCACGCAGTTCCAGAGGAGAAACTTCGAGGAGCAGCGGCGTGCTCTCCATCTTCACCGAATACTTTTACAAACCCTCCGAATGGTATCCAGTTAATAGAGTACACGGTCTCGCCGCGAGTGATGCCCCACAAGCGCGGCGGAAAACCAAATCCAAACTCTTCAACGCGCATACCCGCACGTTTGGCCATAATAAAATGACCAAATTCATGAACAAAGATTAGCAAACTGATAACGAGGATGAAGAGGATCGCGGTCATTATGATTGCATGAGCTCCTGCTCTTTCGCGTGCGCAAGTGCATCAATCTTCTTATGAAGCTCATCGACTACCTTTTGTACTGCATTCTTTGCGTGATGAAGATCGTCTTCGCGAGCTTCTTTTTCACGCACTGCGACCTGCACCTTTTTGAGGATATCTTCTCGTACCTGACGAATGCGAATGCGGGCTTCCTCCATTTTTGCATGTAGCGTGCGGACGAGTTCTTTGCGTCGCTCTTCGGTAAGGGGTGGAATGTTGAGTCGAACAGTCGTTCCGTCGACAACCGGGTTGAGCCCCAGTGTGCTTGCCCGAATGCCTGCTTCAATTGCGGACAATGCGCCCTTATCCCATGGCTGAATAAAAATAGTGCGTGCTTCAGGAACGGTAATACTCGCGAGCTCTTTTACCGTGAGGCGTGACCCAAGGTATTCAACTGGAATATCAGACACAATACTGCCGTGTGCACGGCCAGTGCGCAACGAAGCAGCTTCCTGCTGTACAAAGGTAAAAATACTATCAAAATCCTTCTTTTTTGACTGAATGAGTGCTTGATACATACCCGCCTAGTGTATCAGAGGCGCGCCAGAAACAAAAGTCAGAAGCTAAGTAGAAAACTCTCGAGCGCAATGCGTTGGTTCGCATTGGAAAACCGAGCACTTTCTGCAAGGTCTAGTAAACCACGAAGTATATGAGGCCGCGACGCGAAAGCGGATGCGTTTCTTTGCGCAGCAGCAACCCACACATCGAGCGCTTCCGAGAGCGCTTCATCAGCAATAAGCTTCTGCGCATAGAGCATTCGTTCTGCAACGCCTTGTGTTTGTAGCCGCTCAAATGCAGATGCGTGTGCGCACAACGTCACAAGCGCGCCGTCTGCATGAGCGCGCTTTACCCACCCAATACGCCCGCAGGCAATTGCGACGGCATTCGCACGATCCTCTTGTGCTAATGACTGTATTTCAGGAAGGACAGTAATAACGGCGTCCGCGTGTGCAGAGAACGACTCGCCTACACATCTCGAACGGATCGTAGGAAGCACCGACCCCGGTCGACTGGTAATGCCAATGAACACTGTGGGACCTCGCGGCTCTTCTAGTGTTTTAAGAAATGCATTTGCCGCTTCACGACTAAGTGATTCGATATCATCAATAATAATGCACAAAGGTCCGTGTGCAGAGGCAAGTGTGGTAAGCGGGATAATGTCTCGAACCGCTTCGATAGAGATGGTGTGGTCGCCCGAGTCATCTTTCGGAGCGATAACAATGCGCGCACCAGGATCTGGCTGTATGCGTTCAGTAAGCTCAAGCGCAAGCGTGCGCTTGCCGATACCACCAAGACCAGACCACAGAAATGCGTGAGCTCCCGCAGGAAGTCCCTGCTCCCACCTCTTTTTTTGAGCTTCAAAACCAATAGTGCGCCACGGCATAGTGGTTAGAGTATACTCGTGAGCACGGCATCTGCAATGCGTATTGCGGCATCTGGTTTTACTCCCGTGCGCATCAGCGCGCTCACGCGCTCTCGTTCGTTTGGTTCAAGAAGTGCGCGTACTTGATTCATGAGAATATGTGGCGTGATATTTTCTCCCTCAACAATGCGCACGCCAAACGATGCAACCGCAGCAGCATTCGCAAGCTGATGCCCATGTGCCGCCCACGCAAGTGGTACAACCACCGCAGGCTTTCCAAGAAGCACAAGTTCAGCGAGAGTGCCGGCGCCAGCACGAGCTACAACTACATCAGCAAGCGCATATGCGTCAGCAAGATCTTTTCCATCAAGAAACGGCACGGCAACATAGCGTGCCGCGATGCGGTCACCGTACGATCCTGCGCCATCGCGAATGAGTCGTTCTCGCTCCGCTTGCACTGCAGGATGCTTTATAACGCCACATTGATGGATCACGTTCACTGTCTCGGTTATTTCGGAAATGCCGTTCAACATAATATCGTTGATTTGTTGGGCACCCTGGCTTCCGCCAAGCACTAACAGTGTTGGAATGCCTTCTTGTATATGAAATGTAGTAATCGCCCTAGCGCGATCTCCAGCCGCGATATCGGGACGCACGGGATTACCCGTTACAATGGTGGGTGTTTTCCCAAAAAAACGCTGTGCTTCTGCAAAACCAAGGAAGATTCCTTTTGCGAAAGGCGCCAATAAACGCTGTACCGAGCCTGGCACGGCATCAGACTCGTGGAGAAAAAGCGGGATCATATAAAGACGCGCAACAATAGATGGTGCGAGAGAATCATACCCGCCCTTACTTATAACTGCGTCAGGCATGAACCACAGTAAGTACCACAGCGCTTGCAAAAAACCAATGCTCGTTTTAAACGCCTCCCACGGAAGGCGCAATACACTACGATCTGTTTTTCCTGCGAAGATAGGCGTGTATGAGAATCCGTATTCCGTTGCGGCGCGAGCGAGAAACCCATCGCGACCTCCTACGCCCATCATGAGGATGCGCACCGAGTGACCTTGCGCGACTCCACGCTCGGAAAGGGCGCGACCGATAGCAGCAAGCGGAAAGGCATGCCCCCCTGAACCACCACCAACAAGAAGAAAACGAAGTTCCATAATGATGCGTTACCCCATACGATCTGGGGTTGGCTTCACAGCGCCCCGTGGTACCTTGCGACGAAGATCGTTGTATATCAGCAACTGTACACCCATCCCAGCCATCGTAAAGAGTCCCGCAACAAAGAATACGGACTGGAAGCCAAAGCGTGTTGCGAGTAATCCTCCTAGAGCCGCGGCGCACGCTCCAGAAATACCAATAGCCACTGACTCCAGCGACCATTCCACATTTTCTTGTCCCCGGTCTATGTGACGTGTAAAGATGGCATACCATGGCGGCACCGTAAGTGCTAAGCCAAGACCAAATAAACCTTGGATAAGATAGATGTGTAAAGGGAGTGATGCGAAGAGATAGAGAAATGGAGTAGCAGAGATAAGCGCAGTCCCAAGCGTCATAGAAATAAAGTCGTCATACTCTCCGTGGTTCTTATCGAGGTAGCGAGCTGTTGGGATCTGAAACAGTACCTTGCAGAGTTGGGCGATCGCCGTGCCAAAACCAACAACCTGCACCGATCCTCCATCGATCTGTTGCGTTACAAAGACTGCAAAGATCGGTCCAAAAGATGCAAATCCAGAATTAGTAAGGAAGTCTGAAGTAATGAGAGTCTTAATGACGTGGTTGATTCGCATTACCTCTATTGTACCGGAAAACAAAGCGACGCCGCAATGCGACGTCGGGGATTCTTTTTAAAAACACTCCTTACTGACTCATCACTGGCGTACCAAGACCCGATGCATTGTCTTCGCCTTCAGGACCTTGATCCCGAGCGATCTTCTCTAACACTTCGCGTACATAATATGCCGGATTTTTTACCGTTGTATTCCACACCTTCGCGGCAACGCCTGCAACGTGTGGTGCGGCAACTGAAGTACCAGAGAGCTCTGCATATGCACTCGTAAGCCACGGACCCTGCACACGCACTCCAGGAGCGGCGAATGCAATGTCGCCATCTTCGAGCACGCCCAAAAGTGAGCGGGAATTCACGCCACGCGAACTCCATTCTGGAGTAGCACCTTGCGCATCGAGTGCGCCAACAGCGAGAACGCCGGGCAAGCGAGCTGGAGTATCAATACTCCCTGCGTATGGCCCATCATTTCCTGCCGCAGCAATAACAAGAACGCCTTTATCAAGTGCGTATTTTACCGCGCTCGCGAGAATGCTGTGAGCAGAATCAGCGCCCATACTTACTACAATGATGTGGGCGCCATCATCAACGCCAGCGCGAATCGCGGCGGCAACGTCATCAACCCAACACTCACCGTCTTGGGAGCACGCTTTATAGATGGCAAGAGATGTCTCCGGCGCGACACCGAATATACCAAAACCATCTTCGCCGCCATCAGCGGCGATAACACCAGCAATATGCGTCCCGTGACCATTAGTGTCAAGACACGTGCTGGAGGCTCCCCTCGCAATAGTAAAGTCTTTACACGTTGTGACGCGACGATCAAGATCTGGATGCTGTGCGATGCCCGTATCAATAACCGCAACCGTGACGCCCTTACCGCCAACGGGGCGAGTGGCTAAAGAGGGAAGATCATACATCGCGCCAACGCCCCATGGAATAGAAGCATCTGGAAGGGCGCGCTCTTGAGTAGATTTCTCCAAGATAAAAAGCTGGCCGATCGGCTGCACATCAATATTCAGTGCGCGGGCAACACGAAGATGCCAATCAGAGAGATTTGCGGAGAAGCCATCAGGGAACGTGTGACGGGCACCGAAACTATTGCGCCATAATGGCGACTGCGATTTCACAAAAAACCGGGACTCTGGGTTCGGTTGCTTTGGTGCCGCACTTGCGGAATGCGAGAGCGTGAGCGCTAAGAAAAGCGCACAAAACACCGCATATTTCCTAAGATTCATAGTGTTTTAAGAGTATACCACACCGAAGCCCCATAAACAATGTAAACAACCTTAGGCACGAGGTCCGAAAAGTATACGGAGCCACTTATGCGCAAATGTGTGAATGCGCTCTATTCCCTCCGTGACATCAAGATATTCGGAAATAACTGTTCGGAAGAGCATCCGGAAGAGCATAATCAGCGCAATGGTTACAAGCGCCACCATAATCATGTTACTCACACTATCCCAATAGTCCACAAACGCCTGATAGCTCGCACCGAAGAAAAATCCAAAGCCAGCGACGATTCCAACCCAGATAATAGATCCCGTGATGTTGTAAAGCGAGAACTTTTTAAAGGGATATTTTAATGAGCCCGCGAGAATCTGCGTTACAATAGTAATAGAAAATGTAACTTTTGCGAGGAAGATAACCGCGCCACCATATTGCTCAAACGCTTTGCGCACACGGACAAGAAGTCGTTCGCGCCCGGGGTGCTTGCTCACAAACCATTGGAGCGAAGCTGCGCCACCCCACGCACCAACGCCGTACCACATGTATCCTGCTAAAATTTCCCCGGCGGCTAACACAAGCACTCCCGGCACGAGCGCGATAGCGCCGATAGAAATAAGGAATCCACCGATAAGAAGCGCACTAAACCCTTCGATAAAAAGCCCCACAAACAAAATAGGGTACCAGTATTGATCAATGCTCCCAATGTATCCTTGTAGCGTTTGTATAAGTGCTTCCATGCTAGTGCATCACGAGATGTATAAGTTGAGCGATATCTTTTTGGAGCTCGGGTAACATAGTACGATTATACACCGCAACCGCGGGATGGTAGAGAGGCATGACGTGGATGGCACCCCATGGCGCAGTTCCAAGGAATGCAGTGCCGTGAATATGGCTAATCGGCCTTACCTCGTGACCGACACCATATAACTGCATGACGTATGCCATTGCGAAACGTCCGAGTGGTGCAACTACCTTTGGCTGAATGATGGCAAGTTGTCGCTCAAGGAATGGGCCGTAAAGGGCAATTTCTTCGGGAAGTGGGTCTCGATTCATTGGCGGTCTATCTTTTACTACATTCGTAATGTATACGTCATTGCGCACAATCCCAGCTCCTGCGAGTAATGTGTCGAGTACTTTTCCTGATGCGCCACAGAATGGCCTGCCGGTCATTGCTTCATTTTTTCCAGGCGCCTCCCCCACAAACACAATACGTGCATCGTGACTCCCCTCACCGATGACTGGAAAAACGCCTGCCTGAACACGCTCCTGATAAAGCGGTGAGGCGGTGAGGGCAAACATTTCATCTTTTATTGCCTTCATCAGTTGCGTTCTTTGTAGTGGTTCGTTAGGCGTCATACCAATGTGTGTGCATTGTACTGAACACACCAAGCAAAAGCCAGAATACGACGCGACCCTGGTGGATTGTCCAAAAGAAATGATCGAAAAGGGCAAGTAAAAGCACAATAGCGCACACGCCCCAGAATATGTAGTCATTCCTCCGCAACGAGGCCAGCTCTTTGCCAACTCTTACGAGCCACCAGATAACAAGCATCGATCCGATAACACCAAGCTCCGAGAATACGAGAATGGGAACGCTATGCGCTGGTTGGTAATACTGACGTGGCAAAAATGGGACAGCACCCGCGAGCCACGTAGTATATTGCCCAATCCCAACACCCGCGATAGTAGAGAAGCTAAGCGGATGATGAGACGCTTCATTCACTGATTCTCGAATATACATCGCCCGAAGACGCACGGCCTCTTCGCCAGTATCAATGCGAGCGCGAGTAAGAAAGTGCTGCGGGAATAAAAGAAAGATCGAAACTGCACCGAGTCCAACTCCCCACACAAGTGCGCGTGGGATAAGATGCGCTTTTTTCATCAGCAGCATACCGAGTGCGATAACAGCGCCCGCGAACCATGCAGTACGAGAGAAAGAGAGCGCATAGGCCCACGTCCACAATGCCGCTAGAGCTCCCAAGAGCCATGAGCGTGAGAAGCGAGATAATCCCATGGCAATACAAAGTGCCAGGAGCATCCACACGGCAAGCACGTTTGCGTGCGGGAAAGTGCCATATGCACGTAGGATAGGAACGTCGCCCACAAAGAACGAGGCGACACCAAACATCCCCGGAGCAAGGAGTGTTTCACCGAATATCCGCAACCCTATGTCGTGTTGCAGTATAAATTGCGCTACAGCAATCACCGCCTGCGCTGAAACGCCGATTGCCAACGCACAAGCTGTTCGCGTGCCAGACACGTATCTCCCAATACTGCTCCGTACCATCACATATATACCAGCTCCTTGCACAAGACGAAGCCAGGCATACAAAGCGGCTCCCATACTATCGGCCCATAGGGTGCCCACAAGAGCCCACAAAAGCACAGCCAAGAGAGCTTTGTCACTCGCACGCCAGAGGCTACTACGAGTACGCCACACTCGCAGTAGCCATAACACAAACACAACCAAAAAGAGGACGTCAGAAGCATAGAAAAATGCCGAGCGCCATTCAACGAAATACCAGTCAGCAGACCATAGCACCCACCGCAACTGCATGGGCACAAGCGCGCACCATGCATACCACGCAATGCGCTCAATACGACCTACATACTTACGCAAAAAGAAGCTCATAAATAACCCCTCCTATAAATACCATAGCAAGTGCAACCTGAAGTGCAACGGGGATATGCACATTGTATTCGGGGTCACGGGTTCCCTCTTTTTGCGAGCGCCGATAGAGCATAATAAGCACCACTGACTCAATGCCAATCGCTAGAGTGCCAATAAGACTGATCACCGTGATGAAACTCCGCAAACCAAGGAGATATAAAATAATAGGCGGGACTCCTGCAAGAAGCAGCGCCCATCGTCGCGGAATATCATAGTCAAGACGGAAAATGTCCGTGAGTGCCGTGCCAAGCATGAGATATGAGGTTGTGATTGCAACCACACCAAATAAAGATCCGAGCGTCACAATAAGATGTCCGACACCCCCGAGCGTATCAGCAAGATTCGTGAGCGCTTGTGGTTCAGTGTTCGGCCCCATAACGCCAACAACCGCAATAGTAAAGAGAAGAAAGAGCGTCCCCACAATACTCACTGCGGTAATAATAGAGGGGCGCAATAAGCGTTCTTTTCCCCGGAGCACTTCGCGCTGGATAGGTAGTGAAGTGAGCCCAGCAAATGCAAACAGCAACACGCCATAAGGCAAGAACCAGAAATCACCGTTGAAGCCCTGGAGATGCTCAATGGAAATGTGTGGAATACTCACACCGACGATAGAGAGAATAATAAAGGTAAAAACAGTAGCTAAGCCAAACTCAATAGTTGCGATAGTACGAAAACCAAATGGCAAAATACATGAAACAACGAGAAAAAAGGAGAGTGAAAACCAGTCAGAGCTTAATGATGTAAAAGAGCCAAAAAGGCCTGATAAAAATTCTCCCGATGCAATAATATAAGCGAGTAGGGCCCCAGAGATGCCTAGCACATTTGCAAGAAGCACAATGCGTTGCGCCCCAATGCCCAGATATTCTCGCGTATATCCGACCAACTGGTGTTTTCCTCGTGTTCTCAATATAACTTCCGAAAACATGAGGTTCATTGCAATAGTCGCAGAAATGGTGAGCGCGAAAAAAATAAGGCCCATGCCGAAGCCAGCCTTTGCAAACGCGAACGGAATACCGAAAATGCCGACGCCGACCATCGTACCCGCGAGTACTGCAGTAGCGTGAAGAAATTGCGGATCGAAGAAATACCCAGCGCGCATACGCAGAGCATAGCACGCACCCTAGGCGCCAGAAAGGGATATGTTATGCCCGCAGTGCGATTTTAAGCACATCATCCATCGTGCGCACAAAGTGAATCGTGATGCGCTTTTTTATTTCAGTGGGGATGTCTTCCAAGTCTTTCTTGTTCTCCATTGGGAGAATAACATGGCGAATGCCAGCGCGATGAGCTCCAAGGACCTTTTCTTTTACACCGCCGATCTCGAGTACCTTACCGCGCAATGTCACTTCGCCAGTCATGGCAACGTCACGACGCACGGGGACGCCAGAAAAGAGGGATATGAGAGCAGTTGCAAGGCCAGTTCCTGCGGAAGGACCGTCTTTCTTTATAGCACCAGAGGGAAGGTGGATATGCACATCAACCGCACCAAAGTCTTCTTTAGTTTTTTTCTGCTTCGCCACATACCCACGAGCAAAACTTAATGCCGCCTGCGCAGATTCGCGCGCCATGTCTCCGAGTTGCCCAGTAAGCGTGAGTCGGCCCTTGCCAGGCATCATTGTCGCTTCAATAGTAAGCACATCGCCTCCTGTCGGCATCCATACCATACCAGTCGCTACACCAACCTCATCTTTTGCTTCCGCCTTTTGGTGCGTGAACTGTACCGGACCCAAATAGGTGTGCAGTGTCGTGGGGGTAACAGCAATCGAAGTTTTCTTTGGATTTTGTACGAGTCTGCGCGTAGCTTTACGGACAACGGTAGCAATCTGCCGCTCGAGATCGCGCACGCCCGCTTCATAGGTATGCTTCGTAACGATGTCTTTTAACACTGGGGTAGGAAATGTTACCGAGCGCTTGGTGAGCCCGTGGTTCTCAAGTACTTTTGGTAAAATGAACTGCTTTGCGATCTCAATTTTCTCCAACTCAGTGTATCCAGGAAAGCGGATCACTTCGAGACGGTCACGAAGCGCGGGAGGAATGGTATCGAGTGCGTTTGCCGTTGCAATAAATAACACATCCGAGAGATCAAAAGAAACCTCTAAGTAGTGGTCTGAAAACGAACTATTCTGCTCTGGGTCAAGGGCCTCGAGGAGTGCCGCGGACGGATCGCCGCGGAAGTCAGCGCCGATCTTATCGATTTCGTCGAGCATGATAACCGGATTTTTTACCTTCGCATTGTTGATGCTCTGGATAATGCGGCCCGGCATCGCGCCGACATACGTGCGCCGGTGCCCACGAATTTCTGCCTCATCACGAATGCCGCCCAATGACATACGCACGAAGGTGCGCCCAAGAGCGCGCGCAATAGATTTACCCACTGATGTCTTGCCGGTTCCCGGAGGGCCTACAAAACACAAGATAGGGCCGCGAAGCTTAGCAACTTTCTTTTTAACGGCGATGTATTCTAAAATGCGCTCCTTCACTTTTTCCATGCCATGGTGATCGGTGTGGAGAATTTTTTCTGCCTCTTTGAGATCGATCTTTTCTTGAGAGATCTTCTGCCATGGTAATTCAATGAGCCAGTCCAAATACGTACGAATGTATGAAGTCTCGGGGCTATACGCGGGCATACGAGCAAGGCGTCCTAATTCTTTCAGTGCCTTTGCTTCCGTTTCTTCAGGCATGTGCGCCGCGAGAATCTTTTCGCGCAGTATATCGAATTCGGCCTGCTCATCATCAACACCGAGCTCTTTTTCGATGCTCTTCATCTGCTCACGCAAAAACATTTCCCGTTGCATTTTGCCAATTTTCTTTTTTGTTTCACGCGCAAGTGAGCGCTCTGTTTCAAGGATTTCCAATTCGCGGGCGATAAGAACATTGAGGTGCGAAAGTGCGTCTTTAGTCACGACCTGCTCTAACACACGCTGCTGATCATCTGGACCACCGTGATTTACGTTGACCGCAACGAAGCTAATGACCTGCTCAACATCTTTGCTGTTTGAAATCATGAACGCTACTTCTGGAGCGACGGCCTGGACTGAGCGTAGTTCTGAAATTTTTAAAAATTGGTCGATGACACGACGCAAAAGCACCTGTGTCGGCAAATCATCGTGGGTATGCTGCAACGGCATTGCGGTAACACGAACACGAAACAATGGGTCATCTTGAAGTACACTTTCTAGGCGCACGCGCATGATGCCCTCTACATCAACCTTCGAAGAGCCGTCCGGGAGGCGGAAGACCGAGATAACGCGGCCCACCACGCCGACACGATAGAAGTCATCTGCAGTGACGTCATCACGCATGTCTTTCTGTGCGACAAAGCACACGAGCTGATCTCGTGCCATAGCAATATCCAAGGCATGCACAGACTTCTGCCGCTGTACCACTAAAGGCATGACAATCTTTGGGAAAAGTACCGTATTTTTCAACGGAATTAGGGGCAGTTCTTCTGGAATTGAAATAGTTGCCATACAAATAGAATGACGGACAAACGACCCATCCTAGCACGGTGGGCCACTAAAATCAACCCGTTTTTTATTTCTCGTCAAGAGGAAATGAGGCACCCTGATCTGGGGTAAATGCCTCAACACCAAGCTCCGATGTAACACGTTCTCCCAGCGCCGCAACAGCATCGGGCTCGCCTTGTACTATGAATACGCGTGCGAGGTTTCCCTTTGCGTGGATCTGCTTCAGAAAATCCATTAGTCCTCGCTGGTCCGCGTGCGCAGAGTACCCGCCGATTGCCTTTACACGGCACTTCACTGGAATAAGCTGACCAAAGATCGTGACATGTGGCTCCTTATCTAAAATGCGGCGACCAAGACTCCCCTGCACTTGATACCCCACAAATAAAATGGTGCTCTTTGGGTCAGGGAGATAGCGAGTCTCGTGGTGCAAGATGCGACCGCCTTGCGACATACCTGATCCTGCAATAATAATTTTCGCTCCATGAACGTTATTAATACTCTTTGATTGCTCAACGGTGTGCGTAAACGTAAGCCACGGGAATGAAAAGAGTCCTCCATATTTTTCCAACGTCTGCACCGCATCACTGTTCATGTAGTTCGAGAATTTACTGTAGACTTCAGTAATGTGAATGGCGAGCGGGCTATCGACAAACACAGGAATCGTATTAGGGATTTGGCCCGTGCTAAAAAGCTCTTCAAGCTCTAATAGAATTTCTTGCGTGCGCTCGATGGCAAACGAAGGAATCATGAGTGTGCCCTCTGAACGCACCGTTTCTAGGATCGTATCGCGAAGAATGTTACGCCGCTCATCCCGATCTTCGTGTAAACGATTGCCATATGCCGCCTCAATAACAACGTCGCGCGCCGCGCTAGGCTCGTCGATAGGATTTAAAATAGCTGAAGGAGGGTTGCCGAGATCTCCCGTAAAGAGCACTAATCGCTCACCAGATTCTTCTGGAATACGAACTTCAATGAACGCAGAGCCGAGAATGTGACTCGATTGGCGAAAGGTGACGGAAAGAGATCCAACGCTTCGGGGCTCGTCATAACGAATGGGCTCAATAAGCTGGAGCACCGCCTCAACATCTTCGCGATAATACATAGGTTGGCGCCCTTCTTCCTGCGCGTCTTGCATCATTTTTTCGAATGTATCGAAGAGCGCAACACGCATCACCGCCGCCGAAGGCTCCGTAGCAAGCACTGCGCCACGAAATCCATCTTTATATAGCTTAGGTAGCCGGCCCACATGATCTGCGTGGCTATGAGTGATGCAAATAGCACCAACAGAGACGGGGTTGTAGGCAAATGGTTCAAAGTTAAGCGACTCATTGTAGCGAGAGCCCTGAAAAAGACCACAGTCTATAAGAATACGTGCATCGTCTGTCTCAATGAGATAATTTGATCCCGTGACCGTCTTTGTGCCACCGTGAAATGAAAGAGTTTTTGACATGAGTAATGTTAGCGTACCATGATTGCACCCGTTTCCGAACTATCGCGTTCGTTATGATAGCCAAAAATTCCAACTTTCGTAAAGGTAAAAGCGAAATAGCTGCCCTGCGGGATATCGGAGACGCTATCAAACCCGGGCAACCCAGTATGTGCGGGGTGTGGGTCACTCGCAATACGGAGTGGAGCAATGCCATCATTTCTCATGCGCACCGTGTCGCCGATATGAATACGTAGGTTCGTTGGGCTAAAGACGCCACCACGGTATGACACCGTGTACATACGAGGCTGACGCACTTCCGCCTGCGTAGGAGTCGGTTGGATCGTTGCACTCGGATCAATGGGATCTCCTGCACGAAATATAAAAACGGCGGTAACGAGCAACATGAGCACAAGCACGATAAGGCCCCAAAAACCGCCCGTGTCACTAAGCGTGCTTAGGCGCTGTTCCTCGCTACGCGCAAGGCGTGCATAGAGCTCCTCATCCATAATAAAAGTATAAACCAGTCAGCGGGGGTTGTCAGGGCCTCAATGCCTGCTGGGCAGTCTCTACATCTGACCACGGAACACGAAGGCCGTGAGGGCCCGCGATTGATGTCTCCGAGCCTTTTCCGGTGATGACTACAACGTCTCCGGTTTGCGCCAAACGGATGGCGGCACGGATAGCTTGGCCGCGATCCATAATAACACGCACCGACGCACCCGCAGGGATACCTGCATGTATCGCGTGGACAATGGCATCTGGATCCTCATCATAGGGATCTTCGTTCGTTAGGACAATTTCACTGGCGTGCTCCCCCGCTATTACGCCGAATTGGGAGCGCTTCCAGGTATCGCGCCCTCCACCGGCTGCACCAAGTACTACGATAAGCCGCGATGGTTTTTGTGGCTTAAGCGTTTCATATACTGCTCGCAAAGAATCAGGCGTATGCGCATAGTCTACAACAACTGAAAATGGTTGGCGCTGGATATATTGCATGCGGCCAGGCACCACCGCAAGCGCCCCGAGCGCAGCACAGCTTGTAGGTACATCAATGTCATACATGGCCGCAGTTGCAATGGCCGCCAACGCATTCATCACCATGAAGCGCCCGCCCAATTGTAATGAGCACTGCGTATCAAACACCTGAAATGATGCTGTATGCGCGTTCACAGAAACATGGCTTGCACGTATATCTCCTCGATCGATGCCAAAGAAAATAGTGCGCTGTGCAGGATACTGCGCGAATGACTCACTCACTGCGTCGTTCGCATTGATCACATGCACGCCAGTCGTAACCGCAAAGAGTTTTTCCTTTGCTTCGCGATATCGATCGAGTGATCCGTGTGATTCGATATGCTCGGGATGTAAATTTGTGAATACTGCGCAATCAAAAGAAACACCGTAATGACGATTCTGTGCAAGGCCTTCGGAGGTAACCTCCATAACTACGTACTCACATTGAGCTTCTCGCGCACGTGCTAAAAAACGCTGTAAATAAAAACGGCCCGGCATTGTCATCTTGAGTGTGTTGGGCCATGACTGGCTCCCAATACGCGTGCCAAGAGACCCAATGGAAGCAACGCGATGGCCAGCGGCTTCGAGAATATGTGCCAGCATGAGCACCACGGTTGATTTACCCTTCGTTCCCGTCACACCGATAACCTTCATGCGACGAGAAGGATAGCCGTAATACCACGCCGCAAGATGCGCGACACTTCCGTGATACCACGGAGCGATAGCGGTCTTCATGCGACGAAGGAGTGATTTCATGAGAATCGGAGAGAGTGAGCGATACGATATACCGCATGCCATCCACGCGATATTGTCATATCACATGCGCCCGGATATTCAACCTCTCTTCCCCCAAACCCCGTCTTAAACCGAGTGACGCCAGGCCAACGATCATCATCAATGCCCCAGAAATTATACCAGTGGATGCCCTTACTCTGATAATATCTAATAATTTCCCAGCGCATAAAACTGGGTGCTTTTAATGTCTTGTGCGCGCGATCCATAGCTCCATGGAGATAATACATAGTGTCGCCATGTGTCAGGATGATAGCGCCCGCAACAACGGTGCCTTCGTATCGCACTAAAAAGAGCTGAGTTTGTAACACGCCGGCACCCGCGAATGAATCAATGAGCGCTTGATAATACGACGCTGGGTGCGGAGAAAATCCATCATGTTTCGCCGTCTGCTGCATAAGTCGCCAGAACGCAGTACCATCCATGCTTTGCTCAAGGCGCAACCCCTTGCGTTCACCAAGGCGGATATTATAGCGCGTCTTATGGTGCATACCAGAGAGAAGTTCTTCCTCGGATTGAGAGAGGTCCAACAGGAGAGAGCGGGTTGGCTGTAACGCTTTCGTACTGTGCGTGAAACCGGCACGGATAAGCATCTGCTTCACGGTATCGTGCAGAGGCTCGCATTTTATAAAAATACTTTGCTCACGCTTCGCAATTGAAACAACCTCATCTATACATGCACGAATAGCACGGTCATATCCGCCAGGAGCTGCCTCGGTATCAAGTATCGGTCCGTGGGGAATGTAAAGGTAGTTCTTCCCAAAAGGAATGTCGTGGCGGACGATATTCGCCACCACACCACCAGCGTCATAACGCCACGCGCTACGGCCAAGCTTTTGCTGGAACGTAAGCCACTCAGGAGTTGTAAGAAATGAGTGATGCATCTTATGAGTGTTTACTAAGTACGCGCAATGCGTCGCGTACACGCTCGCGCGCATCGCGAGCGTCAGTAGAAACATGCGAGAGCGCGTCTTTCGCCTGATATGCCGAGTACCCAAGCGCGATGAGCGCCTCCATTGCCTGCCGCTCTGCGTCTAGATCAATATCAGGCATTAATCCAACGTCCATACCTTCGATTTTTGTCTTGAGTTCAATAATCAATCGTTTGGCAGTTTTAGGACCCAACCCAGAAACAGTGCGCAGATATTCGGCATCCTCCTTTAAAACTGCGGCTTTCAAGAGCGCTGGATCAACGGTTGCAAGAATACTCATGGCGTTTTTAGGACCAATACCAGATACAGAGGTCAGGAGGACAAAAAGCTCCCGTTCGCGTTCAGAGAGAAACCCGAAGAGGTCGAAAACTCCCTCGCGCATGTTCATTTGCGTATGTACAAAAACCTTGACGTTGACGCCTATTTTTGTTACACTTTCCTGCAATTTTGACGTACAGACAAGGGTGTACCCCACCCCTCCTGTGGCAATAGTGAGGGTGTGCTCACCGCGCGCAACCACGATTCCTTCAAGATAACTGATCATACGTATACGCCAGAGCATAGCACGATTTTTCTCTCCGCGACATGTCACTCTTCAACCTCAAAGAAACCTATGAACCAGCCGGCGATCAGCCAGAGGCTATTGCACAGCTCGCGCAAGGCCTAAAAGAAGGCCTGCGCGATCAGGTGCTTTTGGGTGTCACGGGCTCAGGTAAAACATTTACCATGGCGCACGTCATCCAGAAGTGCAATCGCCCGACACTTATTATCTCTCACAACAAGACCCTCGCAGCACAACTCTATCGCGAGTTTAAAACCTTCTTTCCCGATAACGCGGTGCACTACTTTGTAAGCTACTTCGATTACTACCAACCGGAAGCATATCTCCCAACGACCGATACCTACATTGAAAAAGATTCAAAGATCAATGAGGAGATTGATCGCCTGCGCCATGCGGCGACACAGGCAATCATGAGTCGTGATGACGTCATTGTTATCGCATCGGTCTCATGTATTTATAACCTCGGTTCTCCAGAAGACTATAAAAAAATGGGGCTCGAGCTTTTCACAAAGAAAAAGATGACGCCTTCAGATCTTGCGCGAAATCTCATGCGCCTTCAGTACGCACAAGATATAGAACTGAAGCGCGGTACGTTTCGCAAAACGCGCGACGAAATTGAGATCATCTCACCAAGCGCGCAAGAAATCACTCGCGTCACTTTCAGTGGAACAACCATCGTTAATATCGAGCGAGCTATTATTCCAGACGCTGATGAGCTCGCCACGCTCACTCCAGCATATGAGCCCATCGAAGAAATCACCATTTTCCCTGCGAAGTACTGGATTGCCGACGATTCAAAAAATGGCATTGCGATCGAAAACATTAAGAGCGAGCTCCAAAAACATGTAAAGGTACTCAAGGCGCAGGACAAACACCTTGAGGCTGGACGCCTCCATGAGCGCACACTCCATGATATGGAGATGATCCGCCAGACAGGCTACTGCCACGGTATTGAGAATTACTCGGCACACCTTGATTTTCGTAAACCAGGCGCACCTCCATACACCCTCCTAGACTTCTTTGCACAAAAAGGAGAATTCCTCACAATTATTGATGAGTCACACATTTCAGTGCCGCAATTACGCAGTATGTATGCGGGTGATCATGCGCGCAAGACTACGCTCGTGAACTATGGCTTTCGCCTCCCATCAGCAATCGACAATCGCCCACTGATGTTCGTGGAGTTCGCTAAACGCATTCAAAAAACGGTTTATGTTTCTGCAACGCCCAGTGAATATGAACTTAAGAAGGCAAAGAAAAAAGGCATCGCCGAACAACTTGTACGCCCCACGGGACTCCTCGACCCAACGGTTGAAATCCACCCGAGCGAGGGGCAAATTAACCACCTCTTGGAACGCATCCGAGAACGCGTGGCACGAAATGAGCGCGTCATCGTCACCACACTCACGAAGCGCATGGCAGAAGATCTAGCCGAATTTTTGGCACGGAATGATGTGAAAGTAAACTATCTTCATTCGGAGATTAAGACGCTCGATCGTCTCCAAATTCTAAAAGAGTTTCGCCTTGGCACGTATGACGTGATTGTAGGTGTAAACTTACTCCGAGAAGGCCTCGATCTTCCCGAAGTATCACTCGTTGCCATTCTTGATGCAGATAAAGAAGGATTCTTACGCAATACGACAACCATGATCCAAACCATGGGTCGCGCGGCACGTCATGTACAAGGGCACGTTATTCTCTATGCTGATAAAGAAACGAAATCTATTCTCGCCGCCGTTGGAGAAACACAACGCCGGCGAGCGCGTCAAGAAATCTACAATACAGAACGCGGCATTATACCGCAGAGCGTTCAAAAACACATTGGTGGCTTTGATCTCCCCGTAAGCCGTGCACCAACAGAGGCACCGAAACCAACAATTGCACAGCTCGCAAGCTCCGGTTCCCAGGGCGCCGTTGCGCAACTGACAAAAATGATGGAGCGCGCCATCCGAAAAATGGACTATGAGACCGCAATGAGTATCCGAGACCAGATCCAAAAAATCAAACACCGAGATAACGCCGATACTTGATTTCATCAAGTCATTGTTGTATACTCGCGTCCATGCCAAATACGAAATCTGCAGAGAAGGCACTCCGCCAATCAAAGACGCGTCGCGCCCGTAATGTCACCCGCGCGAAAGCGTATAAAGACGTTGTAAAGCAATTCCGCAAACTCGTGGAGGCAGGCAACGTTAAGGAAGCGCAAAAGCTCCTTCCCGCCGTGTTCCAAAAGATTGATAAGGCTGCAAAGACTGGCGTCATTAAGCCAAATAAAGCCAGTAATTTGAAGTCAGGAGTTAGTAAGCGCCTTGCAAAGAAATAGCCGCCGTAACACCTTACAGCTATAAAACACCGCCTTTTGGCGGTGTTTTATTTAGACACGCTGTTCACGTGCGATAGCTAATGTCATGCCAACGCCCGCAAGGAGCGCAACAAGAGCCGTACCTCCAAAACTAATAAAAGGAAGGGGCACGCCAGTAAGTGGGAGGAGGCCGACCATGGCAAGGATGTTCACGAGCGCTTGGATCATGATCCATGCCTGCATTCCTACGACTACAAGCTTTCCATACACGTTATCAGTTGCACGCGCAAGCTGCGCATAGGTCACGCAGAGCGCTCCGAACATCATGAGCACGAACATGCCGCCTACTATGCCAAGCTCTTCACAGATAATAGCAAAAATAGAATCACCCACCGCCTCGGGAAGAAAGCCGAACTTTTGAGTGCTCTGCCCAAAACCATTTCCAAAGACACCACCAGAACCGATAGCAATGAGCGATTGATTCACTTGATATGAGCTTCCCCGCGGGTCAGAGATCTTTCCAAACACAACTCGAATACGCTCCAATCGATATGGCTGTACCGCCACGAACGCTCCAAAAAGGACGACGCCTAAGAGCGCTACAATGCCAAGCTGCTTGAGCGGCATCCCCGCCGCAAAATAAACCGCACCAGCTATGAAAAAAATGATCGCGAGCGTCCCCACATCTGGTTGGAGTCCAACCAGAAGCGCTATAATCCCAAGCATCACCAAGAATGGCACCAGCCCCACGGACCAGTGCCCGTTTCGCTCTTTCCTACCACTCAACCATGCTGCAAGGTAGAGAATAAATCCGAGCTTTAAAAATTCTGTTGGTTGAAACGAAAGACCCCCAAAAAGAAGCCAGCTTTGTGCGCCCTTGCGCTCATCGCCAAAACCGGGGATTAACACGAGGACCAACAGACACAGAACAGCAAACAAAAGGAGTGGCGAAATGCGACGCCAGAAACGAGAAGGGGTCGCGCGTGCGATGCCAAGCGCGACAAGCCCTGGGAGCACGCCAACGGTTATTTGGTGCAATACAAAATAGTATGAAGAACCAAACTTCTGTTCACCCAATACAATACCGGCCGATGAGAGCATCACGAGGCCGAAGAGTACCAGTCCGCCAACGAGCCAGAGAATGCGACGCTCCACGAGCAAAGAGACTTATCGGAAAAGCGGAGGAATCTTGCTGTCCACCAAGAACAGAATGAGCCCCACCGCAGCTCCAATTGCATTAATCATCCAAAACCGCATAGTGATCTGCGTTTCGTGCCAGCCAAGCGCCTCAAAGTGATGGTGAATAGGTGACGAATGAAATATCTTCTTTCCACGAAGCTTCTTTGAGATCATTTGCGCAATCACCGAAATCGACTCTATCACGGGAATAATCGCGATGAATAACAGAAGGAATGGCGTATCGGTAAGCATCGCTACCACGCCCGCAGTAAACCCAAGGGCCATTACTCCTGTGTCACCCATAAAAAATTTTGCAGGATAGATGTTGTACCATAAAAACCCAATAAGGGCTCCCATAATCGCCGAGAGAAGCGCGGCCATATCCATGCGTGCTTGATCAAATGCGATCACTACAAAAGCGCCAAAGACCGTAAGGAATACCCCTCCCGCGAGGCCATCGAGGCCATCGGTTTCGTTCATTGAAAAAGCCGTTGCAACAATAATAAACACAAAGAAAAGAGCATACCAGAGTGGACCAACTACAAACTCTCCAATAAGCGGGACCGTAATGGCATCGCGTCCAAGTTTCTCTACAAACCACCATGCGCCGATACTCGCCACAAAGGTGTAGAGTAAGAGGCGTTGCTTCATAGAGAAACCGCCACGCTTTAAAATACCAAATACGTCATCTGCCATCCCCACTAAGCCGGCGACGATTAAAAACCCGAGCGGCAAATACGTCTGGGGACGCGACAAAAAGTTCATCTTTGACCAAAAGCCATCAACTGTTTGAGAGAGTGCTGCAAACAGTGCAGCTATAAGTGCAACTGTCAGCCAAATAGGGAGACCGCCCATAGTAGGCGTCCCCTCTTTCTTTTTGTGAAGCGCGTTAAAGACGGGCGCTCCCTCTTTTTCTATTTCCTTTCCCGGACGGAAGTACTTAAACAAAACCTTCGTCCATAACCACGTCACAATCAAGTTGAGTACAAAAGCAATAGTTCCGACGGCAAAGAGACGGACAACATTGAAAACGGTGAATTGTTCGAAAGCGATTGAGACGTCCATAGGTTATTGCCACTGAAATGCGGTACGCGCCCAAGTGACCAGTTCCGCGGTATGTGTGAAACGATCTTCAGAACCAAGCACCACCGCAGCGATAGTGTCGCGCGTTTCTGGCACCCATACGAGCAGTATCATACACCCACGCGCACCATCTGTATACCCCGTTTTCCCACCACGAATTCCATCAAGTGCCTCGAGAAGCTGGTTCGTATTTGTCACCGTAATAACTCTGGTTTCATCAACCGTCTCTAGCGAAAGCGCCTTTTCCCGAAGTGGCCCAAAGATCTGATCCTCATAGCGAAGCGCATACCGAATCAGAAAGCTCAAGTCACGTGCCGTCGCATGTGCCGTATCATCAAGGCCGGATGGATCTTTAAAGGCCGCATGCGTCATACCAATGCGTCCAGCGGTATTATTCATTTCTTTTACAAAATCTATGCCCCGTGCGCGCGCATACACTGCCAGCGCCGTAGCCGCATCGTTTGATGATTGTACAAGCATATACCGCATAAGATCCGCCACGGTAAGACGGTCTCCCGCAGAAAGATCTCGTTTCGTTCCATCAACGCGGATAGACTCTGCGGTTACCGTCACGACATCCTGTGCATGTAAATGCTCGAGCACCACGATCGCGCTCATGATTTTTGTAAGCGATGCGATGGGAAGGCGCATGTCCTCATTCTTCGCGAAGAGGGGCCGTAACGTATTCACGTCAAAGAGATATGCGGCACGTGCTGGCGTGATCGCATCGGCGCTCTCTGCTTTACGGACGGGGAAAATACTTGATTCTGCTAATGGAAGCAGATATGCCTGCGCATCATTGATACCAGAGATCGCCTGTCCCCACGCAGGAGTTACTTCAGCGGATGGAGGCGTAGGCCAATGCACAAAGGCGCTTATACCAAGCGCCATGACACCACCGATCACAACAATAGTTGCTCCATAGATGCGTCCCATAAAAAGGTGTGCCTTACGAACGAGTTACGATGTGCAACTCCCGCTGCTGCTTCTCCTCAATCGGCGAAGGGCTCTGCATCATGAGGTCTCGCGCATCTCCCGTCTTTGGAAATGCAATAACCTCCCGAATGTTCGGCTCATTTCGCAGAATAGCCATAAACCGATCGAATCCCCACGCGATACCACCGTGTGGTGGCGCCCCAAACTCAAGCGCCTTGAGCATGTGCCCAAAGTTCGCTTCAATACGCTCTGTCGGGAATCCCATAATTTCAAACACTGCACGAAGCGCTTGTGGTTGATGGTTCCGAATGCTCCCACCACCAATCTCAAAACCATTTAATGCAACGTCATACTGCGTAGTGAGAATCTCCCCAATATTCTTCTGCGCGAGCAAGTCTGCCATGTGCTCTGGTTTTGGCGCAGAAAAGGGATTATGCGTGAACGTCCATCCACCCTGCTCTGTTTTCTCGAAGAATGGGAAATCAGTCACCCAGCAAAATGCAAGAAGATTTGGATCCTCTTTGTCTGCACGAAGGTCGGGACAATCGGAACCATACTTCTCCATCGCCTCCTTGTATGAGATGCGCGGGAACGGAATTTCTTGAATTTTCTTTTCTGGCCAGAGTTTCTGCACCACGTGAATGAGCAGTTCTTCGTTGAGCGCCATCACATCCTCACGTTGCACAAAGCTCATTTCCATGTCGAGTTGAGTAAATTCGGGTTGGCGATCTCCGCGAGTATCTTCGTCACGGAAACATCGAGCAATTTGGAAATAACGCTCAACTCCCCCCGCCATGAGAAGTTGCTTATACTGTTGTGGGGACTGCGGAAGCGCATAAAATGAGCCCGGATACAGACGCGAGGGCACAACATAATCACGAGCACCCTCTGGAGTAGACTTGGTAAGAATGGGAGTTTCTACTTCAATGAATCCGCGGTCCGAAAGCCATGTACGAATAGCAAGCGCGGCCTTGTGGCGCATCTCAAGCGTGCGCGCGATGCGATCACGCCGCATATCGAGATAGCGATATTCCATGCGATGCTCCTCGCCGATGTCATAGCCAGGGCCATCAAGCGGGAACGGAGGCGTCGGGGATTCGTTGAGAATCTCAAGTGCTGTCGGCTCAACTTCTACAGCTCCCGTAGGGAGATCAGCATTCACCATCTTTGCAGGCCGCTCTTTTACAAGACCCTTGATGCGAACCACCCATTCATTGCGTAGCTTCTGCGCATCCTCATACCCGGGAGAGGACGGCGTAAATACCACCTGCGCAGATGCAGAGCGGTCTCGAATATCAATAAAAATAAGCTTTCCGTGATCGCGACGGTTCGCGATCCATCCATAGAGCTCAACTTCTTTGCCCGCTAAACCCGCTATGTCTTTAACCCACGTTTCTTTTGCCATGATGGCCAATCGTACCACATCACACTACCCACAGAAAAGGCCCGTTTCCGGGCCTCGTCTTTAGTGGTGTGCCGCGTCGGCCTCTGCCTTCGTAGCGTGTATAGTGCCATCGGGGTGCTCTGGTGGCGTATAGAGCGTATAGAGGCGCATCGACCCACTCCCCGTGTTCACGATGTTATGCTTTGTGCCAGCAGGAATAACGAGCGCAGAACCATCGGCGAGATCGTAGGTAGCATCATTCAGAAAGGCCTTACCTTCGCCTGCTTCAATACGAATAAACTGGTCATGCTCTGCGTGCGTTTCTAGGCCGATTTCCTCTCCGGCGCGAAGTGTCATAAGCACCAATTGCGAGCGTGGCGTTGTGTATAATACTTTTCGAAAAAGCTCGTTTTCGAGCGTATCTTTTTCTATGTTTGTGTGGAATCCGTCCATATCTGTCATCATATGCCGTCCAAAAAGAATACACAACGTGATATGCTATATGTATGGATAGCGCATCTTCTTCAACAGAACCAAAAACACTAAGCCCGGAACAGGGTCTGAAACTTGCCGAGCAACTGGAAGCGGCTGGAGTACGAGAAAAACCAGCACCGGCCCCAGATCTCTCCAAGCGCCTCTCGTCCAAAGATGGTGCGAAAGCATGGGGCATCGCTCAAGAAGTTGCGCGACAGCGCGCAGCAGTCGAAGCACGAACGATGCGTGAGGCAACACCAGCGCGGCCAACCGAACCCGACAGCCCGGTTCAAACACTCGCAGTCGCGGACATTCTCAAAGCACTCGCGGAGAAAGATCGCACCGAACGAGAAGAGAAAAAGCGCAGCATATACGGACAATTACAAGAAATCTACGGATCTTGACGCTCGCGGTATGAGATGGTACCTTCTTTACGGGTCAAGCTCTTTGAAGAAGAAGATTTCTGCGGAACGCCCGATGTACCTCTGTGAATAGCTTGGGTGCGTCGTCCGCCGAATAACCGGCCTCGCTGGCTGGCATCTCGCGAAGCGTAAGCTTGTCGTAGGATTCGTTCTACGAAGGCAAGCGCCTAGAGAAAGAAGCTCCAAACTACCCGGCGTACCGGCCTCGATGTGACTAGCTAGTCCAGCCGGATTGCCGCGTAGGGTGAGGGGCGGTTGCACACAGGCAGACCAAGCGCCGTGTTCGTAATAAGCGACTTGAAGTCTCGTCCTAAAAAGGTGCCGTTGGTGGTCGCTCAAAAGCTTCCACCGCGTCCCGTCCGTCACGTACGGCGGGGACTACCCAGACAGGGCTTGCAACCCTGAGCAAAACGGAGAGCTTGACCCAACCTCTCCATCATTCAGTTCCTTTGTTCCCCCGAGCGCTCCACACGAGCGCTCTTTTCTTTATGAGGGGAAGGGTGTATCGAAATATTCGTAATGACACGTATATCCACCAGGATTCTTTTGCAGGTAGTCCTGATGATAGGCTTCGGCTGAAGAATAGTTGGAAAGTGGCGCAACCTGCGTCACGAGCGGATTTTTCCACTTGCCCGATTCGTTGACGATACGGATCATCTCTTCCACCGCGTGCTTCTCTGCTTCATCCTGATAAAAAATAACGGAACGGTACGAAGTCCCCACATCATTACCCTGTCGGTTCAGTGTGGTAGGGTCGTGTACGCGAAAGAAGTAATCAAGAATCTGTGTGAGTGATATCTGCGCAGTATCGTAGGTAATACGAATTACCTCCGCATGCCCCGGATGGTTTTCATACGTTGGTTGTGTGTTTTGTCCTCCCGCATATCCAACTTCTGTTTTCGCAACCCCTGGAAGCTTGCGAAATAGCTCCTGAAGTCCCCAGAAGCACCCGCCACCCAACACAATATCTTTGAGACGTGCGCTCATATTCAATAAGTAAACAACGCAGCACATTCATTTTGGTGTGTCTTTACAGTTTGGCTCGAACTCATTTTATCCGAAACTCCTGAACGAA
>JBBTTB010000004.1:2892-66587 GCA_038064455.1 Patescibacteria group bacterium | reverse complement strand
TTTTTGCGAAAAAGGTTACTGCCAAAGAAATCTTTGGCTCGAACCTCGTCTTGGCCAACCGCGAGGCGCGGCTCACCGCGCCGAGCGGAGAGGATTTGTCGGGGGGAAATGCTTGGGCGGCGCTTTGCGCCGCCAACGAAAAAGTCGGTCAATTTTCTGAAAGTCAGATTCTGGTGCCCCCACCAGGACTCGAACCTGGGACCGTCTCCTTAAAAGGGAGCTGCTCTACCAGCTGAGCTATAGGGGCAAATGCAGGGCCTAGTGTATCAGATGTGGCCCAATTTTCAACGTTCGTCCGCAGTGGAAGCAACGGGAGCATCTTTTCCAAGCGCAACCGCGAGCACTTTGCGAAGTTCTTCGTTATTCATGTGTTGCCGTGGTTCTTGAGGTTGGCTTGGCCCCGTTTTCTGCGATGTGAACGGCATAACGCCCTGGCGCATCGCTTCTGCAAGCGAAAGCTCCTTGCCTCCTACGGAAACAGTGATTTTTCCACTTGGTGCCGGACGCTCTTGTTGCCCACCACGCCCTCCACCGCCTCCGCCACGGGGACGACGGGGTGGACGATCTCCTTGGGGGCGCCGCGGCTCTGCAGATTGTTCGCGCATCGGTGGACGATCTTCCGGCTCTCGATCATCGCGCGCAACACCAGCCTCCCGCCAATCTCCAATACTTTTTTCCACCTCTGCACGATCGCGACCGTAGGTTGCACGAGATGCCGCGATTGCGTTGAACCGCTCGGTATTTTGTTCAGGGGGCAACGTATCCATAGTCATGGCAGAAAACGCCTTTGAGGCAACGCCGTCGATCATGAGCTTGAGATAAATCTGGCGCTTACCAAGGTTCACGATGTCTTGTGCGACGAATTCGGGAGCGAATTCTTTCTCGAGCATCTCTGCATCCTCTGCGCCAACACGGAATGAAATAATGGTGCCGACGTTTCCAAAAACAGCATCACGCACTTCGTCCTCCATCTGTGCGATGTATTGATTGGCGATCACGAGGCTCAAGTTAAATTTACGAGCCTCCGAGAGAATATTTGCGAACGAAGCGGTGGCAAAGTTTTGGAACTCATCTACCACGAGCACAAAGTCATTGCGCTCGTTCTTTGCGATATCAACACGTGACATGGCGGCAAGCTGGATCTTCGTGATCAGCATGGCGCCAAGGAGACGACTCGCATCTTCGCCTACGCGTCCCTTCGAAATATTTACGAGCACAATCTTTCCTTCATCCATCGCCTTACGCATGTCGAATGCGGATTTCTCCTGCCCAACAATATTACGGATGAGTGTATTCGATACGAATTGTCCAATTTTGTTCTGGATGGCAGCCGTCGCCTCTCCGGCGTAGCGCTCATTGTATTTTGCAAACTCCTGCGTCCAGAACGCCTTTACTTCAGTGTCGGACACTTGATCCACCACAGACTTGCGATACGTCTTATCGGCAAGCATGCGGTTAATGCCAAGGAGTGTAGAACCGGGCGCCTCAAGGAGAGCAAGGATTGTGTTATTAAGAATGTACTCCATACGCGCAGACCATTGGTCTACCCAGAGCTTCTTAAACACTGCCATCATGCCATCGGCCACGAGGTGGCGGTTATCGAAGCTCACCTGCTCCATAACGTTGAACCCAATGGGGTGCTCTAAATCTGCAGGATTGAAATAAATCACATCCTTCACGCGATGCGCGGGAATGAAATCAAGGAGATCTTCTACAGGATCTCCGTGCGGATCAATGAACGCGAGACCGCGACCATCGCGCATATCCTGAATGGCAAGGTTCTTAAGTAATTCAGACTTACCCATGCCCGTCTTTCCAATGACATACATGTGCCGACGACGGTCATCCATTTTAACGCCAAAAGGCCGCAACTCATTGCGGAACGTTGTTTGCCCAAAGAGAACTACAGGATTTTCCGGAGGCAACGCCATATAGTGTTAGTGTATCACGAAACTAGAACCCAGGAAGGTTCGCTGGTGGCGTACTCTTCTTTGCTTCGACGCGAGGTAAGCCAGCGGCCTTCACGTTAAGGCCCGGCAAGTGCCACAGGGTCGCGAGCTCTTCGATATTCAACACGCAGAAATCTTTTACAAATTCGCGGCCACGATACTTCTCAAGTAAATCAACTTTCTTTTTAAATTCAGCCTCCGCCGCGCCAAAGCCACGATTTGAAGGAAAAAGCCACGCAAGCTTTCCATCTGAAGAAGTAGTAACTTCACCATTTGGTTTAAAGGAGTTGAGGTCATTCGCATAGAATTGTTTAAAGTATCCAATAACCCCCGCAATACGCGCGCGGTTAAATGCCGCTTTCTCTGCAAGATACACAAAACGAAAACCTGCCTTGAACGCAAGCTTGGAGAGTTTTATCTCTATTTGCTCCAGCGCCGAGCGTTGGCCAGGCGAGAGCGCCATCACGTTAAAATCTTTTTTCTCTTTCTTTTCTTCACTGCCCCCACTCGAATTAGGAATTATGGCATCTATCAAGGCAATGATCTTTTGCCCCATCGTTTGCTCTACTTTTGGCTCCTTGCCCATGATTTTATCAACGACCTTCTGCCCCTCTTTGACCCAGTCACCACCTGTAGGACGTAATGTGAGTTGGAGCCACACGTGCTCTCCGGGCTTCAGCGAGCTCATCACTTCGGCAAGAGACGCCATGGGATCAGTGCGCACATATTCATCTTTCCCACTTTGCTCTTCAAAGAATGGATAGGTGCGGATGGGGTATGCGTGCTCCTTGGTAAAAATAAGCTCCGTGCCAAAGAGATCATACTGCTCACTGGGAATGTCTTTTGGAAGACGCGACGTGTAGTCTTCTGCTTCACGAATTTCTGCTTCGGGCCATTGTGCAAAAATATGTGATTCCAAAAGATTACGGTGGCCGGCCGGTGTGCGTATATAAAAGCGCATGCCCTGCGCGTCGCCTACAATTTCACAGGTAAACCAATCAGGAACCTTGCCATCAAAAAACATCTTTTTCCACTTTAAAGAGCTTCCGTACACGCCGTGAAGACCTGAAAAAAAATTCTCGGCGATTTTTGGACTCCGCTGTACTTCAGGAGGCGGAATTATTTCGAGGAGAACCCACTTCATGCCTCGAAGATATCGAGTGCGTGTATATTCTTGCCACTGACGTATTGCGAGTGCGGCAAGAACTATAGGTAGCCACAACCACCACACGCTGAAAAGGACCCCCACAATAACACGAGCTACGGGGAGAAGTGGTTCAAATGCAGAAAGCGTCTGAGAGAGAATCGAGAGCATACAAGATCCCCTGTATCATACCACGACGGCGCCTGTGGCGCCGTGGGTGTGTGGACTAAGCTTTGCGAAGCGTGTACGTACCGTCTTCTTGTTTGGCGAATGTCGCGCTGTCTTGAAGATTGAGAACAATAGTACTCTCTTTCACCATGCGGTTCGCGAGCACACGAGAAATGAGCTCTGCCTTGAGAAGAGGTGCTTTTGCCTCCCTCAACGTATGCACGAGCACATCTTTTACGGTGCCCGCTTGATACCCCCACTCGGAAAGCGCATAGAGACCGCGGCCAACTAAAATAAATCGCTTATCTTTAATAAGTTCGTTGTGTACTGTCTGCATGTTCACACGCTTTCCGTCTGGAAATGCGGCCGTGCTGATGAGTTTTGTAATCACCGAAAAATGTTGTGGCTGTGCTTCACGTTTGAGTACTAAATATGCTTTATCGCGAATGCCTTTTGGATTTACCTGTGGCCACGCAGAAAGACCAACCTGGCCATAGATGTTTTTGCCGATGTCCTTAGAAATAGCGAGTGCGGCAACAAGGTGCTTTTCATTTACTGGCATACCTGTTGCAAGCACAGCGCTTGTAGACTTTGCGATACCACAGAAAGACTCCCACTCCATGGGCTCTGCATGAGACTTGAGTGCTTGAGAGAGAGCTTGGATGCCCGAGCGAAAGGCGTCGGCCTGCGCGCGATGCGCTGCCCAAAATGCATGGAAATGATCTCCCTCGGGGGCGTGGAATACTTGGTTACTCACCGTAAGCACAAACACAAGAGCCGCGTTTGTAGTAGAAAGCATTGGCGTGCCACTCATTTCTTGGAACATGAGATCTTGGCGCATCACGCCACCCTCACGTTGTAATGCATCAATCACAGAAGCTACCACGGCGTTCACGTCGGCATCGCGTTGCGCAATCTTAGAGACTGCCGCTACCGTTGCTTCTTCAATTTGACGAACGCGCTCACGGGTAATGCCATAACTAGAGCCAATAGCTTCAAGGGTTTCGCGGCGACCAGATGCAAAACCAAAGCGACGCGCAATAATGTCGCGATTTCGAGGTGCTACTTCACGCACGAGGCGGGTAACGAGTTTTTGAATACCGGTAAGTGATGAACGTGCCATAGAATTTCTGATGTTTTAGGATATCACTTTCTTTACATACTGTCAATTATAATGTGGATAACCTACCGCTTTTTGGGCGAAAGCCATAACAGGAGCGGCGAGGCCACAAAGACGGAAGAATATGCGCCAAGACCGATCCCCAAGATTAACGCCAGTGCGAAATACTTCACACTCTCCCCTCCAAAGAAATACACCGCGAAGAGCGAGAGGAGTGTGGTAAGGGTTGTGTTCAATGAGCGTACCAGTGTTTGGCGAATACTCAACGGGATAATCTCATTCAGTGAGCTGCGACCACTACTACGAATAATGTTCTCGCGAACCCGGTCAAACACCACCACCGTGTCAGAAATAGAATACCCCAATATAGTCAGCAGTGCGGCCACAAAGACTGCGCCGATCTCTACATGAGCCACGTGCCCAAGGTATGCGAAGATTCCGACAGGAATGATGAGATCATGGATCAAACCGACCAGTGTAGCGAATGCCATTGTCCATGACGAGAGCACGGGGCCAACACGACGAAACACCCATGCAATATAGAGGCCCACAAGTACGAGCACGACAATAATTGCTTGCACACTCTTCGTCTTGAGCTCTCCGCCAATAGTAGGACCAATAGAATCAAACTTTGCCTCAACAAACGGGTTTTGTGGGAGCCCCGCCCGCAATGCCTGTAACAAAAGCTGGTGCTCGGCTTCCGTGAGCGGTGCGGTACGGATAATCATCCCCGCATCATTTGCGGGTGTTACCGTAGCAGATACCCATGGAGCGTCTACCCGCGCAGCAAGCACTTTTTGCATCGTTGCCACATCGGGACGTTCTGCAGTAAATGAAACATCCATAACTGTGCCTCCCGTAAAATCAACGCCGAAGAGTAGGCCATAGCGAAGGAATGAACCGGTCGCCAGCACCATGAGAATGACCGAGAAGACGAAACCGATAGTGAGAATATGTCGGATGTTCATGCTATGAAAAAAGCCGGCGGATCTTGCCAAGTCGCGTATTCGCTACGCCACGCAAGAATGTTTGAGTTACAAATATCGCGGTAAATAAGCTTGTGAGCACGCCAAGACCAAGGGTAAGTGCGAACCCCTTCACCACTGAAGAAGTAAACCCGTAGAGCACTGCAGCGCCGATGAGGGTGGTCATGTGGCCATCACGAATAGAAAGCCATGCGCGAGAGAACCCTTCCGTGAGCGCGAGTGAGAGAGCCTTACCTTGTGCGAGCTCTTCGCGCATACGCGCAAAGATAAGCACGTTTGCATCAACCGCAATGCCGATGGAAAGGATGAACCCCGCAATACCTGCCAATGTCAACGTTACGGGAATAAATTTATACAACGCGAGCACGATGAGTGTGTACACGCCAAGGGCAAGCACCGCCATAACGCCGGGAACGCGATAGAACAGCATCATGAAGAGCGCGACGAAGAGGAATCCAAAGAGGCCTGCGCGCAAGCTTTGTGCCAACGAGACGGCGCCCAGCGAAGCCCCAACGGTCTGCTGTGAAATGAGAGAAATTGGCACAGGTAGTGCACCTGAATTTAAACGAGTTGCAAGCATCTTTGCTTCTGCAGGAGTAAAGACGCCGGAAATAACCGCTTCACCGTTTGGAATTTCAGACTCTACGACAGGTGCAGAAATGATTTGCCCATCAAGATAAATGGCAACGATCTTCCCGAGGTTCCGCTTTGTAATTTCAGCAAAGAGCTTCGTCCCCTCTGCGTTTAAGTTTAGGCTCACCAGCGGACGACCCGTGTTTGGATCGAAAATAACTTGTGCGCGAGCGAGGTGGCGACCGTTTAAACCGGTAGCGACAAAACCATCATCGAGTGGATCTGGTGTTGGTGTTGCCTTTCCCGGTACGACCGATGGTACTGGCGCTAATTCTTTAAATTCCAAAAAGGGTGTTTCACCAATAAGGCGAATGGCTTGGTTGATATCAGTAATGCCCGCGAGCTCAACAATAAGACGATCACTTCCACTGACCTGCACCAACGGTTCAGCGACGCCAAACGCATTCACGCGACGCTCAATAACATCACGGATGCCTTCCATGGCATCATCGGGATCAATGCCCGAGATTTGCGAAAGATCTGCCTGATAGAGAAGGTGTGCACCACCGACCAGATCGAGCCCGAGGTGGAAATCAGATTCGGGAATACGAGGTAGAGAAGCTCCCACTTTTCCATCGAGCCATGCGATCCCTTGGTTCATAACTCCGGGCGCAATGTAGACAAAAAGCGCCAACGAAAGGACAAGCAACGCGATGATTCGTGTCCGTTGTGAGTTCATAGAAAATGCGCTCCCGCGCAACGCTCGTCATTCAACCACACTGGCCTTGAAAGTCAATAACCTACGATGCGTCGAGCATCTCCTGCTCCCCCTTCTGGGGTTTTTGCGCCGCAAGCCACTCCTTCACGAGCCGCGTAGCTCGTACATCATCTTCGTTATAGGCCAACAGTTGCTCCAAGATTGATGGGTCACCCGTACTTATGTATTTATCGAACCACAGTACAGATTCAGCACCCCCTGCACGCGGGTCACGCCACGAAAATCCAAGGAACTTTGCTACATCTTTGAGCGTGTAGAAGTAGAGCGGAAAAATCACCGCATCCAATACGCGCTGGTGTACATCAATAGATCGCTCGCGAAACGCGTCTACGATCGCATGGGGCGCGCTGTATTTCAACGCTAGGCGATCAAACACCTGCCGCTCATATCCTGCGTAGTGATAGACCGCGTAACTTCCCAACGGCGCCAGAAAATCAAGGAATGCACGCCACATGGCCTCTTCTCCAGATGTATCCTTCGCCATGAAGGAATGATATGTGTCTTTTCCCGTTGCAACATCAACCTGTAAGACGCCCAGGAGATAATCAGTGTCTCTGATGGGGTCACTCTCAATATCAAAGTAGAGCTCGGTAGCGACTTCAGGGAATGATGTCGTGCGCAACACAAGTGGTTGGCCTGAATGGAGCGCCCGCGCCTGATTTGAGAAGCGAATAATTTTATCGTATGGCCAATCCTCAAGCTGTGTGCGAAGCGCTTCCGGATTCGCTTCTGCGAGATCACGCACCGTGTGAATGCCAATGTCATACAAACGACGTTGGTCGGATTGAGAAAGACGATACACCAGCGACACATCATTACACCCTTCAGTCTCTTCAAGACACAGTGAGTACCACGGCGTGCGCTTACACGTTGACTTTAAAAACGGTGCGGGCTTTTCTCCATCAAGCACGCGCTCGATTTCTTCACGCGTCAGGTGGAACTGGTCGACGAAGTCAGCAATCGCAAACGAACGCTCGTTGCCTGCAGGGTCGATCATGTATGCTTCTGTTGGCCGCACGCCCTGGATTGTCTCCAAGATGAGGCTATAAAACACGAGCGGGAATTTATGCTCATCGCGAAGCTCTAAAGAGCGCTGGGCGTCATATACCACATACTGCCACGGCCCAAAACGAGACGATCCCGGGCGCGCTTCGAGTAAATCGGGCATACCGACCCATTCATTATGCATAAGCACCCCGTGGTAAATATTCTTCCCCTGCTTCATGAGCTCCAGCGTGGCACGGTGTGCCTCTTCCAAATCTTTGTAAACGTCAGGCTTAAGCTCTTCAAACTTCTTGTGGGATCCAAGCGCAGAGCTGGTTGCAGATGATTTTCCTCGATTGATCAATTCTAAGAGCGCTGGCACAGCGCCTTTCTTCGACTGGTCTCCATAGATGTCATACCAGATCCAGTGGGGGCACTGGAAGAATTTATAAAAATGTTCTGCGGTAAGTGGTTTGTTCATAATTATTCTGGGACAATCACATAATCGGCGTCACGATCTGTTGCGGCAAGCTCTGGCACCCCATGCGCTGCGGCGTTGGCGACATAGTGACAGTGTACGCACTGCGGCGCAGGTGCCGGTGCCCTACTCTGGCGCGACGTGACCACCGCACGCTCAAACACATTGGGCACCCACGTAGGGTCAACAGCTACACGACGCACGTCACTCGTGAATGGAAGTGCGTCTTTAAATCCGCCGCCCGTCTTATCCACCATGTAGAATACAAAGTATGCGTGCGATTGGGTAGCGTATCCCATACGCTGGAGAATGTAGGTATACGTATCCATCTGTTTTTGATAGTCCGCGTAGATAGTAATTTCACGCGCACCCGTTGATTTGTAGTCCACTACTGCAAGAGAGCCGTCAGCAAACCTGAGAACATCATCTACGGCTCCATAGAGCGTTGCCTGCAGATCTTCATCGGTATACGCAATGCCCTTAAAGTTATTTCGCCATGTCTCCAGATCGGGACCATCGTACAGTTTTGCTTCAACACCGGCGCGGACAAGCACTTCAGGGAGTGCACCACGGACACGGTACGTATCAAATTCTTGCTTCACGAGATAATCTACCGCCGACGCAAGGGTATACGGGTAGCTTGGTGGGCGCTTTATCTTGTGGTGCGTGTCGAGCCAAAAACATCGCGGGCAATCTAAAAAGAGCTTCAGGCCGCTCCGAGAGATACGCATGGGACGTATAAATGCCATGCCCAATCGTACCAGCATCACCATCCACAGTCCACGCAAAACAAAAACGCCCCACGTATGAGAGGCGTTTTTGTTGGTGTCGCCTTATGAACGACGAAGCAACTGGTATATTGCCGAGAGACCGACAGCAACATAGATGACTCTTGGAAGCCACGAAGCGATATCTACGAGGAAATATCCGATTTCCCAGTTGAACAAGCCCAGCAAGAGCCAGTTCAAGCCTCCAATGATCAACAACCAGAAGGTGAGTTTATACATGCGACACCCCCTTTCTTTTTATCGCCGTCTGCGGAGATCCGCCCGGCAACTACTTGTCACTAGTATACCATTCCTACCTTCTATGCGAGTGCACCCTGTGCAAAACAAAAAGAAAAGTGCCCGTAACAAGAAAGTGTCTGAATTTTAGCGTCTTCATAGCCTACATTTTTGGGTGCGGGGTATTGACAAGCCCGCACTGTTTTTTTGCATGCCCACAAGAGATCAAAATCTGGAGATCCTTTACAGTGATGTTGCCTTATGATATCACCGTGGTATTAGGAGGCAAGAGAGGAATGAAGATCTTTAAACGAATGTTCACGCCCGTGGTTGGGGCGATCACCATATACCTAGCAACCCACCAAATCACGCCACAATGGCCAACCCTCATTACTGGGCTGGTCATCCTCTTCGTAGGGTGGAGATTTCTGGATCGCGTGGCCCCCTCGCAATAGGGGGCCTCATTCTTTTACGCCCCGTGACACTTCTTATATTTCTTGCCGGAGCCGCACGGGCATGGGTCATTGCGGCCAATATTCCCATGTGCTGGTTGCGCCGACGGCGAAGCAACCGCCTCCTGTCCTTTTTGCAGGGTCATTGTTTCTTGCATAGGAGTTGGGCGAGGCTGTTGTGTTACTTCTACCTTGTAGATCACGTGCGCAAGCTGGCCACGGACTCCTGCAAGGAGTTCGTTGAACATGCGCTGTGCTTCAAGTTTATACTCTACGAGTGGCTCACGTTGGCCGTAGGCGCGCAGGCGCACGGAGTCACGCAAGTGCTCCATGAGCTCAAGGTGATCCATCCAGAGCGTATCAATAGTGCGTAGCAGCACCATGCGCTCTACTTGGCGCATGGAATCGACGCCTACTTTTTCTTCTTTTATAGCATAAGCACTGGCCGCTTCTTCGGAAAGGAAGGTGATGATATCTTCGGGAGATCCTGACTCGCTCTTTTCTTCCAGCGTTTTCTGTACAGAGGCTCCGGGGACAAGCGCAGCAAATGACTCGGCGATCTGTTTTGTATCCCACGCACCCGTTTCGACGCTCATGTGCGTGCGCACTATGGTTTCAATTGCCTCTTGGATCGCATCGCGCACGTAGGTTTTGAGATCCTCACCCATGAGGGCCCTGCGGCGAAGACCGTAGATTGCTTCGCGATGCTTGTTCATGACGTCGTCGTATTCCAAGACGTATTTGCGGTTATCAAAATGGTGGCCCTCCACGCGCGTTTGCGCCTGCGCGATTGCAGAGGTAAGCATAGAGTGCTCAATCACGTCATCTTCTCCCAGCCCAAGGCGCTCTAAAAGGCCCTTAATGCGATCTCCAGCAAAAATGCGTACGAGTTCATCGTCGAGCGATACGAAGAATTGAGAAGAGCCCGGATCACCTTGGCGACCTGCGCGCCCACGCAGCTGATCATCAACGCGACGAGAGTCGTGGCGTTCTGTGCCAATCACATGCAAGCCACCCGCCGCGCGGACTTTTTCTGCATCTTCTGGCGTTGGCGGATTGCCACCGAGGAGAATGTCGACCCCACGGCCGGCAAGGTTGGTTGCCACCGTTACTGCGCCGCTTTTTCCTGCTTGTGCAATAATTTCGGCTTCTTTTTCATGGTTCTTCGCGTTCAGGGTGTTGTGAGGGATACCCTCCTGCGTGAGAAGCTGGTCCATGAGCTCGTTTTTCTGGATGGAAGATGTACCAATGAGTATCGGCTGGCCCTGCGCAATGCGCTCGCGCACTTCACGAACCACTGCGCGGAATTTCCCTGCTTCTGTTTTATAGACACGATCTGGCTGATCCGCGCGAATCATCGGCCGGTGCGTCGGCACCGAGATGACATCGATGTTGTAGACCTTGTGAAACTCTTCACCAGAGGTGCGCGCGGTACCCGTCATGCCTGAAAGCTTCTTATAAAGCCGGAAGTAGTTTTGGAATGTAACCGTTGCAAGCGTGCGTTGCTCACGTTGAATGCGCACACCTTCTTTTGCTTCTACCGCTTGATGCAACCCACCCGACCAGCGGCGACCCGGCATGAGACGGCCAGTAAATTCATCAACGATCACAATTTCTCCTTCGCGGATAACGTAGTCGCGATCACGCTTGAAAAAGACGTGCGCCCGTAGTGCCTCTTCAAGGTGGTGCACGTACCGCACGCCACCTTCATCATAAATGTTTCCAATCCCTAACCGCTTCTCTACTTTTTCAATGCCCGTTTCGGTGATACTCACCGCCTTGAGCTTTTCATCAATCGTAAAATCGGATTCCTGCTGTAACTCTGGCACAATGCGTGAAAATGTTTCGTACAGTTGCGTGCTTTCCTGATCTGGCGCAGAAATAATCAATGGCGTACGCGCTTCATCAATAAGGATAGAGTCTACTTCATCTACAAGCGCGAAGTGGTGCCCACGCTGGACCATGTCTTCGGCGCGATACGCCATGTTGTCACGAAGATAATCGAATCCATATTCGTTATTCGTGCCGTAGGTAATATCTGCCGCGTATGCTTCCTTGCGTTCTACGGGGCGCAGGAATTCATGCACCACACGAAATCCGCCGGTCACATCGCGTGCAGTATCTGCCGCATCACCAGACTCTGACTTCGCGTTCTGGTGCGTCGCATCGTATTGGTAGCTTGCATCGTGGTTAATACACCCAACGGTCATGCCGAGTGCATCATATACCTGACCCATCCACACTGCGTCACGACGAGAGAGATAATCGTTTACCGTGACCACGTGTGCACCTTTTCCATCGAGTGCATTGAGATAGGTTGGGAGCGTGGCGGCAAGCGTCTTTCCTTCACCCGTACGCATTTCAGTAATCGCGCCGCGGTGCAACACTGCACCTCCTATTATTTGCACATCAAAGTGGCGCTTGTTTAGTGTGCGACGTGATGCTTCACGAATCGCCGCAAATACTTCTGGCATCAAGTCATCGAGCGTTGCGCCATTCGCAAGTCGCGCACGAAATTCACTTGTCTTTGCGCGAAGATCAGCATCAGAAAGTGCCTGCACCTCTTCTTCAAGAGCGTTCACTTGTGCAACAAGCGGAGAAAGCGCGCGAATCGCGCGCTCATTGGCGTCGCCAAATATGCGTGAGAATAAAGACATGTCAGATGAGATCGCTACTTCTTTGCCCTGCGAGCGAGAGACTTTTCTTTACGCTTGGTAAGCTGCGTCTTCAGCGCCTCACGAACATCAATGATTGCAGAACGCAAATCATGATGTGTACTTTCGGCGCGAAGTGTTGTGCGCCCCATCTTCAACATCGCTTCGGCGTAAAAGACCTCACCACTCTTGTGATGCCGAGATGGCTTGCCAATTTCTACCATCGCGTACCCCTCTTTCAATTCAGGGACTCCTCGATCTAACGTGCCGATCTTTTCTTCCACAAACGCGCGAAGCGAGCTTGTGAGCTCGATCATTTTACAGGTAATATCGAGTTTCATACGTGTATGGTAGCACACCCGCGGACACGGGCAATGCTTCACAAAAGAGTGCCCTATTGCGTAATATCTGCTCCCGTTTTGTATGCCGCCGCTTCAGCTGTAGAAACGGTAAAGATCGCGTTCCAATCACGTCCAGAAGCTCCAAATTGGGCCCCAGACATGCGCAACCAGTGCTTCGTGCCATCGGGCCATACGGCATACACCTTCTGGTCTCCATCGACGCGAATATAGCTTGCCGTCTGATAGCCATCAAACGCCGCACCATCGAGCGGAATAACCTTTGATGGATCAAGGTGTCCATAGAGTGCGATAATCTCTGGGCGCAGATAACGCTTATATCCGCGCGTGATAACATACATCTCTGTTTCCGCGTTGTTGCGCTTCACGAGGGCACCTTCTAAATCTGTCGGCGTTCCCGGAATAACGAGCTCGCTCGACCCAATTTCAGAAATAGGTATAGTTCGCATACGTGCCTCCCATTGCAACACCAGAGACTGCTCCCAGTTCCCCTGCTGTCCAATATGCGCGCCGGCCAACAAGATGCGCTCGATGTCGTGGCCTGGTTCCACCACAAATGTTGCCGTTGCGTTTCCTATAGGCACGTCATAAGCACGAAGCACACCGTCACTGCTTTCCGTCACCACGCGCACTTTCCAAACGCCACGAGGATCGCCATTCATAGTAATACGCACAGCAGACTCTCCAGAGGCCAGCACATCAGCTACTCGAAAATCGTGGGTGACCGGCTCCCAACTTTCAATCTCGGCAACAGCAACGTGTTCAGTATCTTGACGCGCAAGTGCCACAAATGATGGCTGTACGCGTATATTGGCAAGTTCCAGACGCGTATATCCAAATCGAGGGTCCGCAACAGCATTATTTACCATGTTTGCGATCCACCAGTCAGTAATAACATCAGTAAATCGTTCACGATATCCGCGACTTACTAGCCATGCATCAAGAGATGCGGTGCCTGAAGAGTTTGAATGTAAGGTATCGCGTAAGATGCCTTCTCCATATCGCCCCACAAGATATTCAGCAAAAAGCGCGACCTGCCCATAGTCTGCGCGAGCACCGACCCACACAAGCGCACTATCCGTGGGAAATCGCTTCAATGTGTCCACTCGACTTTCTAAACTCGATCCCTCAAATGGCGTGTTGTAGCCCATAAGCGACACCGTATATTCTGCGCGCAACTCATTCAGCCACACATCCTCTGAAATGCCAGAAGTAAATTCTTTTTGATTCAGAGAAATGAGGTGCTGGAATTCATGTGCGAGAAAAATATGCGACTGGCGGGAAAGCAGCGCGTCGAAATTCACCACCACCATCTCTCGCGCATTAGTACCTTGAGCTTGCTGTACACTATAGCTGTGGATGGTATCAAAGTATCCCCCAGCGCCTTGGTTTAATCGATGCAAGAGAATGGTAACGCGCGGATCGCCATCGACGCCTGGGCGAGCTTCAGACCCCCACGTTGCCGTCGTAATGGGGTATATGCGAGTATCAAATTCGGTCGCGAGGGCGAGAAGCGCTTCAGAAACGCGTGTTCGATCTACGGATGAGAGCTCATTCCATGCCGCGTCTTCAAGATACCAGTACGCGCGCTCACTGACGCGATGTAACGTAGCATCAAGGCCTTGGCGATGCGTAACATCGAAGCCAGCATTTACAAAAAATGCCTCGCGTTGGCCGAGAATGTCTGCGGATGCGTGTGGTGCCCAGAAAGTCGCGCCCACAACGAAAACTGCAAAAAAGCGAGCAAACAAGCGTGGTGACATGTTCTTTGCAGTATAGCACAGCATGCCACACGCTATAAATTGACAAAATGCGCTAAAAACTGTATTATTAATTAATCCTTATGCGCCGTTTTCTTATCTTATGCGCAGATATTCTCGCCCTCTCCGGCGCGCTTGTACTCACTATCTGGGCACGCTATCCGGATACTTTTGAGGCACAGCTCTTACTCCACGGAGTTCCTTTCTTGCTTATCGGAGCAGCCTGGATCATTGGCCTCTACGTTGCAAACTTATACGATCTCACTGCGCAAAATACCTCTGCGCGCATCGCCAGCGGCGTTATCCAAGGTGCCGTGCTTGCTTCAGCGGCATCAATCGCACTCTTTTATCTCTCTCCATTCTTCGATATCACTCCGAAAACAAACCTATTTCTCTTCATCACCATCGCGACCTGCTTACTGATTACGATGCGCATGCTGGTGATTCGCGCATCTGCCCGCATTGCACTCCGTACGCTCTTTATCGGTACCGATACAGCTTCTGGAGAAGTTATGGCCGCACTCATTGCTAACCCATACCTTGGATATACGCCCGTACGAATGCCCGACGGTGTAGACGTACTCCCCGCTATCACTGAAGGCGCCTATGACATAATTGTCGTGGGCCCACAAGCACACACCACGCATCGTGTGCGCGACATCTTCTATGCATGCATGGGAAGCAACGTACGCTTTATGCGGCTCTCTGACTTTGCTGAAGCAACTCTCGGTAAAGTGGTGCTCGGCGCCGTAGATAACGAGTGGGTCACGAGTAATATTCCCACCACCTCACAGCGCGGCTACGCCATTGCGAAACGCACGATCGATATCGCTTTCGCGGTAGCTCTTGGCATTCCAACACTATTCGCCCTTCCACTTATCGCGGCAGTGATCCAGCTTTCTTCTCCGGGACCGCTTTTATACCGCCAAGTGCGCGTTGGGCGAGGGCTAAAACCATTCACACTACTTAAATTCCGTTCAATGATTGCAAACGCAGAAGCTGACACTGGCGCCGTGTGGGCGCAAAAAGGGGATCCTCGCGCTACCCGCTTCGGACGCTTTATGCGCAAAACTCGTATCGATGAATTGCCACAGTTATGGAATGTACTCACGGGAGAACTCTCATTTGTCGGGCCTCGCGCTGAACGCCCAGAATTTCATGGGATGCTAGGGGACGCTATTCCGTTTTATAATGAGCGCTACCTTGTTACCCCAGGCCTCACGGGGCTCGCGCAGATTCTGTATGATTACGGCGCCTCGGTGCGTGATGCCGCAGAGAAGTTACAATACGACCTGTACTACATTAAGCATCGCTCTCTCGTTCTCGATGTAGGCATTCTCTTGCGAACCATCGCACTCGTTCTCTTCGGAAAAGGTCGCTAGAGTTCTCGGCCAAGACTTCGTGCGAATGCGCGCGCCTCATCGATAAGCTCTGGGTTGAGCTTCACCGCCTCACGCGCAGCTTGTAGTGCATCATCGATGCGCCCAGCGCTGGCATAGGCCGCAGAGAGAGAAACACGATATTGAGCATCAGTGGGTTGAAGTTTTACCAACTCTTCAAAAATCTGCACCAGACGGTCGTAGTTTTTAAATTCATTATACAGCGGCACAACACGGTTATAATCAAGTTCGGCGCCAACGTAGCCATGATTAAACGCCTCTTCGAAATATTCCAGTGCAACATTCTTATTGCCACGCTCTAACTCAACTGCGCCAACGTACCAATACGAGACTGCAACATCCGGATTCAGCTCCGCTGCCTTTTTAAACCATGCGACTCCTGTCTCGTAATCATTCTTATTGAGATATGCCTGCCCAATCTCATAATACGTGCGTACAAATGTTTCTGAAAGTTCGAGTGCTGCGGTTGCGTTCTCAATGGCTTTATCATTCCATGGCGAAGCGGGATCATCTTTGCCGAGCGTTACATATAAGCGAGAAAGATAGAGGAGCGGCAGATAGTCGTGCTTATTTTTGATTTTATTTTTTTCTACTTCGGTAACAGCATAAAGCATTGCGTCGGTAAATTGTGTGCCAAGTGGCGAGAAGCGGCTCACGTTATCAAGGAGAAATTGAGCGAAGCGGTGACGGTACTCATAGAGCCCAATTGTATCGTACCCAATACCCTCTTTAAATGAGCTCACTGCGCGAGGAAAATCATCATTCCATCCGTACACGATCCCCCACGTAATAGCACGGTTTGCTTTCGCGGGGACAATTGCTGTCGTCCATACAAGCGCACACGCGATAATACTTAATAAGACACCGGCAGTGGGAGCCGCCCAATGAGCCGCAAAAAGCCGCCGCGGCACAATGAGACTCGATCCGAAACGTTCCCATGCAACGAATGAGAAGATAATAAAGAAAAGGAGCCAATTCACTGTAGTATCAAAGATGAATGCACTATGAATCATGTATGCCACTGTGCCACTTCCCAGCGCCCACGCCATGCGCCACGACGCATCATCGCGTTGCGAAATGTAATACAGCGCCCAAAAGAGAGTCGCGAATAATGCTATATAGCTTCCAAACCCCAAAAGACCCATGGTGACCAATACCTCAACAAACATATTGTGTGCGCGATCAAAAAAAGTTTCCGATCCATACCCGCGGAAGAATTGTGGGTTGAAATGTTGTGCAAAGGGAATATTGAAATTTTCTGGACCCCACCCAAGCATGATAGTCTTTGGTGATTCTTGCCATCCCTGGATACCGGCGTCCCACGCCCAAAAACGCGTTTTTGCAGTGTATGAATCAAACGACGTATCGGTCAGGCGCCTCATAAAACGAGAACCCTGCGCAAGCGACGAGTCTTTTAACGCGGGTACAAAGATGAGAAACCCGAGAAGCGTCGCGAGACTAAGAACGCTGATGAGAATATTACGCGACCATGTCTCGCGAAACTTCCACCACATACCTGCAGTAAACATGAGGGTCGCGACACCAACGCCAAGCAACGAGCCACGGACCACTGTCATAGTAATGGCAAGGAGACCAAGCCCAACCATGGCTTGATATAGGCGCCGCTCCCACACGGCTCCTTGTCCGCGTACGAATAGCGCAAGCGCCAAAGACACCATAGAGATCTGATACCCAGCAAAAAGAGCTGCGTTTCCTATGGTGCCAAAGATACGCTCACGCCCGCCGCCGCCGATAAACCACGACGAAAGCGCACAGATGCCAGAAGCACCGGGCGTGCACATGGGAAGTTTTTGTCCAAAGCCGTAAAGCGCCGAGAGCATGCCGCCAGCAATGAGAAGATTTAAAAAGAATGTCCAATGAGCCCGCTCACGAAGCACCGCAGGTACAATCAGCACAAACGCAGTAAAGTGCAGGAAGCTGAAAAACCCTCCCATACGCTCAAGCGATCCCCAGAAGCTTGCCCACGGCACAACACTTGTCGCGGTTGCAATGCCAAACGCTGCAGTAAATGCGAGTATCGCCCACGTAAGTCCATGCATGCGCGGTGCATAGGAGCGATCAGTAATCACGAGCATGCCATATACCACCACTAAAAGCTCTATAATCGAACGAAAGACGATCGCCTTTCCGAAATGAAACGGGGAAATGTATTGTGCAAAAATAATAAGCGGCACCAATGCCGTTAAATAGATAAGTACACGAGAAATTTTTGCTAAAAGAGGTGTCTTCATGCCGCAGTATATCCTAGAATATTACGCTTCTTTTATCAACGCTAATGAATACATCGCGAGCGTATGTTCAATCTGCGCCGCGTGAGAGAAGTGCGCGCGCATACGCTGAAGACCCGCAGCCCCCATGGTGCGGGCGCTCTCTTTGTCGCATAGTAGCTCTATAAGACGATTGACCATCAGCGATGTGTTAAAGGGGTTGCATACAAAGCCAGTCACCCCATCATCTATTAATTCAGATGATCCACCAAAGCAGGTGCCGATAACCGGCCTTCCTGCCGCCATTGCTTGTAGAACCATCAGCGGAGCTGGGTCGAAATAAATTGATGGAACAACTACAACGTCTGCTGATGAAAAAAGCGCAGCCCGCTCTCGTCCATGTACGAGATCAATGCATGACACGGCACCCGCAACACCCTTCTGCGTAGCGATGCGCAATAATCTCTCCCGATAGGCCCCTCGCTCAATTGCCATAACAATATGCGCACGAGGACACTGTGCCATCACCATTGGCATAGCATCCAGAAGCACCTCGGCGCCCTTGTCTTGAAGCGCGCGGCCACCAAACAAAATAACCTGTCGATCATGTGTGCTCAATACCGCGCGCATACGGGCGACCTCCTCTGGTGTTGCCTGAAATTCATCTTCTCTCACCCCATTATAGAGTACCGAAACACCGGTAATGCCATTCTGCTGTAAAGCATCTTTGAGCGCGCGTGATACGGCAAAGATCATCGTGGCATACGATAGGGATTTTTGTATACTTCGTTTTCTAAAAGGATTGAAGGCTTTACCAACTTCACGAATAGTGTGCATCGTAGATATACGATAATCAAAAGGAGGAGATTGGTGTACGTCTTCACGATCAATAAAACTGTACAACCGAGTATACGAGAAGCTCAATGTGTCATGTAATGTAATGTACACCGGAATTCCGAGCGATCGCACCCAGCGAAGCGATGCAAACGAAAAATGCTCATGTACATTGTGCGTATGAGCTATATCGGGACGTATCTTCTCTAAGGCTGTAATAAGCGCACCGCGGATATATGGGTTCACCGCAGAAAGATAGGAGCGCATGAATGCTGATTTTTGTTTTGAAAAAATGCGAATAACTTGGATGCCTTCAAAAGTATCATCGCCGGCCCTTTCGCCATACTGTGTAGTAGTCACTACCGCGACCTGATGCCCTTGATCCATCATACCTCGAGCTAAATCAAGGACAACCTGTCCTGCACCGCCTACACTTTCAGGCGCAAACGAATCGGTAATATATACAATCTTCATTATTTCTTTTTAATAATGATGAAGCTGTCTGAAAACACTTTCCGGGGATGCGCCCACTGATCCAGCCAAAGAAGTGCGCCCTCGATTCGTCGCATCAGCCCCCTCCGTATACGCGATTGTTTTTGGTAAGGATCAAACACGAGAAACTTCAGATATGAAGACGCGAGCGCCCACACGCCTCCATACAGCCCCTTCTCTACGACGTTGCATTGATGACGTTGAGCGATGGCACTCAATCCTTCAGGAGTATATCGGAAAAAGTCTCCCGGATCCGCATGCACGGGCTGAGTGAATGGCGCAGTAATAATCGCGTGGCCGCCAGGCCGTAATACACGCGAAATCTCACTCATAAGCTGTTCGGGATGTGGGACGTGTTCAAATACTTGATTACAAATGACTGTATCAAATGCACCCTCCTCGAATGGCATGTGCAAAACATCACCCACAACATCGACGCCACCACCTGTGGATGCATCGATGCATGTGTACGACGTAGCGTGTTGAAGAATAAAAGATTTGTACTTTGTCGCCGAGCCGCCACCCGCATCAAGCACGCGCCCAGAAATATACGCGCGTGCATGCGCTAATACATCTCGCGTTGTGTGGATGCTCTTCATTTCTTGAGAATGGCAAGCCAGCCCATCGTATGCTTTTTATTTGCGGTACTTGTATCAATCCTATCTAAGAATATCGCGCAGCGCCCCACGACAGAAAAGCATCGACTCGCGATGGCGCCAATCATTCTATGTCGGTAGAGCCCGCCTCGATCAATGAGATATCTGATACAGAATTGCGTCATCATAGAAAACATCCCGCCACGAGGAACGACTCGCGCAACCGTAAGACCGCACTCGCGCGCAATGCTCTCAATCCAATATTTTGTGAACCGAGAAAAATCATATGGCTCCTCGTGTAATTCGCATGCCTGCGGAACAGTGAGTAGCATAGTACCGCCTGGTCGGAGCACTCTACTCATTTCACGCATTGCTTGCTCGGGATGCACAACGTGCTCAAGTACCTGCGTACACACAATTCCATCGAATGACGTATCGGGAAATGGAATACGTTCAGCCGAACCGACGACATCGATGCCATCCTCTTTTTGAATATCCATCCGAATATACGAATCAAATGTAAAGTAGTGTCGGTAACGCGCAACCGAGCCAGCCCCAACATCAAGTACCGCGCCCACGATATGCGATGCGTGCTCTTTAATATGTTGATCAAGCAACATGCGATCAATTTGGAATATGTGCATAGCGTTATGCAGCTGATGCCGTGCGTAGATGGCGGCGCGTATACAAGAATATCGTAGCGTGAGCGATAACATACCACGCCGTTACGATTCCTATGGTGCCCCACGCACCAAAGTGCTTGATCGCCAGCAATCCAAGCGGAACACCAATCACAAGATTGAACACGTGCATCATGATGGAGATGTGTACTTTATTAATCGCGCGTAGAATCGATCCTAGGCCTACGCCAAGACCCATGAGCGCACCATAGGGAATAAGCGCATACACATATCGAACACTCTGAGAGAATTCTGGGCCGTAGAATATATTAAATGCGATAGGGGCAACGAGAGCCGCTCCAAGCGTGAGCGCTGTCGAAATACCAATGGCATAGAGCGTTACCCGAGTGAAGTTGCGAGATAACCGCTCTACACCCTGCACTTTCATTTTTGGAAATTCAACGTTGAGCATGGTGCCAATCGGTCCAAGAAATCCGAGTGCGAGATTAATATATGCGAATGCGAGCTTAAAAAAGGTAACTTCGGACGCCGACACATAAATACCCGTAAGCAATATTGGGAGAATATTGTAGAGGTTTGAAAGGTTTCTATCGACGGCGATCCAAAAGCTGTATCGAAGATACTTCCTAATAGATACCTCCCGCATATGTGCAAGTAGATCGCGAATCCTGGGAAGAATCGGGAAATCGCGCTGAAGTCGCTTCCACACAAAAACCGATGCTACGCTCAAAAGACTTGCACCGATGAAGTGCCCCGTCACAATGCCGCCGACGCCAAGTCCAGCGATCACTAGCGATAAGGCAAGGGTCGTGCGAAGCATTTGGTCGCTCAACCCCAAAATAGTCATCTGGCGAATGCGTCCAACGACCTGTGAGCCAATGGTAGAGAACGAATAGGCTGTCGTCGAAATGATAGACGCACAGATGACAACTGCCGCAAACCAACCAATGGCCGTAGTACCGTAGAGCTTGTAGGCGACAAGAGGGGCAAGTGCCGCGCCCACCAGCGTTACAAAGCTCATGATAACGGTAATCTTTGCAAGAAATGCGAGTGCGTTACGAATCTCCCGAGCATCGTTCCGAGCATACGCTCCACCGAGAATAGTGGTGACCGCATCCTGCGCTCCCACACCAAGAAATATGGAGATGAAGCCTGCTAGACTGAAAGAAAGAGCGTACACGCCGAACGCTTCAGGCTGGAGGATCCGGGCCATGATAATGCCGGCGAATGCTTGGAATACGTTTCCAAACATATTCCCCGCCTGAAGAATGGCGGTATTTCGGACGAATGTATGGGTGCGAAAATACTCGATTTTCTCTCGAATCTGCGCAATCGACATGCGCGCATGCTAGCACGGAATAACAGGAAAATAAACTAAAATAGTGACTTTACATATCCCCACGTCAGCACCCCCTCATACTCAAACAGCACCGTATGCTCACCCGCTGGGATAGGAAGTCCGTGAAAAAGATAGTTTGCCATGTAGGATTGCGCAGGGGCGCCATCAATGGTGATGCGCCATCCGGGAAGATTCGATTCAGAAAAGACGAGCCAGCGATCACGAGCTGTTTTTGTGGTGAGGCGGAGATATCCGTCACGATATGCTTCGATGGTTAGAGTATCAGAAGGGGTGGGTTGGTTTTTCATTGTTTCACAATCTGCGCATTCGATGAATGTGGTATGTGCGAAATTTGTGTTTGACTCAATGATTGTTTTGAAATTCTTCTCTTCATCAGTTTCAGATACGTACGTGACGCCTCGTGCGAAATAGATGCGAGGCATAACCTGCTTGTTCTCGTAGAGATAGATAGGGATATTAAAGCGGGTAGATGATACTTCCTCGGACAATTGAAGACCGGGGGTTGGGGGGAGCTCGTAGGCGGAGATGAGGTACTTCACGTTCAGCATGGAGAGGAGGGGGAGGCGGGAGGAGAAGACAAAGAGCTTTTCGGGTAGTGGGACGGCCTCATGTGCGAGCGACGCGAACCGCTGGCTCACCTCACTTCCCACAAACGCAAGGACTCGCTGCCCTCTTCGTGGTGCCATTGGTTCGTAACCGTCTATGGTCGCAATACCTCGCAAGAGGCCTGTGTTCGGCATAAGCGAATCAATGCCATACATCATCGCGTCTCTGGATGCGCCCTCATGAGTCGCCGATATACGCTGCGATCCCGCGGAACCATAGAGAAAACTGAATGTGCGAAAGCTCATCGGGTCATCGCTCCTCGAAAGAATAGAGCCCGCGATTGGAGGTGACGAGAAGAGCGCGTCAGATCGCGCAAACGTATGGCCTATCATTCCTGATATGCCAAGTAACACACATGAAGAAGTCACAGATGCTACCGTAAACGTCCTCCCACCTCTTGTATATCGAGCCACAACGTAAACCGCAACAATGGAAACTAGGGCAATAAGGAAGCTTGCATCTCCAAGCGAAAAATTATCAAAAGAGCTTTTCACAATTCGTTCAATGAGTGTGTGGTAGTACTCAAGAGGAAGCCCTGTTGTGCTCTGATACATCTTCTCTGTGAATTGATGCTGAACGTATCGGATGATACTCTCGCCCGCCATCGCAAATATCAGAGTCATTACTGAAGCAACGCCAAGTACGCCGAGCAATGCACGCCTTGAATATAGCTGGATGCTCATCCTCACACTCTCCCAGTGTTCTGCTGTCCATTTCATCCCATAGCCAGCCAGAATTGCCATCGAAAAATTAAGGGCAAACGTCCATCGGGCTGGCCCACGAAAATACTCCAACACAGGAAGCTTGTGGAGTACCCAAAATATCGGAGAGAATTGAAATGAGGTCAGAATCGCGCCCACGCTCAACAGGGTAAAGAACCTAACATGAGATTCGTTCTTGTATGTCTTCACTATAGCAATGAATGCGAATGCGAGACCAAAGATGCCAATATACGGCAAGAACTCACCAGAAACACCGTATCGAAATGAAAAATATGGGAATATAAACTTTATCAAATCCAATGGCGTTGCCGCATCAACACTCGCTTGCGCAAGCGTAAGGCCACCAATCCTGGTTGAAAGCGGAGTGAACACCGCCACATATATAAACTGTGGCAGTCCGATAATAAACGCCACTGCAAGCGCACCAAGCCCACGCCCACCATCCCAGATAATGCCCCCTAGACTCTTTCCCGCCTTGCGCGCCACATATTCAAGCCACACCCAATAGAGTGCCGCCACCACGAGCGCCATAATCACAAATTGTTGATGCGAACCCAAGAACGAAAGTCCAATAAGTGCTGAATAAAACAGCGCCAACCCCCACGACCCCCTCACCATACTGCTGACCAGCAGCAACGATGCGGGCAACACGTATATCGCGGAAACAACGGCGATATTTCCGAGCCAATGCATGGTGAATTGGCCTAGGATAAAGGTAGTTGCGGCAAACACGCTTACGAGTCGGCTCGAGAACAATTGCCGAGCAAATACGTAGCTCAAATATCCTGCAAGGAAAACAAAAAATGCTATGAGTGCGTTATAGCTTCCGGAAAATATGCGATAGATTGGGTGAAAGAGCCCCCATTGAAACGACGCCGGGGTAGGAAATCCGGATAAAATTCCAGAATTCCATAGATGGTGAGTGCTCGTGTAATTGGGGTAAAACAATCCAATTACATCACCGTCAAAAAAGATAAATTTTAAAAACAAGATCACTAAAAAAACAATAGAAGAAAGTATGAATAGAATAAAAAATCTCGGACTACGAACACCGCCACCTTTATATACACCGAATAAAAGTCGTGTACGTATAACCACCAGCTCCCATAAAGAACGGAGATACGACCACATCGACACTCTTGTCACTATTGGCCTATCATAAGAAACTGGGATCTGTTCAATCTTATATTTTCGAGCCATAGCGATTGCCAACACCTCAATATCAAAACCCCATCCACAAACCTTTATACTGCTGAATATGTCTACCGCCGCCACATCGCGGAACATCTTTAAGCCACGCTGCGTATCTGGGATGTCCCAACCCATGACAAAACGAATGAGCTTCTTTGCGAGAAACCCCAATATACCCCGCGCCCAAAAACGAGCTCCGCTTGGTGCGTCAGGCGATGACGCGATAATAACATCAGCACCCTTATGCAACGGCTCCCAAAATCGATCGAGATTTTCTATGTGAATTTGTAGATCGGCGTCAATAAATACACGCGCAGCCCCACGTGCCGCGAGCATACCGCTCTTTACCGCGGCCCCCTTCCCAAGATTCTTTTCATGCCGCAAGAGACGAATATGAGCATCGTGTAGTCTTTCAACCCGAGCAACCGTTGCATCTGTTGAGCCGTCATCTACGATGAGAATCTCGTACGACATGTTCCGCGACTGAAGATACCTGGATATTTTTTGAACCGATGACGCAATAGTCAGCTCCTCATTGAGAGCAGGAATAATAATCGAGACATCAAATCCGTTCTCCTGTTTCATATACCCGTGTACTTAAACACTATATCGTGGATCCCTGGCGAAATAAAAATGCCATGATAGAGATAATTTGCCATTCGTGAATAGGCTGGCTCTCCATTAATCTTAATATCCCAACCAGGGACATTAAGCTCGGAGAAAATAAGCCATCTCCCCCTTGCCGTCTTGGCTTGTATGCGCATATAGCCGTCAGCGTGGTCAACCATCGTCAGAAAATCAGTTCGTGATGGGACGTTAGCTTGATCGCTACACTCTTGGCATTCAATAAATGTGGTCTTAGAAAAATCATTATCGGAGTCTGTGATAACCTCAAAGCTCTCACGCTCATCATGCTCGCGTAAGTATGTAATCGCGTTCGCGAAATATAATCTTGGCAAAACTTTTTTGTTTTCGTAAAGATAGATTGGGATATTAAATCGGGTTGAAGATATAATTCGAATAAGACGAAGATCGACGCTTTCAGGTAACACGAAGGCTGATAGCACATACTTTGTATTCATCATTGAGAGCAGTGGGATGCGCGAAGAGATAAAATTAACCTTTTCGGCCATACTCAATGGACGAGCTCCGGCTATAAATCCTCCACCAGCCGCTGTTGAATCTCCTCCGAGGACGTCGAGAATCTGGAGAGACCTTGCAGGCATCAAATTGCTCGCCCCATCGATGGAGCTGATGTGCCACGCCATATTCATATTTACCTGAAGTAGGTCTCTACGAAATTCAATATAATCAGATTCATTAAATGCCCCATGGAATGGTGTCCGCAATTTTTGGTCAATGGCATCCCCTACTAAATAAGAATATATCCTGGCTCGGTCACCCCGAACATCTTCCAACGAGCTCAAAAAGTGAGCCGTGGCTGGCGTGGCCTCTAATATTGATCGTGATATTACTTGATAGTAATTAGGGTGCAGGGAGATAATGTTGAGAAAAGAAATGCATAAGCCAAAGATAATTATGGAGCGTTGAGTGTGTGTGCCATCTTTCTTGAGTTTGGAGAAGAACGTGTACGAGATGGCTAAAAAGAGAAGTGGGAGTCCAAATTTAGGATTTCTAAAATCTATCTGATATAACGTCGAATCAATCAGGGACGAAAGTGCGTTGTGATAGTGCTCGAGTGGTAACTGCCCCACGGTACGCGGGTAATACACGCGGTCAAAATAGCTCTGAAGCACGCTCATGATGCGCTGTGAATACATCGCCCACACACCCTGCACAAAACCAGCAAAAACCACGATCACCCCAAAAATCCATGCAATGTATTTTTGGATTCTCTTCCAAGCGCCTATCGTAACTCTGCCCGCTAGCGCATGATCAAAACCAATGCCCGCTAGCATTGAAAGCCCAAAATTTCCAATATACATCCACCGATTTGAACCCCGGAAATAGGAAAATATGGGAAGTTGATGGAGAAGCCAGAAAATGGGAGAGAATTTAACTGCAGATAGTAACCCGAATATGAAAAGTCCGATCAGAAAGTATCCCGGAGCACTCCTGCTTCTCACACTATGGGCGATACCGATGAGCGCAAAAACAAGTGGGAGCACACCAACGTATAGCGAGGGTTCAGATGCGTTCACATACTTTATCCCTAATTCCGGGAGTATAAACCAGATTAAATCTACAGGAGTGATGCTACTAATCTGCGCGGAAGAAAAACTCAACCCACCCGCGCGCGTGCTCAACGATGCGAACTGATGTATTGCCGATATTTGAGGCCACGAGATTGCCGCGCTCACACAGAGTATCGCAAGCAAGCCAAGCAGCGCCCTAAGCCACGCCCCATCTGTTGTGTGACGGATATAGCGAATCCCGAGATGGTACAAAGCGTAGAGGCCCCCGCCAACAAATGCCATGAGAACCCATTGGGGTTGGCTCATCATAAGGGCGTACCCCGTGCCAACACCTCCAATAAGTATCCAAAAAAAAGAACCTCTGCTTATCTTCGCGAGAGACAGAAGCATAAGTGGTAGCGTAAAGAGGGCAGCAACTACAGAAATATTATTACTCCACGGGCTGTTGTGATACCCAAATGTAAATACCAATGCCGCGAGAAGTGACCCCGCCCTAGAAGTAGCAAATTCACGCGCACATAAGTACGAAAAGAGAAAAAGCATCGAGGTGCCCAAGAAAATTGCAGCATGATATGCATCAATTACCGGCAAATATCTAAATAGTACGTAACTTGAAAGAGAAGAGAATCCGAACGAAGGATCAAGGTAAATTGGGAATCCACTTCCGATACTCCCCGCCCACAAAAAACTCCCTCCGCTCAAAATCTGCTCCTTAAAAAAGGTAAACCCGGAAAAATATCCAACAAGCCAGTCTCCGTGACTGTACGCTTTTCCTAATATAAATTGTGGAATAAAACTCACCAGCAAGATACCGAGTCCAGCTAAAGCAGTATGGATTCTTTGCGGAATCATTTTCACGTTCATGCTGATAGGCGCTTGAGTATTCTCTTATTCACCATGCTATTGCATAGAGACATGACAAAGAATACATGGCGATCTTTTCTTTAGTAAACCGCACAAAAATCAATTAACTTATCCACGACATACACGATATCCTCATCGTTCAAGCCAGGGTGACATCCGATAAAGAAGCCGTTGTCCCTCACCATCCGGCTTTCATTCAGCAAACCACTCGATCTACCAGGAGCATCTCGGAAACAGGGCTGATCAGGTAATGTGCCACAGAAAATAGCACGAGTTTCTATTTTATGCGCCTCAAGGTAACGAACGAGAGATGTACGTGGTATGCCAGACTCCTGCTTTATAACGATCGGGAAACCGTAAAATACATGGCGAGTATCGGGACGGATCTCGGGTATATAAAGAACCCGTCGAAGTATATTCAGTCGCTCCATGTACGCTGTGGCGTTCATAATGCGCTTACTGTTTGTATCATCAAGTCTCTGCAGCTGAACCATACCGAAAGCGGCCGGGGGATCCGCCATTCTAAAATTATACCCGAGCGCGCTAAAAACATATCTTTCATCAAAATTTGTCAGAAAGCCATCAGAGTAGCCATACCTGTTTCCAAGGTATGCCAGATGCCTACCAAACTCCCTCAATTGAGCAACTAAGCGGGCATACGTACTGGAATTTGTGACTACCATCCCCCCCTCACCGGTTGTCATGTTGTGCGCGACATAAAAACTAAATGTCGCCAAATCGCCGAAACTACCCACCTTCCTGTCGCCAACCATCGCGCCATGAGCTTCACAGCAATCTTCAATAACCACGAGACCCTCTCGATTTGCAATATCCATAATTTCCTTCATGGGTGCGGGATTCCCCAACGTGTGGACCACCATAATCGCCTTCGTTTTCCCTTTGACGATAGCGGACTCAATCAGCTTCGGGTCTATGTTGAGAGTATGGGGATCAATATCAACGTACACTGGGATAAGACCGAGCTGAATAATTGGGGTCACAACGGTCACGAAAGTAGTCGCAGGAACAATAACCTCGTCACCACGGACAAGAGCGCCCGACTGCATGAGCGCATCGAGCGCTAAAAGGTTCGCCGAAGAACCTGAATTCGTAGCAATCGCATATGTTACTCCAAGATAGTTGGCAAATGCTGCCTCAAACTCCTTTACTTTATTTTGTGTTGAGAGCCATCCATTGAGGTAGCATTCTACAGCAGCCTTAACCTCTCGTTCATCAAAGTACCCCATGCCAATAGGAACTCGCCACTTCGGATTTTTTCTACTTGCAGGAGTGCTACCGCGAAAAAACTCATCAATCGCAGTATAAACGAGGTTTTCATTATCTGACCTTATCATATAATGCCGTAGGTCTTCTTAAACCACTCAACGGTCAGCGCCAAACCAGCATCAAGGGTCACCGTCTGTCGCAATCCTAGATCGCGAGTAGCCTTCGTGCAGTCAAGACACTTAGAGGTTGTTGCGGTAGCATCGTTTTCAACGTAGCTCACGAGCCTATCGTCTACTCCAACTAACTGCAGTATCTTATCTGAAACCTCTTTCATGCCTACCAAATCTCTGTTGGCAATATTGTAGACTTCGCCAGAAACAAAGTTCTCACAAATGTTGGCGACACATTCAATGGCATCGCGGATATAGATAAATGCCCTGCCGCTATTTGTGTACACCGTATATGGCATATTATGAAGGGCCCGGTACACAAACAAACAAATCGCGCTTCGGTAATCCGAGTAGTACTCGCCAGGCCCATACACATTCGAGAACCGGAACCTCACCGTCTCGGTGCCATACTGGTCCATAGAGTTCATAATCTGCATCTCATTCACCCATTTAGAAATAGCATAATCATTGCCCAACCGAACAGCAACCTGCTGTGGGGCTTCTTCAGTGAGCACCCCGGTCAAATTCGTTCCATACACTTCGGAGCTACTGGGGAATATCAATCGGAATCTGTACTTCTCCTGCATTCGCAAGATATGTTTCGTTCCGCTGGCATTTGTGCGCCAAAGCGCAGAATAGAATTCCTCACCATTCTTTCTTCCAAATTCTGCAGCAAGATGGTACACGTAATCAAACGCGTGCTTCTTGAAGATATCCTCAACTTGCTGGAAATCACCCACATCACACCGAAGATGCATCGGATGGTTCGTGTGGTACGGTTCAGCAACCCATACCTTGTGACCCCGTCTTCGTAGCTCTGCCACGAGAGCAGTCCCAATAACACCGTCGCCACCGGTCACCAAAATAGAGTGGCCATAATTTGACATGTTTAGTAAATTCTTATGCGTTAGTTCTCCGGGTCTCATAGGTCGTGTAAGCCCAAGGCTTAGAGGGAAGTATCTCGCATCTTTCGAAACAGTTGTATCCTGAAATTGGGGGACATGACGTGCATTGAGATGTATTGGGCAATGTTATACATCCAATCGTATATATTGGGCTTTGGATAGCTCGGGTTCTCGCTGTATTTCTTTCGGATATCAAGCGTGGCGCGTTCCAGAGCCTTCAGTTTTTTCGGTGTTTCTCCTCCTGGGTGTACTCTTGACTTCAGCAATATTTCTGGCATATTCGCCAGCTTATATGTAGTCCCAATCCTAAGGATAAATTCTAAATCGTCAGCAATTGAAACACCTTCAGCATATCTGCCAAGCTCTTTGTAGCACTCTCGTCTGGTTATTGCAACCGCCTCCGAAACGGGCATATATCGATAAATTATTTTCCTCAAAGCGCTGTCTTCTAGGGGGTATTTCCTGACACATGCATCCCCTCGGTCATCAAACATAAGCAAGTAACTGCCACATACGCCCACTTCAGGGTGAGACTCCATAAATGCAAGCTGATGTTCAATCCTTTCCGGCATTGATATGTCATCGGCAGATTACCACACAACATACCTCCCGCGCGACATGGATATTAACCGATTTTTTATCCCAGCAATACCGAGATTTCTATCATTTCGTATAGCAATAATCCGGTCATCAATTGATGCGTATCGTTGGATGATCTCCCACGTCCGATCGGTCGAGCAATCATCGCAAATAATATACTCGAAATTCTTATACGTCTGGTTAAGAATGCTCTCAATGGTCTCACAAATGTATTGCTCCTCATTAAAAGCCGGGGTGAGAACCGATACTATGATTTCGTTGTTTTTCGTATTTTCCATGGTCCTGTAATGCCCTCCCGAATGATGAATCCGGATATTTTTGACTCACCCTCGCGTCGAGCTTGGAATATGATGGGAATCTCGCGAAAGGTCGCCCCAGATGATAAGAGCGCGTATTTGAGCTCCTGAAGAAATGCGTAGCCGGATAAATCGATAGTATTCAAATCGATTGCACGGAGCGCGCGAGTGGTGATGCACTGATATCCAGTTGTCCAATCCCGAATGGGATAGCGTAAAATCATCCGCACATATACATTCGCCCAATAACTCAACTGTCGGCGCCACAATTCCCACTTCGCGATTCCCCCTCCCTTTACGTAGCGAGACCCTATTGTAAGATCAACGCTCTTCGCTGTCGAGATGAGTTCCGGCAGATATCGGGGATGATGTGAAAAATCGGCATCCATTGTGATAACGCGCTCAACTAATTCATCTTTGAGCACCTCTTTGAATGCAGCAATATATGCAGTGCCGAGCCCTTGCTTGCCGGTACGAGACATCAATCGAACCGATGCATGCTTCTGCATACTCGCCCGAACCGCATCCGCCGTGCCGTCGGGAGAATTATCGTCAATCACCAAGATGCCCACATCAGGCACGCTTCGAAGAATCTCCTCAATCAGAAAAGAGATATTCCCTCGCTCGTTATAGGTAGGTAAGATAACAACCGTTTTCATGAAAGTTCAGATTGATAAGCACGCTCATATGCATCGATCATGTGACTAGATGGATGAAGTCCAGCCCATGCAATACTCGCGTCTGACATCTTGTGCCACTGGGAGTCATCGGAGAATATTTTCACTATGGCATCTGTAGTCGCGTCAATATCCTCCTGGGGCACAAGGATGCCATTATCGCGACCCACGGCATCTGCGATTCCATTATGTGTCGTTCCAATGACGGGAAGACCGAAGGATGCGGCTTCAAGAAATACGAGACCAAATCCTTCAAAGTGGCCCTCGGAATTTATTGAGGGCAAAAGGAATAGCCCTGCGCTCTCATATTCTTTAAGAAGTTCATCTTCGCTAAGGTGCTGCTTGAATGTAACCAAATCAGCAATCCCAAGATCCACAGCCTGCTGTTGAAGTTGTTTAAAGTATCGCTTATCTCGCTGATCGCCAATGATAGTATAGGTAAGATCGGAAAGCTTTTTTCGCGCTCGAGAAAACGCTTCCAATGCGATATGGTATCCTTTTCGCTCCTTGAGAGCGCCCACTGAAATAATACGAGAAGACATAGGCCCAACCTTGACAGTACAAGTATGAATCGAAATTCCCGGATTGACGACGCGAATTCTTATGTCTGGAGCACATTCCTTCATCTGACTGGCGGTATGTGAGCTAATCGCCAGAACAGTGACGGCATTTCGGCAAGCCGCGCGTGCCATCCATGATGTAGCTTTATTCTTAAGAGGAGCAACGGAGTACGTTCCCACACCCGACACAAAATATGGCCGCCGAATAAAGCGCGTTGCCAACCATACGATAATGCCAAATGGATACACGTCAAGCGCATGAATGACATCACATCTTCGAATGTATGGGATGGTGCGAATAGCAGACAAAAACATACCGAACCCACGGCGTAGGATAGGGTACTCTCCACCGCGCTCGGTAAGGACTAAAACATCATGTCCACGCTCCCGAAGACCAGAGATAAGCTGATTGCTATAGCGCCCCCAGCCCGCTGATACATCCATGCTGTGCGTGAGGATACAGATTTTCATATCTTGCTCGCCACGATACCACGCTCGCAGAAAAACAAAAAGAAGGCGCCCCGGGGTGGGGCGCCTCACTAGTACGGGATACCGGCATCGAGGACTTCCTGACAAAACTCCTGCCAGAATGCCTGGATCTGCTCCCGACTCAATGCTGATGTCGACGTGACCACGCTCAACTTGTCGCGAGAGCCGGCGTAGAAGTAGTCGCCGTCCAGAAGAGCCGTATCAATCTCCATCGTGATGTCGTAGCCATGCACTGCATCTTGGCCGTACTCGGCAGCGCGCCGCGGGTCAGTACCTTTCGAGATGGGCGTGCCGGGGAACGGGATATACGTGCAGATGTTCACGCGATCGGGTCGATTTTCGAGCACCCATTTTCGCGTTGCAATCATGCTCGCCATATCTTCGCTTGGAAGGCCAAGGATGACTGATGCTTTGAATCGAATGCCGATTTCACGACACCACTGACGCACGAGCGTATTCTGCCCTACGGTTGTGCCCTTATGGATGGTATCGAGAATACGCTGATCGCCTGACTCGACCCCCACGAGGACTTCACGCAGTCCATGGTCGTACATCATCTGCATGAACGGCTTTCCGTATTTCGGATGCGTCATGATGTCGACACGAACGAAGCACCGCCAGTAGAATCCGAACGACTTGAGATGCTTGCAGATTTCCACCATGCGTGGCTGTGCGAGCGGAAGGATGTCGTCGAAGAAGTGAATCGCGGAGAACCCGAGGTCTCGGATTTGCTCGAACTCTTCCACGACGCGCGGGATGGGAATGTAGCGCACGGCACGCCCCCACAGCGCGGGACTGTCACAGAACGCACAGCGCTCTGGACACCCACGAGATGAGGACATGGTCGTGCCACGATGCTTGTTGCCGTGCTCGTCGTCCAGCAGGTAGTGGTACTTGTGCGCTTCGGATCGGTCGGGAATCGGAATCGAGCCAAGATCTGCGATGTTCGGCTCTTGGATGACCAGACCTCGCCCATGGCGAGCCATGTAATCGTGTGCCTCGTCGAGCCGAGCCAACGCCTGAAGGACAGCGCGCTCACCTTCGCGCTTTACCGCGACGTGGTACACGCTCAACAGCTGTTGGTCGATCGGCTCGGTCTCACCGATTATTGGGACATCAGGGCCCAATGTGACGGGCCCGGCGTAGTTCGTGACGTGAGGCCCGCCCACGATGGTCGTGCATCCACGTTCACGAAGATACGCGCCGAGGCGCCTAATTTCTCGCGCCTGCGGCGATGTCCCTGAAACGAGATATGCGTCATATCCGCGCGAAGGCGGGACTGCGTACTTCTTGGTACGCGAACCTGTCGCATCCACGAGATATTCGGACATATCTACGTAATCGACCTCGTGGCCACGCTCTTGGAGAGCTGCTTTCAGGTAGAAGAGGCCGAGCGGAGGGAACACCATTGGATCTTCGAAAATCGTCGTCTCTGGGAAGACCAGACAAATCTTCACTGTACCCTTCTTTCTGCAACACATGTTGCCACACGTACAAAAGAGCTAGCCCTTTATGCCATGAAATATAAAGAAAGACAACTACTCCTCTATAAATATAGAAATCTTTCCGGCTCGCTTAGCCCAAGAATACTTCTGAACCTGTTCGCGAGCGTGAAGTGCGCGGCGTGCGCCATCAGTCAGCGCGATGCGAATGCCTTGCGCCATTGACTCACTATCATCGGGAGCCACCAGCACCGCACACTCATCAGATAACACCTCACGCAGTGACGGTAAGTCCGACGCGACAATAGGCGTGCCCGACGCCATGTATTCAAATAACTTTAACGGCGAAGTATAGTGACTTGAAATCTTTTCCTTCTGTGAGTTCGGGAGTGCGACAACGTCGCCCGCCGACAAATACAATGGCACCCGTTGATGCGGAACGAATCCCCTAAACATAATGTTGGTACCAGCCCCATGCTTCAGCTTGTATGCTTGAATATCTTCCGGCGTTCCGCCGACAAGCACAAAAAGCATGTCGGGAAGTTTTGCTGCAGCCCCCAGAAGCGTATCGACCCCCTTCCATCCGTAGAGGTGACCTGCGTATACAACTATTTTTTTATCTTGCGGCAAATCGAGCGCAGTCCGAGCATCGACACGATGTGGCACATTTTGGAACATCTCCAAATCAACACCGTCGGGAGCCACCAGCACCCGCCCCGCGTACACCCTCGCGATATCCTCGCGCAATCCATTTGATATAGTGATGACACCGCGAATTGCACGGAGCACTTTTCTATATATATATGATCGGATATTCTTCGGCATTGAATGCATCTCCCAATACATAGGGAGCCCAAGCGACCGCAACACAAAAAGTGAAAATGGATCGCGAGAATATATAACACCCTGCCTTCTGGAGAGATACCTCTTCACCGAAAAACCAAAGGCTAACTGTTGAAGCCAAAAAAAGAGTTTTGCGAGGGGCGCGTATGTCGTTACAGTAATGAAGTCCGCAGAAGGCAGTCGGGTCAGTTTAAATGGATGCTTCACTCCATAGTATGCGAGCGGGTTGCGCTCAGTAATTGAAGGATAGGTGCGGCGATCGGGGATAATGAGCTCACACTCAATGCCAAGCGATGCAAATGCTTCGCACATCTTCATAATCTGAAGACCGTGCGCCTTTGGCGTTGGCAGTTGATTATTGGCGATATAGTAGAGCTTCATGTGTTTATTCCCGTTATTCGAAGGATCTCGGACATTCTATCGAGATACGTATGTAACGCTCGCGTGCGCTCAAATCCAGCCCTCGCAATCCGCATACGCTCCTCATCGTGGGTGAGATAATACTCTACTTTTTCTCGTATATCGTCTCCGTTATGGAACGGTATAAATTCTTCACCTTCCTTAAAAAGGTTGAATATCTCCTTCTTATCGTCTCGATTCAGCAGAAATCCACCAGCACCGGTAATCTCAAAGGGACGCACATTCACACCCGTGCCGGGCACGTCGGATACGTGCATACTGATTACCACCTTACTGCGAGCGTAAATATTTGCCATCTCTAGAGGTGAGGGGTACCCATGATACACGTCATGGAGACTTGTGTCCTTCCAGGCTTTATTCCCCCACACATGCAAGCCTAGGTCTTTTACGCGCGCAAGGATATGCTCACGGTCCGCGTATCGCACGCGATCATACGAACCAATAAAGGAGATTGGGTACTCGTAGTTGGTGTCTGGGAATACCGCATCCTTGGCAATATCGGCACAGAACGGCAGATAATGGGCTTGCTGATATCCAGAATCAGTAAGCGTGGAAACAACCAGTGGATCAAAGTTAAAAAAATGAGAATAATGCGGTGCTATATGCAACATCCGTTGGATGTGGTCCATTGTTTCCGGGTACCAATTCACGACAACCGCCTTTTGGCGAAGTTCATCAAGCATATCGAGTCCGAGCGTCTTTCCCTTTGATACGAAGACGAGATCAGGCTGAAAATTATTGGCAACATCGAGAATGTGACGATCCACCTTTTGAAGCTCTCTTCGGTAAAGCGGCTCACGGATAACGCTCGGGAGTTTATCGAATACTCGCTGGGAAAGCGTATTCGTCATCAGGAGTGTCGTCCCTAAATAATCAGCAAACCGAACCTCGCACTCGAGTTGTTGTAAGGCTCGCGTGATTGGTTCGGTGAAGATTGAATGTCGCTGGCTAATGAGAAGTACCTTTTTCATGAGATGACTCGCCGAATAATGCTATACGAATTCTAAACTTTACCGCGCCGAAAAGAAGCGACGCCTTGTACTGAAGGCGCTTCATTTCAATAGATGGCGGAAGTGTTTCTTTGAACCCGTGCCGAGCATACATCCACGCCATACGCATGGATGTTTTGATAAGGCCGGCAACATTTCTCCACACGATCCAATACCAGAATGCGCCCGCAGAGATCTTCGTTGCCTCACGGATCTGTATCTGAATATGACCACGATTGATCGCCGGCTCATAGGCCTTGATACCTAATCCTGGTTCCAGAATAACATACCAGGGGTTCTTCATAGTCCCCACGCTCACCGTTGCCGGATCAAACGTGAGCCGAGAGTGCGGCGTACGTTCATGTCGCACCCCAGATGCTCGATTCACGAGTCGCATTTGATAGCCCGGGTATGCCGTTGAGTATCTAATCTCACAACCGTTGTAGTTAATATGCCCAGGCAATTGATAGATGTCGTGCTTGATAGGATTCGTCGTTACGATTGCCCGGATTTCTTCAGCGGTTCTTGAAGGAAGCTCTTCATCTGTATCAAGGTAAAAATTCCAGTCATAGCGCCCCTCATCAATAGCCTTATTCCGGAGCGCCGCAACATCTTTGAGTCGGTAATTCGGCTGGTCAGTGTCTGCCTGCTTCACAATGTGATTCGTATACTCCCGAGCAATCGCGAGCGTGTCATCGGTGCTATTACCATCGAGAATAAGGATATCATCAAATTCCTTAAGGCTCTCGAGACATCGACGAATCACGCGCTCCGAATTGAGCGTAAACACCTGTACCGTACACGGTATTTTATTATTGCTTGATGACATCATGGAATAGTGAAAACATTTTCTTACTAATAACCTCGTTGCTGTAGTGAGCGGCGATGTATTCCCTTCCATTCACTCCGTACTGATATGCTTTTTCCGGATTCTCCACCAACGCGACCATTGCCTCATAGAGCGCATTCTCATCGTTTGGTGGAACCATGATGCCCGTTCTTTGATCAATAAGAACTTCATCGATAGACCCCGTACGAGTGGAAATCACAGGAACGCCACATAGCGAAGCTTCAGCGATTGAATACCCAAACTGCTCCTCCCACCCATCAAGCGGAATGCTTGGATACAGAAATACATCCGCTGCGTTATACAGCGCTGGCAATTTCTCATTCTCGGTAATCCAAGGAACGAATATAACTTCAGATTGCAGTCCGAGGGCACTCACGAGTACTCGTAACTCCGATTCATATTCCCCGCTTCCCACAATCAAGAATTTTACAGGATACTCGCCCTTCATACGCGCCAGCGCGCGTAGTGCGATATGGATGCCCTTACGCTTTCCGAGAGCACCGATAAAGAGAAACACCTTGCTCCCCGCCAAACCATACTGCTGGGAGACATCCTCATGGTGGATGCCCGGACGAAATCGTTGCGCGTCAAACCCTGCATGCAAAAACGTACCTATTTTAATATCTGACCCAAACGACTTTAGAATACGCTCGGCTTTGTACATACCACAAATCGCACCGTCAGATAAGGCGAGTGTTGCACGTATAATCCATTGCTTTAGCTGGTACTTCAGACCCCTATCTTTCTCTTCATAGGGAATATTCTCCCAGTAGTGGAATACATGCTTCATGCCAAATAGCTTCGCCCAGAAAGCATTATAGAGCGTTGAGAGCACGTTTGGCTCCCCTGTAGTGAAGAGGATGTCTGCCCCCTTTGTGAATCGAACCCACGCGAGTCGAATAACGAAGAATGGCATCCACCCCTTCAAGAGTCCGCCAATCACCGGATACTGCGAATGCGTAAAGAGCGCCGGCGAGTGATAGATATGAAACCCCTTCCTAGTGAATGGCTTGAACACAACTTTTCCATGCTTTGCGGTCCAGTTGCTCGGTAAAATAAAATAGAGACGCTCCCGCTCAGGATATGACTCGAATACATCAAATAGATTCTGACGCGTGTACGTATAGCCTGAAATAACGATGCGCATTATTTCTTTAATAAAAACCTATCGAGAATAAGCGCATCCATGCCCGTGCTATAAAAACAGCGAATTGCATCCGCAGGCGTGCAGACAATTGGCTCACCCCGTATATTAAACGAGGTGTTGAGCACCACAGGAACACCAGTGCGCTGCTCGAATGCTTGTATCAACTTATAAAAGCGCGGATTTTGCTCTTGGGAGACGGTTTGGAGACGCCCCGTCCCGTCCACATGTGTTACAGCGGGGATATCAGCTCGACGCTCTTTACGAACATCAAAAACGCGCTCCATAAATGGCACGGGAAGCGTGTCGTCAAAATAGGCCCCGACCCTTTCAACTAAAATCGCCGGAGCAAACGGACGGAACGGCTCTCGATGCTTTACGTATGCATTCACAATATCTTTCATCTCTGCCATGCGAGGATTCGCAAGAATACTGCGATTGCCCAACGCACGCGCCCCAGCCTCCATGCGCCCCTGGAACCATCCGATGATTTTGCCGTTGGCAATCAGGTCCGCGGCGCACGACGATGGATCATCAACCTCTTCAAAGGGAAGTTTCATTTCCTGAAGCTCTGCACGAATCTGTTCGGTTGAGAATGCTGGCCCGAGATAACATGAGGTAAATTGGAAACGTTTTGTGTTGCCCAACAATACATTCCATACATAGAACGAGGCCCCAATGGCGTTTCCTCCATCGTACGATAGCGGCTGAATGAAAATTTCTTTAAATGGAGTAAGGCGGTGTAGTTTACCATTCATCACGCTATTCAGCGTTACGCCACCAGCCAATACAAGCGTATCTAGCTGTGTTCGCGCATGGAGATGTTTTAATACGTGTACGATAGTTTCCTCGGTTATTTTCTGAAGTGCCGCGGCAATATCATAATGAACCTGCGTAAGCGGCTCACTGTGTTTACGCGCCGGACCGACTTGATGAATAAAAAGTTCGGATAATTGTACGTCGCAATTTAAGAGTCCTTTTGGTATGGCAGAAAAATAGCTCTTATTCAGTGTGTACGATCCGTCATCACGTAGGCGTACCATGTCTCGGAATACATGAATGAATGTTTCTGGATCACCGTACGAGGAAAGTCCCATGACTTTCCCCTCTCCGCCCTCTTCGCTAAAACCGAGAAATTGCGTGGTGAGGTAATACACATTCCCGATGGATTCTGAAATCGGAAACGTGCGAAGGGTCGTGATTGTATTCCCTTCACCGACACCCAGGCGACTTGAGAGGCCGTCACCGTTATTATCTACCGTGAAGATAGCCGCTTTTTGAAAAGGGGAAACCAGAAAAGCATTCGCCATATGTGACATATGGTGTTCCACAAATACAATCTTCGTCTTTTTTTTGTCCACCCGAGACTGGAAGCGTCGCAACGCTCGATAGAACTTAAAGCGATATCGCACATGCTTCATGAGGAGTGGAATGAAGTTCCGTATCCCAAAGCTCATATGGAATGACAAAACGGTCCCTATCGGCATCGCATGCGTAGTAGGAAGCGCTATATAATCAATATCTTTGAGCGTGATATGCGCATCTGCAAGAATTTTTGCGATAGCCCGCTCTGGAAACGCACTCGTGTGCTTTATACGAGTGAGGCGCTCCTCTTCAATGAACGCAACGAGCTCGCCGTCTCGCACAAGACAAGCAGAAGTATCATGCGAAGAAAAATTGATTCCGAGAATATACATGTGATGACTCATTATTCACGCCTATATCTGACCGTCAAGTGTGCCGCAAAGAATGCCTTTAGGCGATCTTCCTCGCTTCAATGATAAAGTGCGTTGCAAAGAGGCTCGGCCAATATTTTAATAAACGTGTCAACTTTCCGGGAAAATAGTAATGATTCTCCTGAATAATTGAGAATCCGGCCTCGCCCAACACCTCTCGTAGGTAGCGATAATCGAACCAGCGGATGTGCCCGAAATCGAAATCGCCTTGCTCTGTGTATCTGAATCTTCCAAAAAGAAATGTGAGTCGATTTCGCCATGAAAAGAAATTTGGCGTTGTTACAATGACGTGCCCGCCCGGACGAAGTGTAGACGCGACACTCTTGAGGAATGTTACCGGGTCAAACACGTGCTCGATCACTGCGGCGGCAACCGCAAGATCAAAGGACTGATTTGCGAGATACTCGGGCCAATCCCCCTGAATATCAAGTTCGTATGCATCGTCGAGTACTTGTTTTGCATACCCAACTGCCGCATGCGATACGTCAACACCGACAACGTAGTTTCCTTTCTCTTTAATCAGCTTCCCCAGATATCCCCGCGAACACGCAATATCAATAACGCGTAGATTCGGCCCGCCAATAAGCTTCATGATATTATTGCGTCGAGTGGTGCTAATTCCATATGTGACGCTCTTTTCTTCATATGCACGTTGTGCCTGATCCATAGAGGAGTTTATTTAAATATTTTTATAAATGCCCTGATCCTCTTCCATGCCGCATCAGTTTCAATTGCCTCTGGAGCAATGTCGAGTTGCTCAGGCTTCTTAGGATCCCACGCAGGGTAGCGATACACCAACACATACGCAGGCGTTTTGCCAACGTTTTGAATGGCATGTGGGTGCCCCTTCGGTAGAAAGACCGTCTTAAAGTCACCATCGCCCATGTGCACCTCTTCTTTTTCGGTTTTACTCTTATATATGATTTCTTTCACGGTACCCTTAATGCATGTCACGAAATAATCGGATTGCGCGTGAAGATGATACACCTTCAATACGCCGGGTTTCGCCACAGTGAGATATACCTGCCCCTTGATATGCTTCGTGAATCCATCTTTGTCACTAAACAGCTCGAGAAGCCAGCCGTTCACCTTTCCTAGGTGGCTCTTCGTCTCAACGCGCTTACACGGGTGAGTTGTTACGATGTGTTTTTCTTTTTTCATAGCAATAATAACTTTTTATCACGTAGCTCTTGAAGCAAGTGGCCCATGAGTTGCTTCGGATTATATCGATCAAGGAACTCTCGACGCGCTTGTTCTCCTAATCGAATTCGAAGTGCTTCGTTGTGCTTCAGTAGTACGATTTTATCAGCAAGATCCCTCCCGTCCGCTGCATTGCAGAGTACCATGTTTACCCCGTCATTCGAAATCTTCTCGAGCGCATCAGAGCGCCCCGTAATAATCGCTTTCCCGCATGCCATATATTCGTAGACCTTGTTGGGCGCACACCGATGGAACTTTCCCGTTCCCCCAAATGTGCCAAGACACACGTCTGCGGCATTGATGTATTTCGGTAAATCCTCGTATGGGATTCGGTCTATCCAATTGATATTAGTAAGCCCATACTCCTGCGCCGCACTCCTGCACGCATCGTAGAGCTGACCCTTGCCGATAATCTGAAAACGAATATCCAAATCATGCTTCAGAAAGTTCGCCGCCTCTACAATATACGATGGCCCCTGAAGCGGAATAAAGTTTCCGTGAAAATGAACTAGGAACCCCGCGTGGCCATCCGCAGGAAGCGGCTTTAAGACGCTGTCATCGGTGCCGATAAATACCGCAATAACATTCTCGATGGGCATCCGCATCTCCTTCGCTAAAAATCTGCGAGCCGCGTAGCTATCGACGATGGAGATATCTGCGAGCCTCATCGCCATGCGGTCAATCCACTTATACCACATTGCATGCATACTCTCGGGAGTATATTTTTGCCGGTCGAGAATATATCCCTCGTAATGCGACGTGAGCATATCAATAACGATGGGAGTGTGATGCGCGAGACGTCGATACATCAAAAGAAGGCGCACCAAAAACATAGATTCCTGCGCAGGGAACGCAACGATAACAAGATCAAATCTACCGCGAGCGGCTGCCGCGTATCTCGCGATAAGGCGGATGAACTTCATAATTCCGCCCGCGACACCCCCGTTGCACTGCACAACTTCAGCGCCATTCTCCGCGAGCCCCTTCACAATCACTCGATTGCGACCATATCCAGGATCATAATTTCCAATATAGAGTATTCTCATCTCTTTGCAGTAAAGGTAAATCCGAGCGCGTAGGTACGCGCAAACACAGGCTTCAGCTTGAGAAGCATAGCATCGAGACCTATGACAGCATAGGTGATGAGCCAGCGCAGAAATCCTGGCAGTATAAACTCAATCTGTGACCATGCGGCTACGAACGGACCTCGCCCGATGAATTGAATGGAAATATCCGAGAATCCAGCGCGCTCAAATAGCACACGGAGCCCCTGATGCGTATATCGGAAATAATCGTGAGGATCGGCGTGGTATTTCACCAGAAACGGCACATACCCAATAAACAACCCCCCTGGCCGGAGCACACGATGCACTTCAGCCAATGCTCGCGCTGGATTACTCAAGTGCTCAAGAAGATTAAAGCAAAGCACGCTATCGTATGCGGCATCGGACAACGGCAACCCCTCTTCAATGTTTGCGATAACATCAGGATTGCGCTCCGAGGAAATATCGACCGACGTCACCGCATATCCGGACGTGTTTTTGAAAAACTGAAAATATGACGAGCGCTTATTCCCCGCGCCAAGATCGAGTACGTCGCCATGCAAAGAAATTGACTGCAGGCTCGCATTCATAAGAAGTCGGTTGATTGTTTTTCCTTGGAGGGATTGCCTGATGATATGAGGAAGCATGGTGAAATTATTTGAACAGTTTTATTATCCGGCCGTACCACTCTCCCACCCCAACTGCGTGTGCGTACAATTCGAGATCTGTCGTATGGGATGTGACACCAATTCTTCGCAATTGAAAGTGGTTGTCGTTCTGGCGTACAAGTCCTTGGTTTATTGTGAACGCAGTCGTAAATCCGTGGCGTCGAAGTGCAGAAATGACTCGCTCACTGAATTTTCCTCCTGGATATGCAAATGTCGTAGGCGTAATCCCAACTTCTTGATGGCACGCCGCGATGGACTTCTGGATATCATCATCCAGTTCAGCGTCGCTCAATTCCTTTAAGACAGGGTGCTTGTGCGAGTGGCTCCCGATATCCATAAACTTCGCAGATTCTCGGATAGTATGCCACAGCATGAGCGCACATGAGTTTCCAAGGGGTTCTTGAATTCGAGATGTGTGCACATACAAGGCGGAACGAATGTTGCGCGCGCGCAATTCGGGAAGAGCATTATCGGCCACAGATTGATACGCATCGTCGAATGTGATGAACGCGCTCCGCCGAGGCATGGGTCGCGCGCCTCGAAGAATCTGCTCAAATTCTGCAAGTGAAATAAATTGAAATCCCTTCCGATGAAGCATGTCGAGCTGGCGCTTCAGCGTCTGCAAAGAAACTGCGAACTCCCATACATCATCTCCAACGCCGTGATACATAAGCACAGCAACTCCTGGCTTTGCAATGCCAAGCGTCCGCGCCACCGCATGAAGTGGAATGAGTACAGCCAGAAGGCAATATTTTATGATGTGTTTTATCGACATACAGAAATCATTTCCTTGCTAAGCTTTTGAATCAAGGTGTCTAGATTGTGGTGTTCCACAACATACGCTCGAAGTGAGGGAGCCGGCAATTCGGAGAGCGCTCGATTAATGCCTCGCGCCAAATCGCCTTGATTTGCGCCGTCGAAGATAAGCTCAGGGGGGAGGAACGCACGAGCGGCATCATTCGAGCTCACCACGCGGGCTCCACACGCCATCGCCTCCAGAAGCGTCTTATCGAGACTTCCCGTGCGACTCATATGTACAAACAAAGCACACTCACGATAAAACGTCCGAACCTCATCGTTCTTATGCTTTCCCGCAAACACAAACCGCCCTACTATGCCTGCGTTATTGATTCTCTTTCGGATTAAATCTTCGTATGCTCTATCTACATCAAGCGCCGCTTCTCCAACCACAACGACGCGAAGTAAACTTCCCTGTTGTGCGAGTAAACTCATCGCATCGACGAGTACCTCGAGATTCTTCACGGGTGCGATGCGCCCAACGGTGAGAAGTGAGTCCTTGGATCGAAGCTGCTCGTCACCGGGGCTAAACACATCCGTATCGATGCCATGCCCTGTGAACATAACTTTTGTAGACGGGAGACGGAAACTTTCAGGCGATGCGGAAAATACGCGATGCACCATAGCATGGGCAATACGCAATCGCATCGTCACTGCTTTGTGCGTATACCACAGATATACGCGCTTATGCATTATGCGCCACACGAGACCACCCAATGCGGCCCAGATAGGATTCATGTGCACACATACGACATCATATTCACGTCTTTGCGCGATAATGAAACGATAAAATTCAAACAGCTGACGAGCTTTCGAGTATCCACGATCCTTCCCCATACTTTCAACGCTCACATTGTTTGGAAGCTTGTAGGAGCCCTTTTGAAGACACAGTACGTGTACATGAGCAAACTGTTGAGCAAATCGCTGGATCCAAGCGATAAAAAATCCAAGCAGTTGATCAGACTCGTCAACCTTCTGGGTGATAATGAGGAGTCTATGCATGAGAGAAAACATCTTTTACTATTTTCGCCTGCGCGCTAATAACTGCCTGTCGCGCATAACGCTCGCAGATAATATCTGACCCCTCCTCGGCACGAATCTGCCACGAAGGATCTTCAAGTACATCTCTCATCCCCTGCGCGATCTCCTCTGGTGACCAGTGGACTACACGTATCGCCGCGCCATCACGCTCAAGGTCTGGGATCACTCCAACTGGGGTTGCAAGCACAGGAACACCGCACGCAAGTGCTTCTACGGCAACGCGTGGCCCTCCTTCATTATCTGAAAGCATCACCAGAGCTCGCGTGCCCTGTATGGCCTCGAGAACCTCGTGCGCCGAAGCAACCCACCCACTCCACGTGATACGGCTACTGACTCCTTGCTGTCGAGCATAGTGCTGGGCCCACGTAAGAAGGGATCCTGTGCCAATAACACGCATCGTTGCGTGCTCAAGGCGTGCAAGAGCCTCTATAGCACGCTGAATGCCCTTATTCCGCTCTATGCGCCCTACAAAGATAAAATCATGCGTAGGGACCACGTGGCCGCGTTCAGGGATAGGTGGTAGAAAGAGCGCTGGAATAAGATGAATTTTCTTCACTGGCACCCCCCACGCTTCTAAACATTTCCCCGCCTCCCCCATATTCATGACGCGCACGCCGGTGGCAAAACGAGCTTCGATGGGTAGGATGATCCTGGCAAGCAAACGATATATCGTCTCGCGCAATGAACTAGCACGAGGGAGCCCCGGAATATGAAAGATTTCAAGAAGCGCAGGGATGCCCAGACGCCTTGCAAGAAAGAGTCCGCCAATTCCATTATAGAATGGGGGGTATTCGTGAATCGTCACGCCCGCATATGCGCGTTCACGACCAAGGCGTAGCCCAGTACGCACAATATGAGCCCACTGCAAAAAGAGTGGCCACGAAGATGCATGCACAAACACATTAGGAAACGGGTTCTGTCGCACAGCATGGCCGCGTGATACGCGAGGCACGATAATATCAATACGATCCCAATGCGTGTGAAATTCTGAAAGCATCTGAAAGAATGCTCCATCCATTCCTGCGGCGAGCATGCGGTCCCCACTCACCATGAGAAGTGTTTTGTTCATAGGTGCAGTGCCTCAACCCATGCCTCACGCATGCGCTCTTCATGATACGTGCGCGCCGTTACTCTTCCCGCCTCACTCATCTGTTCCCGCAATTCTGGCATATCCCAGAGCGCGCGGATAGCTTCTCGTAGATTAAACTCATCATTATATTTCACCATCAAACCATTCTCACCTTGCGAAATAACTTCGCGATTACCTCCAGCCGTTGTTGTAATAACAGGAACTCCTGCAGCCATCGCCTCAATAATCTGATGTGAAAACCCTTCGTATCCCGTGTTCAGCACAAAAAGATCCGCGGCAGCGAGATATATCGGCAACTCTTCATGCGATTTTGCGCCGACAATGAATACTTTCTTCTCAAGACCAAGATTCTTCGCCATTGTGCGAAGCACGTCACGCTCAGGTCCATCGCCCACAATCACGAGTCGGAAAAACTGATTCAGCTCAAGGAGTTGGGGCATAATTTTGATGAGCATACGAAACCCCTTCCACGGTACGAGTCGCCCAACAGAGACAATGAGCGTACCCGGAATACCAATGTGTGTACGCGCATCCTGATGTGATAGATCGGATGGTGAAAAAGTAACCGCGTTTGGAACGATCATGATACGTTCGGCATCATATCCCCAGCCCTGCACGATAGATCGCAGGTACTGCGATGGAACGATCACGCGAGCACTGCGTCGCACTACCCATCGTTGCATACGACGAAGCATCCCTGCCCATCCACCTATCTGTATGCTCTGAAAATCATCAATGAGTAGATGTGTGTGGCGTTTCTGTATGGCGTACTCCCATGCGTAATCCCCAGCGATGCGCACCGTTACAGGAATGCGACGCATCGTGCCCGCAATGTGCGCTGCGATACCGGGCGTTTTTGCTGATAGGGCAAGGATATGAGTTGCCCCAGCGCTCGCTCGTAACACACGAAGTATATACACCACGTGTCGCAGCATCCATGGCCACCACCGCGAAACGCGATATACATCGATACCCTGCTCGTTTCCACCTCGCCCAAACGTCACCACTCGCACGCGCATCCCACGATCACGAAATGCTCGTGCCACAGCGTGCGCAACCGTTGCAGGCCCCCCTATGTCAGGTGGGTAAATGCCAGTTGCAATAACAAGAAGTGGTTTCTTGTGGTCGTTCATGAAAAAAATGACGCACGGATAATATGCCACACAGCTGCAATACCATCAGCCCATTGAATTTTCTTTCCCTCCGCATACGTGCGCCCTCGATAGGAAATGCCCACCTCGTATATACGAAGTTTTTGCTGTGCTACGCGCGCAGTTATTTCTGGTTCAATGCCAAAACGCGCCGCACTCAAATGAGGTAAAATGCGCGCAAGTGCATCACGAGTAAAAACCTTATATCCCGTTTCCATATCAGAGAGATTCAGACCGGTACACATATTTGAAAGAAAGGTGAGAAGCACGTTCGCAACATAGTGGGAGAAATAAAGCGCGCGGCGTGGAAAAGCAGAAATAAAGCGTGAACCATATACCACATCAGCATCGCCAGAAAGAATGGGCTCGAGTAAGAGTGGATACTCTTTCGGGCTGTACTCTAGATCTGCATCTTGAATAAGCACGATATCTCCGGAAGTTTTTGCGAAACCAGTGCGTACCGCAGAACCCTTCCCCAGGTTTTGCGCGTGACGCACCGAAACCCACCCCGGGCGCAGGTGCGTGGCAACGACTTCAGCGGTGCCGTCGCTTGAGGCATCATCAACAATAACCAGCTCTTTCTCCCATTCAGGCAAGACTACAGCATCAATAGCCGCGAAAAGCTTCGGCAGAGTTGCCGCCTCATTAAATACGGGAATAACAATAGAAAGCTTTTTCATGCCAGTGTATCGTACACTGCGGCCATGCGAGGGGCAATAAGGCTCCACAAGTACTCCCGAGAGATCATATCCCCCGCAGTAGTAACCACAGTATCTCGTTCGGCGCCAGGTCGCGATGCACGCGTCAGCGCATCCACTATGGAAGGAATGTCATCAGGATCGCATACAAAGCCCGTCTCGCCATCGCGCATAAAATCGCGCAAACCTCCGCGACGCGACGCGACAACAGGAACACCCGCGGCCATTGCTTCAAGAAATGCGATGCCCTGCCCCTCCGATCGCGAAGGACGCGCATACACATCTATGGCGCCAAGCTCTTTTAATACTTCGCCATGAGAAACTGATCCCCGCCACACGACACGATCACTCACCCCAAGCTCCACAGCTAATTGCTGTAACATGCGCGCCCGCTCTCCAGCGCCCGCAACCACAAGACGCCACGGAAATGAGAGCGCGGCACAGGCACGAACAAGCGCATCAATGCCATTCTTTGAAACGAGCCTACTTGCAGAGTAGATGCACACCTCATCGGCACGAATGCCCCACGCAGTACGCAAACGAGAGCGCTCTTCAGAAGTGCATGTGTGCGCCGGATCAACGCCATTCGGTACGAGCGTTACCCCGACGCCACGCCGTACGTGACGTGCATATATCTCTAAGGGAGAGCTAATCGCTGTCACCCTATCCGCATATCGCACCGCAAGCCAGCGCCCAGCGCGAACTAACAAAGATTGCTTTTGAAAATGAGCACCCTCTTGAAGCGTTACAATGAGGGGAACCCTCGAAAAAAATCGCACTACTAATGCAGCAAGTGCAGCATACGATGCTTGGTATGCATGAAGCACGGCGGCATGACGAGCCTCGCGGAGACCAATGGTGGCCCCAAAGACAAGGAAGAGATATTTATCGAGCCACGGAACACCAAAACCGATACGACGGATGCGCACGTTTTCATGCGACTCCCTTGCGGGAAAGGCGGTGGAGTAACGCGGCGTCAGCACTACAAAAGAGCGCCCCGGCATGTGTCGCATAAGCGCCTCAAGTGCCAGTTCCGACCCACCAATAAGGGGTCGGAACGCGGGAGAAAAGATGAGAATATTGCTTGCTGAATGGGTCACAGATTGGTACTATCATAGCGCGCATAGCAACGTAAAACAACGCCCTCATGCCTCACGAATCCCAAGCCCTCACGCACATTCTCTGCATTATTACTCAATCAGATATGGGTGGAGCACAGCGTTTCATGAGTGAACTCGTCACGCATAGTGATGCGCAACGTTTTTCTTTCTCCATTGCCGCTGGACCCGATGGAAATCATGCACTTCGCGACGCACTCCCCGAACGAACCACCTATCACACGATCTCTTCATTGCGTCGAGCTATCGCTCCTTGGCATGACCTACAGTGTGTTCGAGATATCCGCGAACGCATTCTTGCAGAGAAGCCTGATATTGTATTCCTCAATAGTTCAAAGGCTGGGTTTCTTGGCGCCATAGCTGCACGCTGGTGTAAAAAAGCGTTACCCAACTTACGCGTTGTGTATCGTATCGGCGGCTGGCAATTTCATGACCCCATTCATCCATCATTACAAGCACTTTACCGAACGCTGGAGCGTTGGTCTGCGCACTGGAAAGACATTATCGTCGTAAACAGTGAATCAGATCGCGCCGCAGGCATCGCACACCACATTATTCCACGGAGAGAGCTCATCGCGATTCACAATGGTATCGATCCGTACCCTACAACCTATACAAAGGCGGAAGCTCGCGCGCATATCGCGGAAGCAATCCACATACCCATTGCTGATGACGCCATCGTTATTGGCACTATTGCAAATGCATATCCCGCAAAAGATCTTCAAACGTTCATTCGCGCAGCGGCACATTTCGGCCCAGAGGCCCAGTGGATCATTATCGGTGACGGGCCCGAACGCCCAGCACTCGAACAACTGATCCGGCGCCTTGAGCTCCAATCACGAGTGCATATGATCGGCCAGCGGCAAGATGCTAAGATGCTCCTTCCCGCATTCGATGTCTTTGCGCTCACTTCCATGAAAGAGGGGTTCCCGTGGGCGCTCCTTGAAGCGATGGCGGCAAAGGTCCCCAGTATCGCAACTCGAGTTGGTGGCATTCCAGAAATTCTGACCCACGGCGAAGATGGCTTTCTCATCGAGCCACAAAATCCAGCAGCGTTGGCGCAACGGGTACATGCACTCATTTCAGATACGCGACTCGCCCACGATATCACCATGGCGGCGCACCAGCGCATTGTGACTCGCTTTTCACTGCAAACCATGATCACTGCGTACGAGCGTCTTTTTATAACCCTTTTACGCGAGCAACCTCTTTCGGAAGCAAAATCAGCGTAGAGCCATCGCGGTATACCTCTTTCCAATCAGCGTCTTTTTCCATTCGCTCTAAAAACGTGCGCGACCACGGTGTAAGATCTCGGTGCGACCACACGATCATTTGAATGTTCCACCGAGCTCGCTCGCGCTCCCATACAACCACATCTTCTTGCATGGGGATGTACACGGATGATGCGAAGTTAGAAGGATATGCTTCGGGGCGCCCGTCAACGAATACTTTTTCTTCCGGGAGTTTCCAGATCAGGAAACTGCCAATATCAAAATTATTAAATATCGGACCTCGAAGCTCGTGCGCTCGAATAAAATCAATGGACGCTTGAGCGCCAGCGGGCACATGGACGCCGAACTGCTGTGGAAGGCCAACGAGTGGGAAGAATTGCCCGCTTACCACACTAGCGCCAAGGAGCGCGACAAGCGCACCAGAGATCCAGAATCCTTGTCGTAATCGAATAGGATGTTGCTGTGCAAGCGCTCCGAGAGCCGCGACGCCGCTCAGCGCAAACAAAGCGTAATTGCGAACCATGATCTGCGCGAATATAAATGTTATAAGTGCTAACACTATTGGTCCAGTAACCTGACGCATGCGACTCCCCGTAATAAAGCCGTAGAGCACAATACACCCCGCAAGCACGAACACCATCGCGGTAGTCACCAGCGGATACCCCCATGCAAGAAGAAAGAATGGCCCCTTGTTCTCAAGTACCGAGTAGCCATATCCGGACATAATCTGGAGCGGATAGGTAGCACCAGCAAAGCCCCACGGATTCACCAGCAACGAAAGCGCTAACACTACGCCCAACGGCAACCATCGATGTAACGTCTCGCGCCACAAGGGAAAGGTTCGCATGCCATCGCCAAACGCCGCGCAGAGATATATCAACGGCCCCATGAAAAACGTAATGTGTGTATTCACCCACACCGCCTGCACAAAAGGCAGCGTCCACCGCAGTGAGCTCTGCGGATAGCGAAACAGCACAAACAGAAACCATCCCATAAAGAGATAGCTGAATACTTCGGGGCGCACGTCAGTGCGCTCGATCATCACTCCCCACGCAACAAGACCAGCAAAGCCCATAAGGTACGCGCCCTCTCGCCGCCATGTACTTGCAACGGCAAGCATAAAAGCTCCTGCTAATATAATCGCCTTTATAGGAATGAGCCCTGCGACGCCGTCAATGCGGGAAAGCACATAGAAGAATACTTCACCAAGCCAGTGGTGGTTGAGAAATGGCTCATCAGGATGTGTATAGGAAAAAAGATTAGTATCAGGGACAGCTTTTGTCGTTGTAATAATTTCTCCTAGACGGAGGTGCCTGCCAATGTCTTGATTTATGGAAGTAAGCGTATGTACGCTTGAGAGCGCCATAAGCGCTCCGAGGAAAACTAATAAGATGGTATAGCGGGTTTTCGACATCATCATTGTGACATCACATCATCGAGGGCGCGACGCAATCGCGGAGTAACAACTTGCTCCCTAAGAGCCTGCGCTTCTATGTTACGGCCTTCTGCGTGCGCTAACAGTGCGTGCGCAAAGAGGAATTCATCAGGCACGGCCTTTGACGCATACGCATCTAATAATACCTTCGCGTCCGCAGTTTTCCCAAGGGCAATATCAACAAGGGAAAGGTACCACACCTCACTCCATCGCGGATATATCGCAAGCGCATCTGAAAGCACTGCATGTGCATCAGCAAAATAGCCCGCATCATAATAGAGCGCGCCAAGCCCTCGGTATGCATTAAGATAGTCAGGTCGCGCCTTAATCGCTCGCTTCCAGAATGCCTCGGCGGCGGCATGATCGCCTTGGCGTTGCGCAATGGCCCCCGCAAGATTGAGTGCTGGGGCATGCTCCGGAGTCAGGGAGAGCACCGCGTCAATACGCGCACGAGCATCTGTAAGCCGCTCATTCTTCAGATCGAGGTACGCCATGTTCGTTTGGTTCACCACACTATCTGGTTGCGCTGCAAACGCGCTTTGGAAAAGCGCCTCTTCAGAAACCCATGCCCCAGAACGCTGGAAGGAAACGAGTGCATATATCACCACGAGAAGCACGCCACTCACCTGCACCATCCTCTGCCATCGTTCATGTATGCGAACAAAAATGCCAGCAGCAAGTATAGCAAGACCAATAGACGGCACATACCATAGCCGCTCCGCAAAGATTGTGCCGATAGGAAGTATAATATTCGCGATAACTAAAAGAGGGAAAAGAAACAATACTCCCGCATATCCGCGGAGATCGTTGCGATAACGAACTATTGCATAGAGTGCTGTAAGAAGAATGGCCGCGCCGATGGCGACGCTCCACAACGGCGTGCCGGAAAAAACGCTATACGAATAATCTGACGAGAGCGAAAGCGGCGCCCACACTCGCAAAAACCCCTCCCATACTACGCGAAGAGCCATTCCAAGCCCCGCGAGCCATGAGGACGCGTGCGCGATGGGGTTATATACCATCGAAGCATCCGTAGAGAATGCATGCTCGCCTAATACCCATACACGAAGCGCAAGAAAAGATACAAGCGAAAGCGCATGCCAACGCAAGACACGCATGACTTCTTTCATCCCAGCTCCTCGATACCACAACAACACACCAAGCACAGGAATAGCCGCAATAGCTGTTTCTTTTGAAAGGAGCCCCGCGAATAACAAAGCCGCAGAGAGCAGTGATCTTCCTGAAAGTCCCGCAATCACTGCGCCAAGAAAACCAAGCGCCATCATAAGCTCTGCGCGCCCCACAATAGAAGCAACTGCCTCTACATGTATTGGCAACACCGCAAAGAGTAGCGCAGCCGTTCCAGCAATACGCGGCGTCAAAAGCATGCGAACCAATACGAATACTGCGGCAATAACTCCCGCATGCAAGACAATGTTTACGATATGAAACGAAACGGGCCCATCACCAAAGAGCCACGCATTGAGCGCATAGGAAAGAATAACAAGCGGTCGATACAATCCGGTGCGAGGTTGGTATGCGTGATATGAGGTGCTAAAAATACTTCCCACATCAGGGACACCTCCAATGAGCGGGTTGCCGACAATCACAATGCCGTCATCAAATACAAACGCCCCGCCAATGCTTGGTGCGAAAAGAACCGCAGAAAGCACGAGGGCTGTCAGAAAGACAGCCCAGGGAGTGCGTGCGTTCAGTGCGCGCTCAAGAGATGCCATACACTAAAATGCCACGTCAACCACAATAGAACCAGAACATTTCGCCTGCTTCACCACCACATTACCGTCAACAATTTGCCCGTACCCGATCTCCGCGCTCAACGTATAGCGCTTTGCGGGATTCGCCGGTAACGCAACGGTAATGTCTGAAGATCCTTTCGGGATACCAATAGACTCAAAAATGTTTGGCCCGATGTTCAACCCGCCAGAGGGGAGTGTTTTCCACACGATATTGCGCCCGCGGCTGTCGACATTCTCCCATGAAATGCGTGCGTTTCGAGATTCGTACGTATCTTTGCTAATAAACCGCACAGACCCTTCTAGCTTACAAGAGGCGGGGGCCGTAAGCCCCGTTGGGCCAGCAAACGGCGTTACGGTTGGGCGAGGTTTCGTGCTGGGAAGCGCGGAACCACTGGGTAGTGGTGAGACTGACACATTCGGACTTACTACAATACTCGGAGATGGCGAAGCTACTTGGCGTGCATCATCCCAACGGACGACTCCCCACGCCAACGCGAGCACCGCCCCAGCAATAATTGAGCCTACAATGAGTGATTTCTGCATATAGCCATCATACCAAGCTACTCAAGAGAGCTCAACTCCTTTTCCAGTAGTGCTCGGATATCACTTCCAGGAGCCGCGAGTTGTATGCCCTTCTCTAACGCCGCACGAGCTTCTGCGTTATTCCCTATTTTTGCTTCAACACGCCCAAGATTGAGATACCCTATAGGGTGCGATGGGAGAAGCTCAACCCATTTTTGTATCATCGTTCGAGCAAGTACCAAATCACCTTCCTTTGCAGCAATGCTCGCAAGGCCTTCATAGGCATACGGAAACGCTGGATCAATAGCGATCGCTTTTTCAAATTCAATCCGCGCGCCGTACACATCGTTTCTCGCTAAGAGAATACTGCCGATATTATAATGTGGTTGAGGAAATGTATCTTCAGCAGCGACGGCTTTCCAGTAATATTCTTCGGCGCGTGCGTATTCGCCCCGGTCGTAATAAATATTGCCTACATTATTGTTAATACGAGCGCTTTGTGGCTCATAGCGAAGAATGTCTAAGTAGAAAGCGAGTGAATCGCCCCACAGTCGATTTCGTTGAATAGAAAGGATACTGAACGCAATAAGCACTGCGGCAAAAGCAATCCCAAATAGTGGACGAACCCACGCGAACGCATTGCGCTCCCATGCACGCCACGCAAGCCACGCTACAGCAGTAAGTGGCCCAACCATCGCAAGATAGAGCCAATGCTCATAAATCAGCGCGTTCACGGGGGTGATTCCTGATGTCAGCGCCATACAAGAGAAGAACCATCCGAGCGCAAAGAATAATATATGCGCACCGCGTGGGCGGCCTTCTTCCACGAAGCGCATACGGCGTACAAATACAATAAGAGCTCCAACGAGCACACCTAGAATAAGCACTGGGGCAAGCACGGGAACCTGGAAGAGGTTTGTATACACCACGGCCGAGCGCTCCATATGCAATCCTAGCGGCATCACCAGCATCGATGCATATTCAGTGAGAAGCGATGCGAACGTCATCAACCGGACAAAGATACTTTCTGTGTATGGATTGCTATGCGCAAAAAAGTTAAGGGTATTTTCAAAGTTCAAAATCGTAAGACGCAAGATGCCATACACCAACGAGATACCGAAGAATGGCCACAGGTAACGCGCCGTACTCATAATCGCTTGGCGCACCGTTCCTATTACTACAAAAGAAAGGAAGTACACCGAAGCCAGCAATGGGAAGATAACTGCCGTCTCTCTGCTCAACAGAGCTAGTGCGCTCGCTACCATGGCACCAATGTACCAATGCCGAGCGTGCGTTTCGTGAGCCTTGAGGACCATCCACAGCGCCGCCAACATGCCAAATACATGCAAAGGATCACCTCTTCCCGCAACATACGTTATAGCCTCTGTCTGAAGCGGGTGCAGCCCGAAAATAGCCGCAACCACGAACGGAATAAAGCGTTGTTTGAACGCTCGCTCAAGCAAAAGAAATACGAATACCACATTCGCAATATGGAGCAGATTATTAATAAGGTGATATCCTAGCGGCGCGATGCCATGAAGCACGTAGTTTATAGCAAACGTAAAGAATAGAAATGGGCGATAGTAGTTACTCTGTAATCCGACGCCCGCAAGTGTATTGTGTGAAAACCAAAACCGAATAGTGTCCCATGAGATGCTATGTACCGCGGGGTTGTTTACGATCCAATCGGTATCATCCCAAAAAAGAGGGTTCTGCAAATTGGTAGCGTACACAAAGAACACCGAGACGCAAAGACCGAGAAGCATAAGTGTTCGAGCGCGTTGCTGTGCAGAAGATCCAAACATACGTAACGATAAGTATGCCAAGGGAAGCGTAACAGCGCAATCCTAAGGACGCCCTAACCAAAGCGCGCTTTGCCCGGCATGTTTGTGAGCCATTCTTTGAGCATAGTCATGCGCAGGTATATCCCCAAGAGTTTCGTAGCACTCTGCAAGCTTCCGATATGCGATACCGCGCGCAATACTCGCTCCGGTGAGTGGCAGCCACGTATCTCGAGCAAGATCACAGCGCCCCAGGGCTTGAAAGAACATTCCCAAGCGCATGCGAGGCAATACGACACCGGGCGCGCGCTCTATCGCTTGTGTATACCCGCTCAAGAGCGCAGGAATGCGAGCTTCAGGAACCTTGCGAAGCGTCGCGTCGGTAGTGTCATTTATGTGGGTGATGGGAAGCTCATACTGCGCTATGAGTGATACGTGCTCTGCGGTGCGCTTCACAAAGATCATGCCAAAATTATCCCAATAGATAAGCGCCCAATCTGGCTGTGTCGAAAGCATGTAGGCGAGTGATTCCCACGGGCGCACAAGCGCAACCGTGAAGTGGTACCTTTCTTGTATCTCATCAACACGCTCACCTTTCGCAAAAGCTACAGAATCTTGAAATACACCGTCATAGAAACATTCACACCCGCCCCATAGAAAGACTTTGCGCTCCGGATAGTGCGCGAGTATATAATTCCCCCATGTCATCGTGTGATACATGTGAACTTCCGCAGAAATGTGTGTATCTATAAAACGCATAAGATCTTGTGGCCACACCGCATAGGGGTCTCGTAACCCCGCTCCCGCTCGCCATCCAAAAAAGAATACTGCGCCCACCGCAAACACAGCGCACGCCCATTCCCATCGCACCGAAATACGCATGCGTGAAAGCGCACGCGATGCCATGGGCAATAACACCATCCACGCAAAGGGTATGTACTTCATAGATATCCACGGCATGAGCCAAAAACCAACCGTAAGTCCTAGAGTCCGGAAAGTGCGTACATCAAGACGCATAGCATACCAGAGCGCAAGCGCCCCCAACACGAGATGCATCACGAGAATAAAGAGCCCCTGACTTGTGCCCATATGGGCAGTAAGCGGCATTGTCTCTAACAGCGCTGCAAACACTTCGGTATTCCTAAATGGCTGGAGGGCGTATGTGTAGATCGAAAGCCCTAACGGATTTACGAGCGTCACTAAAAATCCAGCGCCAAGAGATGATGCTAATATCTTTTTAATAGTCGGGGATACATGCGATAGATTCCCCCACACCGCATCGAGAAGATAAGCCGCGCCTACACCAAGCGCCAAAATAATGGAAGCGTGTGTATTTGCCCAAAAGAGAAGCACCCCCGCGAGCAATGCGCCCGAACGCCATGACGGACGCATAAGCAGCCGCTCTAGTACCAACAACATACCGGCCAGTCCTAGATACGCAAAAAGCTGTGGGCGGGGAGTGATGAAAGGAGAAAGTGCGCCAGCAACCAGCACGAAAAAGAAAACTGCGTGGCCGGACAATCGCCCGCCACGCCACGAGAGCGCAAGTGCCGTGACGCCACAGAGCGCAGAGAACCACGCCAAGAGAGGCCACTCACCTACGCGCCAGACAAACGCCGCTATAACTTGGAATAACCACTCGTGGTTCTCCCACGGCGTATCGAGCTGCGTAAAAGAGAATACTTCGGTGCGTAGGAATGACCCGTGTGTCAGTAGCTCTTCACCGATACGTACGTGAAACCATGTATCCGCATCAGGAACCAAGGGAACCAACATCGCCGCACCAAGGAGCGCGCCAACTACATACACACCCATGCGCTGACGGAACGACATCATGATTGTGGGGCAATGCGCCAGATGGCGCCAGCTGAATCATCAGAGATATACAACGCCCCATCGGGGCCAAATTTCAGATCAACTGGGCGACCAAAGAGCTTTCCATCTTGAAGCCACCCTGTGATAAAGTCACCTGAATCAGTTACGTTCCCTTTTGCATCTACGGAAAATCGCACCACTTTATACCCCGTCGGCGTGCTTCGGTTCCAAGAGCCATGATATGCCACGAGCAACTGCCCGCCCAACGAACCCCACCCCTTGGTGGGCACAAACGCAATGCCTAAAGGTGCTGAATGTGCAGGAAGTTCGATCGTTGCAGGAATTGTTTTAGCACAATCTGTTTGGATATCAGTACGGGAAAAAGAGCCTGGGTTGAACTTTGTATCTCGTACTCGATCGCCATAGCAGAACGGCCACCCATAACTCTGCTCTGAACGAATGATGTTTACTTCATCGGGTGGGAGATTATCTCCTAAGCTATCGCGACCCATATCTGTGCCCCAGATTTCTTTAGTAGTTGGGTGGAAGGTAAAAAAGACCGTGTTCCGCAAGCCTCCGCCGAACTCTGCGGTGTAGGTGCCCTCTGGATCTGATTCCAGTAATGACCCATATTTCCACGTTTCTTCTTCAACGCATACGTCACATGAAGACCCTACTGTTGCATAGAGTTTTATATCACTCAAAAAACCCGCAAGTTTTGGCGCACCGGGCCCGCTTACAATTTCATTTTTGCGCAGCTTTGGACCAAAGGCGATCGTGCGCGTAACGTGCCTTCCACCAGCTGGAAACGACATGGTCTGCTCACGCTTTGCCGTATTGGTAATACTTCCCGTTGCAAGATCATAGGGATAGCGCCACACGCCACGCTCTTCTGCAATGTATATGTAGGTACGCTTTGCATCATCGGTGTAGAACGCAATTCCATGGGGGTTTGTGAGGCCGGCCATAAGTACCACACGTGATTCAGCGCTCCCGTCACGGTTTGCGTCATCAAGGCGCGTAATGCGACCCGCCTCCATCTCGCTCACCACCATGCGCCCGCGTGGGTCAAAGACGATCACGCGTGGCCCTTCAAGCCCTTGTGCAAATGCACGGGCGCCCAAAGATTGAGGAAGCGTCAGAAAATCAGCAGAACCATCGGCGGGGATTGGCGTTGGTTCAGGCACGCGATACCCAGCCCAATACGCAATACGCACGGGACCCACCATAAAAACCGCGGCAACGAGTACCGCAAAACCACCAACGCCCATGAGAAGCTTTTTGTGCATATCGCCATTCTATGCAAAGACACACCTCGATGCAACAAAACCAAACCCCGCCCTTTCGGGCGGGGTTGGCTTCTTCAGAGTGCTCTTACGAGCGCTCAATTCAGATTACTGCGCGGTGAACTGATAGCCACTCATCGGCAGGTTGCGCAAGAAGCCTTGCGTTGACGCAACGTCAGCATCCGAAGATGCGTTCGTTGAGTTATCAACCCACTGAATTAAGCTATTCTCGTTGTCACGCAATACGATTTGGAAGTAGTCCGATGCAACGCCAGAACTGGTGTTGGTCGGCGTGTTGAAGTCCGTGATGGAGTCCAAGTAGACCTTGAGGGTCTTCGAGGTTCCGCCCGTTACTTCAATATCCAAGCTCGTGAAGTCGATCGTCAAGCTCGCGCCCACGGATGGGTTTGTAGCATTCGTGATCGTACTTGAGTCAACAATCGTTCCGACTTCATCGCGAACGGTGAATGCCGGATCTGCAGTGAGACCAACACCTGATGCAACGGTGTCGAATTTAATCGAACCCGATGCAACCGCGGTGTTATCGAAGAACAAGCGGGAATCCGAGAGACCTTTTGCCGTGATGGTAAAGGTCAAGACTGGATCAACCGTTGAGAGCTTCGTTGCCGTTGGAGCAACAAGTGCGAATTCTGGGAACACGCGGTAGATACGCGTGTTGCGACTGGCATCTGCCAAGTCGCTGTCCGCGATACCTGTGCTGTCGCCCTGAAGGACAACGCCAGAACCTTCACCGACTGCCTTAAACGTATCGGTGCCAGTACCCGAGTCACCAATGAAGGCGAGATCCCAGACCTTGCCGGAGGTTGCACCTTCAGCCTTGGTCTTGTAATCCACCATCACTTTCATGTCAAGGGAGCTGTCCTTTGGTACGTACGGGCGATCTTCGCCAGAGAAGCCAAAGGATACCGTACCAGCAGAACTGACCGTACCAGACTTAGTAAGCATGGTGCCAGCCTTGTTCTTATACTGGATGTGTACCAACTTCGAGTTCGTTGCGAAGTCGGTCTCTTGTGTGCCACCAATATCATCTTCACCAAACTGGACCTTTTCGAGGTACTGGGCTTCGTTGGTCGCTGTGAAGCGCCATACGCCTGCCACATCACCTGTCTGGCCCCAGTAGACGGAGTGCTTCTGTGGTGAGTCAGCCGTGTTGAGCGCAACTGCCAATGAACCAGAGTTCATGACGGTTACTACCGTTGACGGAGTCGTCGCACCGTTCGGATCTGCAGTACCTGCGTTGACCGTACGGGACGAGCTGTCCAATGCGGTGACGTCAGATGTTGCGTTGATATCGAACGCGAAGTAGTCGCTACCAGAAGCGCTGGTTGGGTTACTGCCCAAGTCTACGCGAACCAAAAGGGTCTTGGTTGCGCCCGCTGGAATGTTCCAGTTCAAGTTGTTGAACGTAACGGTACCAGTGGTGTTGGAGAGCTGGTTCGAAGACGGAGCACCAGACAATAGTGTGCCTGATTCCGCTTCATAGATCTTCACTGCCGAGACGCGGTCTGCGACGGTGATTTCAGTGTCAGAACCTACGGAGAAGGTCGAGCCCAAATCACTAATGTATCCCGTAAGGGTAATATCAGTGACCTTAAGATCCGATGCCTGCGCCGCCTTGAATGTGATACCAACGGCATCAACATTCTTGGTTCCGCGAACAAACGACTGATCGTTGACTGAAGAGCTCAAACCCAATGAGAGGGAAGAGGCCTGGATCGTCAACGCTGGGCCCGCCATATCAGATTGCGGAACAATGTCTGCATCTGCTACTGCGGTGTTGGTGCCAGCATACTTCATGACAGTGATGTCAGGAGTATCATCTGTGAAGTTATCCAAGAATACTTGGATTGCATCAGCAGCTGCGAGCGCCGTACCAGAACGGCTGTTTGCCGTCTTGATATCTGCGGTAACCTTGAAGTTGTAGGTCTTACCTGCAACGAGGTCATAGGTGTCAGTAAAGGACTTCTGTGCACCTGTTGCCGCATCTTCACACGTGCCGGCATCGGACGTGGTGAAGGCAGAACCATCTTGAGGACCCATGATGGTGACACCGGTGTCCTTGTTCGTGACTTTGAAGTCATCGAGGTCTGCCCAACCGTTGGTGGCGTCTGCCGCGTTTGCGTAAGAACCATTACCGGCAGGATCATGACAGAGCGTGAACTCCGTCTTGCGAACTTCGATGTTGCTTGCTGCAACCACTGAGTACTCAAGCAATGTGGTGTCGGATGTGTCCGTACCAATGTTTGCCGAGCCAAGTGTGCCCGAAGAGATCGTGAGAACGCCACCCTGAAGGGTTACGTCAAACGATTCTGCTGCGGTGTCCATATCAGTGATCGTTGCGGCCATACCGAAGCCGTACTGATCGCCGATTGCAAGGATATCGGTCGAGTTTTCGAAGTAGAGGTTTATATCCTCATCCTTCTTGCCGCCAAGATCTGCATAGACCTTGAAGACTTGCTCGCCACCCTTCACGATCGAGAAACCAGAACCAAGATCAAACACGAGATAGCTGTCGCTCGTCATCGAGCCAGCCCATTCGTTCGTGCCTGCCTTGAGCTTGATGTTCGTGATGTCCGATGGCTTGACTGTGCCACCCTGGAACACCGTGATGCGCTTCACGGAAGCTGCTTCGGTGTTTGCCGTAAGCTTGAATTCCGAGATCTGTGCGCCCTTCTGACCAACCGTCGGGTTCGGGATAGAACCAACCTTGTTCATCGTGATACCACCGCTGGTTGCACCAGAGACAGACATTGTGTTGCCCGTGACTGGCAAACCACCGACAGAACCACTTGCAAGCATTGCACCCTTCAACTCAAAGTAGTTGACGTTTCCAGCCGTTGCTGAAAGATCACCAACCAACGAGAGTTCTTTGGTACCGCTTACCGAGAGGTTAAGGTTCGCAAACGTCACTTCACCCGTGGAAGATGAGAGCGACTTGCCTGAGGTCAAGCGACGTGCACCATCGTACACGTACAGGTTGTCGAAATCATTCGTCGAACCTGCGCCCAAGCGCTTGAACGTTACTTCGCTCAATGTGCCTGTGCCCATAACCTTAAAGCGGAGGAACTCAACACCCTGTGCATTCGTGGTGAGAGTTGCTGATGCTGGGTTGTTCGAAGCTAAGCTGAAGTTCACCGATCCAGAGACTGGAGTGGATGAAGGGCTTGCTACGCCACCACGAACGTACACAGGAACCTGCAACACGGAAGTGAAATCAGAACCCTTGTTGTAAGAGTTGAATTCGTTCGTGTTGATACAGAAGACCTTCGCAAAGAAGTTCGAGTCATCTGCGACTGCCTGTGCGCCGGTGGTGTTTACCCAACGGAGAATCGCGGTGTCTTCACCAGTCACATCGAGACCATACACCTTCTGATCGCCTGTTTCACAGTTGCGGAAGAGGCCAGAAGTGCCGAATGCATCGCGAGTTGCTGGTGTAACTGTCTTCACGTTGGCGAAACCGCCAAGGTGACCATACATGTTGAAGATTGCTGGGTTCAAGAACAAACGCTTGTACCCGAGATCATTCACAATGTACACATCAGGATCCGAGGATCCAGCAGCGCTGATGGTGTTTCCTTCCCTAAGACCGTAGTCTGCAGGCCTTGCGGCTGCGAGCGCTACACCAGAGGAAAGAACCAGCGCCATGCCCGTGAACGACAATGCTGTCGCTACGGTTGTGAGTCCTGCGACAACTCGTTTGAGTGTCACAAGGTTTTTTGAAGTTAACATGGCTTAAACCTTTCAGAACCACACTTCACGTCATACGCCGCCATAACGGTGGAGTATATACGGGAGCAGTGGTAGTAATACGAACACTAACGATGCCCTATGGAGGGCGAGGCCTTGATGGATTCTGCTCATACACTAACGGGAATAAATCCCCACTAGGTGCGTTGTACTCGTTCTTTCGACCGAATACGTGGCTCGAGTGAATCTTCGACGCCAAGACCTTTTATGAATGCGAGCTAACCATTGCAATGGAAAATGGGGAATGCACCGTTCGTCTCAATCATCTCTTTAGCCATTGCTTTCGTTCGTGGTTGTCAACGATCTTTCTGCACTCCCTCCCGCTACGTGTCACCGGGGTGGCACTGTAAGGGGAGAGGGTTCAGACGGCAAAACGCAACCATGGGCTATGGTTGCTCGTTTTTCCCTGCTATGTGTAGATAGTTCCCATTGCGTGAGGTTGCGCGTTCCACGGGTGCGCTTCCCTATGCTTCGGGCAGACTTACCGCCTTAAATGATAGCAAAAAGGCTAGAAAAGTCAACACTTTCCCGACATTCGTCCCCGACGGTTTTCAGGAGCGAATACACTCATTATAGAACTTATAAAAGGGGAAGCAACAGAAAAGGTGTGGATATGCCCGTTTTACCTTGTTTTTGGGCTCCCAAGCACCACATTTCCACCCCCGTCAGCCCCATTTCCAGAGCCCGAATAGGTACGCCACGAAGAGCCTTGGGAGCCTTCCGTGGCCCCCGAAATACGCTCCATAGAGGCATAAGCTGTCGCGTCGCCCGCGAACCACCCAGAAGCACAGCTTACAGCGTCTTTTTCGCTTCCATCGGGGCTTATAAGCGCCATCCGCTCCCCATCATTTTTAATACCCCCTCGGCCGAAGCTCGTTGCAAGATCAGCAGTAACGCTAGGAAGCGTATCGTCGTTTGTGCGCTCGATAAGAAAGCTTCCATGAGCGGGAATGGTACCAGAAAGGGCAATATCTGGACTTCCGTCGTCAGACCGCAGGCGCCAGCCACTTAAAGACACGGGGGAGTCGCCGTCATTCCCCAACTCAATCCATTCATCGGATGCAGAGTGGCGCGTCCCCGCCCATGCAATCTCTGATATGAATACTGCGTCGCCCGATGGCGTATGCCCAGGTGTCACGGCCACCGCATCTTGCGGGGTCCCGCCTTCGGCGGTGATTGGTGTCATTGTCACCGAGGGCGTCGGTGTCACCAATGGTGTGCTGGTTGGTGACACGGTTGGTGTCACGGATGTTTTTGGTGACACGGTTGGTGTCACGACTCTTGGTGTAGGCGTCACGGTTGGTGTCACGCGAGGTGACGCCAAAATAGTTGGCGTACTGTATGGTGTTTTTTGTGTTGGTGTCACCAATGGTGTGCTGGTTGGTGACACGGTTGGTGACACGGTTGGTGTCACGGATGTTTTTGGTGACACGGTTGGTGTCACG
>JBBTTB010000004.1:0-2792 GCA_038064455.1 Patescibacteria group bacterium | reverse complement strand
ACTCTTGGTGTAGGCGTCACGGTTGGTGTCACGCGAGGTGACGCCGTGTCACCAACCGCATCTTGAAACAAAAAAGCGGTGCCATCTGCAGGCACCACATTTTGACGAGACGACCACACACCGCCAAGGACAATGGCTATTCCAGTAATGCCAACCATGAGAACAGGGTAGCGCTCCATAAGGAGACAGGAGCTTTCGCCTACCACCTAGACCGTGCATTCAGGAGGGATACGAATTCACGAGGTGATAGGAAAAAGCCCCCGTACATACCATAGAGAGAATACCTCATTGGAACGACCACATGCAAGAACTAGAGTATCGCGTATGAAACACTCTTCCCATTCACCATGCGTTGAACCACATGTTCACGCACCAGAAACCGGACTGCTCGCTGTACGGTTCGTCGAGAGTGTTTTGGGAGTGCTCGGATCACTTCGTTGAGCGCCACGTTGGGGTGCTCGCGAATAAAGCTAAGAATGTCTCCGTATCGTTGCTCGCCGTTACTCGCCGTAGATCCACTCATCGGTCGAACACTCCGCACTCGAATAGGTCGCGAGCGCATCTGTGTTGATGGCTTTATAGATCGCGCTTCATTATGAGGAACTAATGCGAGCGCAAGCGCGCGAAGTGTAAGGATTGCTCGTGTATAACGGGCCGCATCAACAGGAGTGCAAAATTCCGACGCCTCACACAGCGCAATACGTTCGAGCACCTCTTGTGTCACACGAGCACACGCAATGTATGAATCTTGAGTAGGGTTATGTGCATGCGCAGAAACGGCATCGGTGAGTCTCTGGGTTGGCTCCTGTATCAGTTTTGCGGCTCGCATGTCGCGCGCAAGCGATCCGAGGGTTATAAGTGTGTCGGTAAGCTCGAAAATAAGTTGAGAAGAGGCCATGATGGTTCGGAAACAAAGAAACACTCTGTAATGGCCGGGAACGTATCACGTTTGCATAAAAACAGCAACGCGGGCAGCGAGAGTGTGGGCGTAAAAAGGTATGCCGTAAAAACACACATGCCACGCTGTCTTTGTGCGCGGCATGTGTGTTTACTATAGAGATTGTCTTAGAAAAGTCTCTTTTTCGTTCTTAATATTGTGCGACGTCAGAGGACGGGGAACCAAAAGTTATCCACAGGTTATATACATCTATGAACGTTGCTACTTTGCCTGCGACGTAACGCCCATCAGCTCAACCTCAAAGCGCAGATCTGCATTTGGTGGAATCGCATCCCCTGCCCCCCGAGCGCCATAACCCAATGATGATGGAATCATGAGCACTCGCTTCCCTCCTACACGCATGCCAGCAATACCGAGGTCCCAACCACGAATCACTTCTCCTGCGCCAAGCGTGAATGAGAATGGCTGGCCACGGTTATACGAACTATCAAACTCTGTCCCGTTTAAAAGCGTGCCGCGATAATGCGCGGTCACCACCATGCCCGGAAGTGCCTCTGCGCCATTTCCAACAACAAAATCTTGTACCTGCAGGCCACCTTCAAGAGTGCGAATTTGTGGGGAGACGAGCGGTGTGTCAGCTCCCGGCGTACTGCTTGCTGACGGCGTATCAGTGGACATGGGCTCTAGTGGCGCATCATTTTTGAGTGAGAACAGCCACGCAGCGGTGCCCACAGCAAGAATGAGAACGAGAAAAATAAAGAATGTTTTAGTATGCATGGTTCGTTAGCGGGTCTTAAGTGGTGGATAGAGATCGGGGTCAATAGTGCGCTCAAAGCACGTGCGTTCTGCGCCATGTTCCCACGACTCATTCTTTTCCATTGGATATGCAAGCGATTGCTGGCTCCCGACTGTATCTGTCTCGAACGTAGCGCAAAGCTCAAATGAGCGCGCACCTGTGGCGCGATATTCGTATGCGGCTTTGGTTACTGGATCTGTTGGTACATAGAATCCTGAAAGTTCGTTTGTAAGAACATCGAGATTTGCAGGAAGTACATTTTTTGCCTGCCAATGCTGGATAATCTGCCATTGGATAGAGCTGAGATCATTGATGCGACGATCATCGAGACGCACGAGGCGCTGTGACTGTGGCGTGCCAGCAATAACAAGACCGGCAACAAGCGCTGCCACCACAAATCCTGTTGCGCCAGCTTCAACAGCACGATTAACACCCGTCCGCACACCACTCAATTCAGAGCGATACACGGACATAATCACGCCAGCGATTGCTAAAACGGAGAACGCCTTTAGAAGGAACCGCAATGAAAGATCGCCCTGCAGATATGCGTGAAGCACGGTGACTAAGTCACCAATAGCCACAATTCCCGCTACGAAAAGCGTGAAGTACAGAAGCCATCGGCGAACACGCATGTCGCGCTTTTCTGGGAATGCGGCGACATCCTTGCGCAAAAAGCGAAGCGTCCATAGTAACGCGGGGAATGTGATCACCAGCACTGCGATTGCCCAGCGCATCAAGCTACGGGTCACGTCCCCACTCCACGCCCCATCGAGGAATGGATCAGGAATACCAATATTCACCAGCTGGAATGTGAGCATTCCAACGTGGATTGAAACGAACGCAAGCAAAACGGTTGACAAGATGTACAAAAAGACATCTCGTGGAAGATTTTTTGAATCAGGCATGTTGCTATACTAGCACACTCCCCCCAAGAGACTAGAACCCCCCCCTAAAAGCGGTGGACTGTCCTTCTGAAGACCATTCGGAGCCCGAGCGGGCAGGGTGTATGAAAAAAGAGAAGCACTTGTGGCTTCTCTTTTTTCATACGAGCGAGGGCGAGTGAGACCGCGCGGTCCCGCTGGGACCGCGACGGGAGTC
>JBBTTB010000003.1:0-27803 GCA_038064455.1 Patescibacteria group bacterium | reverse complement strand
CCCTACTCCGACACCAACGCCTACTCCGACACCAACGCCAGAGCCACTTACGTGTGTCCCCGCCCTTCAAGTCGTTACCGCGGGTAACGGGAATGACCAAGCATTTATTGGGGCGCTCGGTGGAACGGGAACGTATGCGTGGACAGCTCCGGGGGGGAATCCTACTGCAACAAGCGGTGCACTCATTGGAGTCCAGTATCCGAACGTTGCTGGAGGCGCGTTGTTTGACGTCACAGTAACAAGCGGAGATCGGTCAACCACGTGCCAGGTTGTTGTGGCCTTTGAAGATTTTGCATGCGTTATGCCATCTGGGCCGTTCTCTCCGGGAGCTCCCATAACATTTTCCCTCTCCGGCTCTGGCATCCCGCCATTCCTTTGGCAGGCGTTTGATGCCGATGCCGATCCACAAGACGGCGAAGGGGAAACATTTACAGTCACCTTCGCTGATGCCGATCCTGCGGAGCGTGAAGTTGTTGTAGAGAGTCGCACTGGGCGCTCTGCAACATGTCCCCTCACACTTACCGCCCCCACACCGACTCCTACAGAGCCGCCAGTAAGTCCGACTCCCACTCCGACTGAACCACCGGCATCTCCAACACCAACTCCTACAGAGCCGCCAGCTTCACCCACGCCAACACCTACCACACCACCCGTCTCGCCAACTCCAACGGCGACGCCACTCCCCCTTTCTTGTGAGCCGCTCGCACAGCTTGTTGATGTAAACCAAGAAGCGCATATGGTCGCATTGGGTGGCAGTGGCACATATACGTGGAGCGCGACAAACGGCCAACCAGTAACGGGGAACGGGCCAGTATTTTCCGTTGCCTTTTCATCCTCTTTCGCAAGCTCGAGTCAGGATATAGTCCTTTCTGACGGCGTAAGTACTGCAACATGTGTGGTTGCCGTCGCGCCGCTTACCGTCACATCCCCTACTCCGACACCGACGCCCACCACGCCACCCGCATCTCCAACGCCAACTCCTACGGAGCCGCCAGCTTCACCCACGCCGACACCGACAACACAGCCCACGGTAACACCAACAAGTGCGCCACCTTCCGGAGGAACCGGCCCCACCGTCCGCCTTGAGATAGAGAAGCTCGTCCGTCGTGATGGTACAGGAGCAGTAGAGAGTGAGAGTATTACCGCAGCACCAGGAGATCTCGTATTCTATACCATTCGTATTCGCTCTGTAGGAAATGATACTGCGCGCAATGTGGTCTTTGCTGATGAGCAACCAGCTACCATTACCCGCATTGCAGGGACTACCACGCGCGACGGTGCTCCTGCAGGAGATGGTGATATCGCGCTGGGTGACATGGTACCAGGACAGAGTGTAACCATTCGCTTCCAGGCACGGGTAGCGGGATCTGGTGTATTCCCTGCAGGAACCTCAACCCACATTAATACTGCACATGCACGGTCTACCAATGCGCTCAATGTGAGTGACCAGGCCTTTGTGCAGGTCGCTACAACAGGAGTGCCAGCAATAGGAGGCTCTCCGCTCACCATGCAGCTTACAAAAGAGGGGCGCAACGTCACCCGAGGAGACTTAACTGCGACGACTCCCGTACAGGCAGGGGCGCGAGACACAATTGAATTTACGCTTCGCGTACGAGCGGGAACCCAGCCGCTCACCAATGTAGTAGTTCAAGACGCTCTCCCCATTGAAATAAGCTTCATCTTTGGATCTGTAGGTATAGATGGCATATCGCGCCCCGACGCCAATATTGAAACTGGGATCGCCCTAGGAAATCTCCAGGCAAATCAAGAGAGTACTATTCGATTCTCCGCGCTCATGCGCGATCCCTCAAGCCTTGGGACGCTTGGCCGCACGATTATTAATCGAGCCCAAGCGCGAGCTGATAACGTGCCCCTCATTGTAGCGGAGCTTCCTATTTTCTTACCCGGGGTCATCTCGCTTGTCGCGCAGGTCCAAACAGGGCCGGCCGAGACACTATTCCTCGCACTTGCGCTTGGCTCCTTTGCAGGCGCCGCATATGCCGCATATGCACACACAAACCGTTTCCGCACAAAAGAAGCGCGCGACCTTCTGAAAGAAAGTCCGCGAGAAAACTTCAAGCAATGAGCTCTTTCTCTAAAAAAGGCTTACTTACTATAGCAATACTCCTCCTCTCTATTGGAGCCCTATGGGTCGTGCGCATTCTCTCTCATTCTACTCCCTCAAAAAGCAGTGGCTCAACTGGAAATCTTCACTGCTCTCCGATATATCAGTCCGTTATTGCAGGAGACACAGTGACTCTTTCCGCAACTGGTGGGAGTGGTGTATACACGTGGGTCGCAGAAGACGCAGAACACGGCTCTGGATCTGGAGATACATTCACCACGCGCTATATGCACGGGTCAGTTGATGGTGATCCTCAACGTAAGCCGGTTGTGCTCCAAAGCGGCAATGACATCGCATTCTGTGAAGTCTACGTCACTGAAGCAACATTCGCGCAAGGCGCAACAACGCCGCCGCTGCGTTGTCTCCCGCTGTATCAAACACTGTTCCAAGGACAAGAAGCTCGTATTATTGCTACGGGCGGCAGTGGCACCTACGCGTGGAATACAAATAGCGGGAATCCTGCGAGTGGCACTGGGACTTTATTTAGAGTAACGCCTCAAGAAGGCACCGTCCACCACACCGTGCGAGTTTCTACTTCGGGACACATCGCGGAGTGTGGCATAGGCGTTATCCAAACTCCACTCCCCTAATTGTATGGGCCACTATTCTTTTTCCATATCACGAACATGGCTTACAGCAATCGTTAGCACCTTCGCCTTCACTATTGGTGCACTAGCTCTTTTTCAGAGCACTCTTTCTGCGCCCGGGCTTTCATCTTTGCAAGCCGATCTTCAGCCACTTTCGTGCAACCCGAAAAGTCCCGTCGTCGCACCTGGCCAAGACCTCATTGTGCTTGCCGAAGGAGGCACTCCTCCCTATCAGTGGAGCATCCCCAACGCACCTATTGCATACATGACTACCGCAGATTCGGTTGCTATTGTTGCATTTGCCACAGGAACGTCTGGAAAACAAGAGATAGTCATTACCAGCAAAAATCAAACCGCCCAGTGCTCGGTTATCGTACGGTAGACTGGTCTTGCACCCTTCACCGCTGAATGGTATCTCTAACATACGCATGCCCTCACGCCCAATTACCACATGGGAAGAAGCTCGCTCGCCTCTCCAGGCATGGATTCGCATCGCGCCCGCACACCACTCAAAGCTCGAAATATTAGGCATTAAAACACCTCGAGACCTTTTGTGGCACCTGCCTCATCGCTATCAAGATTTTGGCGCTCCCCGCTCACCTGGCCAGGTCCGTCCGGGAGATGTTGTCACGTGCATCGGTCTTATCGCATCGATTACTAATACGTATATTTTCCCGCGACGCATGACGGCGACAGAAGCCGTTCTTGAAGATGCTGGGGAGCACATCCGAATTCGTTGGTTTCACCAATCATACCTTGCAAAAGCAATTCCTGAAGGAACGCGTGTTCGCGTTGCTGGAAAAGCATACCGCGATAAAAAAGGAGTGTACCTTGCCAGCCCGACATACGAAGTGATCCCGCTCGATAAAGATGAGCCCGCCCCCCTCGGACTTATCCCTGTATATCCCGAAACAGAGGGGGTAACTTCTCGTGGGCTACATAGTTATGCAAAAAAAATACTCGCGCTATGGCATGTCCCCGACCCCCTTCCCGACCCCCTCCGCGTCGAACAATCTCTCCCGCCCCTTCGAGACGCTCTCCACATGGTCCACACCCCAACAGAAATGAGCGATGTAAAGCGCGGGAAAGAGCGACTTACCTTCGATGAGGTGCTCGCGCTCCATATTGGCGCACTCCAACAGCGACGCATCACACACGCAATCCCCGGGGTCCCAATCCCACCAGATCACGAAGCGCTTAAAAAGCATATTGGCGCACTCCCGATAAAGCTCACCGACGATCAACGTGTGGCGCTTTTTGAAATCATTACCGATATGGAACGCCCATTTCCAATGAACCGCCTCCTTCAAGGAGATGTGGGAAGTGGGAAAACAATTGTTGCACTCCTCGCAGCCACGCATGCCATGCACGCTGGTCACCACGCGGTGCTTCTGGCGCCAACCGAAGCCCTTGCACACCAACACGCAAAAAGCGCAGAGCACCTACAACAGACCCTTGGTATTCGAGTTGCACTTATAACCGCACAAGAAACTAGTATTGACGGGCGCGTGGTCCCGAAGACTCGCGCTCGTTCAGTGATAAAGGGGAAGATCCCCTACCTTATCATCGGGACACATGCCCTCATGGCAAAAGGGGTATCACTCCCCCACATAGGACTTGCTGTCATCGATGAACAGCATCGTTTTGGGGTTGACCAACGCCGCGCCCTTATCGCAACAGCACAACGCGCGCCACACCTTCTCGCGCTCACCGCAACTCCCATTCCAAGAACACTTGCCCTCACGATCCTTGGCGACCTTGATATCTCAACCATCCGCACGAAGCCCGCAGGGCGCAACCCCATTATCACACACATTATTGCGCCGAAAGATCGAGCAAAGGCCATGGAACACATGCGCGCTCTTATTCGCGATGGAGCACAGGCATTTTTTATATCTCCACGCATCAACGAGGATGCTGTAAGCACAGATGCTCCTCTTGAATCAGCACTCTATGATCTTCGGGCGGCAAAAAAGGCACATACCGTGCTTGCGCAAGATGTGTTCCCAGAATTCTCCGTCTCACTGCTCCATGGACGCATGAAGCCAGCAGAACGCTCGGCGGTTATGGCAGGGTTTCGTGATGGGTGGCACCACGTACTTGTCGCAACAACACTCATCGAAGTTGGCATCGATATCCCCAACGCACGCATTATTGCGATTGAGCACGCAGATCACTTCGGCCTTGCACAACTCCATCAACTTCGTGGACGCGTAGGTCGTGGTGAGGGACAGTCTCACTGCTTTCTCTTTGCTTCGTCGCCAGAAAAAACAGAGCACGAGCGTCTTGCGCTCCTTGCATCGTGCGACGATGGATTTGAATTAGCCGAGCACGACCTTGAGCTCCGTGGTGCTGGCCAATTCTTTGGATTTAAACAGTCGGGCACCTCTGATTTACGCCTTGCACTAAGCGCAACGTCACGCACTGTGACTCGCGCACGAAACGCCGCTCGAGTACTCCTTCATGAAGATCCTCGTCTCTCACGTTATCCAGAATTAAAAGCCAGAGTTGCTGAAGTAAGGGCCATTACTCACCCCCAGTAGCGTGTCGAGCCTTCGGAGTCACCCAGAAACCAAGATATTTCCCAAACATAAGTCGAGTTTGTGATTCGAGTGCTGGGAGCGCGCCAAACGCCATAAGATTAATAGGGAGCAGAAGCCACTGAAGAATCATCCAAAGAAACGCCCGCTTACCATACTGCGGCGGCCGAGGAGGCAACAGCGCGACGCTAATCGCTACGTTTGCCACAAGACCAACTGCCGCAAGCGTCATAATAAAGCGAGTTACCTGGGGTAAATTATACGAGAGCACCGTCGTTGCAAACGCGCTACCTCCCACAATAACTGGTAGCCATCCGAGTAAAAAAATGACGAGTGAGTGCGTTGCCGCAGAGTGAGAACTCTCAATCATAAAAAAGAGAGACCGAAGCTTTGTGCGCAATGGAATGCGGTTATTCTGAAGAAACCCATACATAAAATATGGGTTATTTTCAACACCAAACATCCACCGACGGATCTGCTTATATTGATTGAGAAGCGTTTGCCAAAATGTTGGAGCGACATTCGCGTCCATGGCGATAGGAAATGCGAGCGGAACAGTGCGCCAATCACCATCGAAACGCAGTAAACACTGCCAGAACACACGAGAATCTTCAGACACCACATTCGTCTGCCAGTATCCAACGTCCACAAGAGGCGCAAGGCTCATAGAATGAGATGAGAACGTTACTAAGTGCTCCGGGCGTGCCTGCTGGATCATCTGCCAGAATGTAGTTGCAAAGGCAAAAACACGCGCGAATGCAGGAGCCTCCCAAATATTATTGGTAAAAAGAGGTACTGGCTGGAATGACGAACGCGTTGGTTTTTCTGCGGTAAGGTAGTGCCATGTCAGCATAGAAAAAAAGCTTTGGTGTACAACTGAATCAATATCAAACACAGAAACCAGCACGCGCTCATGAGGAATCCCGCTTGGATTAATGTACTCCGAAACCACCTGTCGAGCAGCCCATGAATCATTTGAACCCTTCCCTGGGATCTCCCCCGCGATACCGTGGGGGTGGATAGTCACGATAAGCTTATGAAATACGGAGCCAAATTCTGCCACAATGCGTTCCGCGGTCTCTTGAGCGGGAGCGCCGGCGCGGCCCTCTGTTGCAAGCACTACAATCATCTTCTCTCGAGGATGCGTAGACCGCATAAGCCCCAAAAAGCTCTCTCGCACAAGCGCATATGGCTCCGTATACATGGGGAGGATAACAAGGTGGTATATATCATCCCAGCGTGCGCCCCGAAGCTCTGGTGCATGAGCTACAATATCCAGAATTTCTCTATCCCAGTCACGTTGCACATATCTCCGCATCGTGCTGAATGTGGCACGCATGTGCATTGAGAGGTACATCGCCTTTAAAAGCCAATACACATCAAAGGCAATAATAAAAAGAGCTATTGGCGTTGGCGCAAAAAACGGCAAGATAAGAGTTGCAATAAGCGTCCCCCACGCCAAAAAGCCCGGGAGCATTTCCAGGGCGCGATATGTCCAATATGCGCGACGATCATGCGAAAGATCCTGCGCGCTTCCGATGTGGAGATAGTGTGGCAGCATGTAATACAATGCGAGCGAGCTCATCAATCCCAGCCCCTCCCCCCTCTTTTAATGCACGGTCCACTTTTGCTAAAAGCTCCATGACACGAACACCATGTTCTTGCGTGACACCCATTGCTCGCGCATATGATTTGCGGACAACGAACGGGTGGATCCCCGCATCGCGCGCAATACGTTCAGGAGGGCTCCCACGCCGAGCAAGATCTCCAACGATAATCGTAGTGCGCACGTGATGCGCAAGCAGTCCCAAAAGTCGAAGCGGCTCCTCTCCTCCAGTTATAAGGCGTATGCACCGCGAAAGTGCGACATCAGCCCTCCCGACTGCGATATCATCGAGTAACGCGAATGCGTTTTCTGATATCGACGGAGGGATAAGAGCATCAATATCTGCTCGAGAAACCTCACTATTATTGACATAATTCTGCAGTTTGTCAATCTCGTGCGCGAGCGCCCACGGATCGACGCCTCGGCGTTCAATAAGCATATGCGTCGCATCGGAAGCAATCCGCAATCCGCGCACTACGCACTCTTGGCGCACCCATTCTCCCATGCGCGCTACTGGGGGCAAGAGAAACGTCTTCGAAAGTTTCGCGCCCTTGAGCGCAGCGGCATATGCCGGGTGTCCCTTCTGTAAAGCATCCCCGTCTATGGGCTCTGTGACAATAACTGCAATATCCTTTGCCTCGCAGGCTCGGGAATCAATAAGTAATTGCGTGGCGATGGCAACGAGATCTTTTTTTCCAACAACCGACGGGAAACGCAGTAGCTGTACGCCTCCAAATAATGACGAAGCTTGCAAGGCGTCGCTTGCAAGACGTATCCCTTCTTCAGAAGAGAAATCGCAGGCAATCACTCCCCCGTGATGGGGGTTTTTGATCGCATGTGCGCGAATAACATCATCCGCTGCCCGAGCGACGCGGTAGGTGTCGGTTCCAAAGAAAGTGATGATCATAGCGTACTAGCAATACCTTCGGGTACTATATGAATCCATACCACCCCGTATTGTAATGTCAAAGGGTCGCCTTGCGCATTGCGAAGTGAAAGCACGCCGTCCTCTATACTCCACACAGCACTCATGGCTGTGCCTGCTTGATATACCGTCGCGGGCCGCCCCTCCGCAAGCGCTATGGAGAGATATTGGTCACGTAGTTGTTCTGCGGGCGCACGCACCACCACGACCACATCCGCGGCAACATGAGTGTTGTTGCGTGCATCGAGTTCTGCGGTTCCGTTTCGTACACGAGTATAGCGATTTGTCACAGGATTATACGTCCATGAAACATCGAACGGTGGCAGAAAAGGAACGTCGATACGAGACACGATACTCCCCAGCTTCTTCTGGGGCACCACGTCTTCCCGAGGGAAATCTGCGAGAGCACCGGACGTGGAAATGTTAAGTCTTTCTGCCGCCTTCATGAGAAGCGCGCGACTCGTAAACCCATTGTGGGGTGCGGGGATCGCCTTTGATCGCGTGAAGTATATTCCATCATAGGCCATACCATCAACGCGGTCGAACTTCTGTGCGCGTACTAAATCAAGCGCTCCCGCCTCACCACCCCAGTGCACTAAGATGCTCCGTGTCGCCGCTACAAATGGTACAAATTCTGCACGCACGGAGCGCACAGAGCCAATGCGCTCTGGAAGATCACAGAAAATAGCCATGGCGCGAGTCACCCCGTTTGGCGTTACGGGCATCTCGAACACTATGCTCGCCGATGCTATACCTGAAAGAGGCCGAGTAATCACGTCGCCTGACAACATTACCGCCCACGGACGGGTTGTGGCGCATGCAGTCTCTCCAGAGCGAATAACGCCCCCTCCCCCGCCGCCAAGAATAGGAATGTCAACTGAATTGAAAAACAAAAAGAAAATGCCCAGAAGGAGCGCGAACACCAAGGGGATCATGACTTTTATATTCCGCATCCAAGAAAAGGAAAAAGTATACATGGCTATAGAGCAAGTGGCTCAAGGGTACCCCACGAATCTCCGCTAGCCACGTCGACCACAAGCGGCACGGAAAGCGTAACGACGGATTCCATGATAGCCTTCGCGCGGTTCGTAATATCAGTTACGCGATCTTTAGGGATTTCAAATACTAATTCATCGTGCACCTGTAACAGCATGTGCCCGGGGAGTTCCTGCTCAATCTGGACCATGGCTTTCTTGATAAGATCCGCATTCGTTCCCTGAAGTGGGTGGTTGACCGCTATGCGCTCTGCCTGCGCGCGCATTTGTGGAAACGTTGCCCGCGCATCGGGTGTAAAGCGCTTGCGCCCCCAGAGCGTTGCGACATATCCCTGTTCGCGCGCCTGCGCATGCATGCGCTCCACATAGCGAGCTACGCCAGCAAACTCTTTAAAATACTGCTCGATAAATGCGGTAGCCGTGGCGCGATCAACTCCTGCAGCCCGAGCAAACCCCAACGATCCCATGCCGTAGAGAATGCCAAAGTTGAGCACCTTTGCCTGGCGACGCATGTCTTTGGTAACCACCTCAAGCGGCACCTGAAAAATGGTTGCCGCGGTGCGTGCGTGAATATCCTGTCCCGTGCGAAACGCCTCAATCATCACGGGATCTTCGGCGATATGCGCGGCTAGGCGCAATTCAAGCTGTGAGTAATCACAGGAAACAAGTACGCTCCCCGGTATCGGAATAAATGCCTTCCTAAATTCCCGACCAAGAGCCGTCCGCGTTGGAATGTTCTGTAAATTCGGGTCCTGTGATGAGAGCCTCCCCGTTGCCGCGACGGTTTGGTTATATGTAGTGTGGATGCGGCCATCTGGGGCTATGAGCGCTGGAAATGGCTCAATATAGGTGGAAATAAGCTTCTCTAACTCGCGATAGTCTAAAATCTTTTCAATAATAGGGTGACTTCCACGCAGCTTCTCAAGCTCTCCGGCGGCGGTAGATGCGCGACCCGTGCTCGTTTTTTTGATCTTGCCGCCAAGTCCCAGTTTTTCGTACAACATCTTCGCCATCTGTTGTGGTGAGTTGATATTAAATGCCTCGCCCGCAAGTTCAAAAATTTCCCTTGAAAGATTGTCTCGCTCTTTCTGTGATTTTTTTCGAAGCGCCTCTACCACTACTCTGTCCACTAACACGCCCCGCTCTTCCATCGTCTCGAGCACGGGAATAAGAGGCGCTTCTATATCGGTATAGATATGGAGTATGTCCGCAGTGGCAAGTGCTCGCTCCAAGGCAGTAGCGAGATCGAAAAGAAGCGCGCACTGGTCGCTTAGTGCATCCTCCCCAACCTCTTTGCGCAGATGAGTGCGCACAACGCTCTGCACGTCATGCGTTCGTACGTCGGGCGCACAGAGCCATGCGGCAATATGAATATCAAAAAGCGGAGCGCTCGGGAGCGTATCCATCCCGGCCAAGCGCACCATGTGAAGCACTTGCTTTATATCGTATCCAATAATACGTGGCGCTGATCGTAACAGCGGCGCAAGGAGCCCGAGACTCTCTTTCGCAACGCACACAGGAACACCTCCTTCGGTCATCGCCCACACATCCTCACCGCTAGGCATAACCGCAATATCCTTTTCTGAAACCAGCTCGCTTATATTCCCAGACTGCTGGACTGGGAAAAGCTCCGGCGCCGCACTAGGCGCTTCCTGTGGAGCCGCCTCTCCTACTCGATCGGTGAGCACATCTTCAATGCGACGAATAAGCGACCGAAAACCAAGTCCTTCAATAAGGGAGCGTGCCTTTGTCACATCAGCGCGTTCGCGCCACATCGCATTCTCTAACGAACATGACACGGGAGCGTCGATGCGAATAGTCGCAAGCTCCCGAGAGAAACGAGCCTCGTCTGCGTGGAGCACCAGCTTCTCGGCGAGCTTTTCTGTCAGCACACCCTTTTTCTCTTTTTTCTTCCCCTTTTCAAATGTGGTCGCGGCATCAATAACGCCCTCGACCGTTTCATATGCGCCCAAAAGTGCAGACGCAGTTTTATCTCCAATGCCCGGCACACCGGGAATGTTATCTGAAGGATCGCCCTTTAATCCTTTAAAATCAGGAACTTGGTCCGGAGTAATACTAAAACGCGCATACACCGCCTTCTCATCATAAAGCGCTGTTTCACCAAGACCCTTTTTAGGCGTAAGTACAACGACGCGCTCCCCCTTCACGAGTTGCAGTGTATCTAAATCTCCCGTTGCGATCACAATCTGCATATCTTGCTCGTTCTCGAGCTGATGCACGAGTGTGCCAATGATGTCATCTGCTTCAAATCCCGGCGCCTCAAGCACGGGAATCCCCATCGCAACCATCAATTCCTGCACAAGCGGGATCTGCGCGTAGAGTTCGTCAGGCGCTTTTTCACGATGCGCCTTATAATCAGCAAACTGCTCGTGGCGAAATGTTGGTTCCGGGCGATCAAACGTGGCAATGATGTGCGTAGGGCGCACGTCGGCAATCATGCGTATCAAAATAGACGCAACACCAAACACCGCGTTGGTGACGCGGCCATCTGGTGCTGTAAGTGGCGGAAGCGCATGAAATGCCCGATGTACGAGGGCATTTCCGTCGATAAGGACAAGGCGGCGCATATGGTGTTAGCTTACACTATTTTCCATACCTTGGGAGAGCTCGTCGGGAATAGTAATCGTGCGCGCATCTCCGCCCGCGTGGGCAAGTGAAATGGTCAGTGTAGTTGAAGGTAATATGTCTGCAATGCGCTCTGGCCACTCAATGAGCATAAGCACGTCGGGGTCCGTAAAAAGTGCGGGTAAATCGAGTGAGGCGACTTCATCGGGACGATGAATACGGTAGCAATCCATGTGCACTACGTCACGTGCACCCGGGCGAGGGTATCGCTTCATGAGCACAAACGTAGGACTTCGCACCGCATCCATAACGCCCATCGCTCGCACCAGCCCCTGTACGAAGGTTGTTTTGCCGGCGCCCAGATCCCCTTCTAGGCGGATCACCAGTGCGCCGCGAGAGGTCGGGAGTGCGTCAAGAGAAGCAAGTATGCGTGCCGCAACTGCCTGTGTTTCCTGCGCTGAATGGGTCGTTATCTGCATGTATGCATTGTGGCATGAGTATGAAAAAAAATAAAAGGCCCGTGGAGCGCAGCGACCGAAGTCGCTTTGCTCTCACGGGCTCTTTCCCCTACCGCGCATGGTGCGCGCTAGGGATTGCAGGGCCGCCAGGCGGCGGAACCGCAGGGGTTGCGGCGCGCGGAGGCCGCTCCTCGGGCCTCCGCCGCGCGGATGATCGCCTCGCGATCCTCTGCCGCGTCCATGCGCTCGGCGTTCACCTCCATGCGCTTGCGCTCGTAGGCGGCGATGCCCGCATCGCGGTTCGCCTCCTCGCGCCTCGCGATGGCGTCGATCTCGATCTGATGGATCTTCTCGCGCCTCGCGAGCCGATCCGCCAACATCACGAGTGCCTCGCCGTCGTTGACGGGGACCATCCCGCCATCCTTGGCGCTGGTGAGGCCAGCGTAGTCCCGGCAGCCCTTCTCGGGGCAACCGGACTTCGGGGCTTCCTTCTCCTCCTCACCGCACCCCACGATGAAGGGGGACAGAGCGAGTACGACCGCGAGTACGACCGTGCGCATCGTCATGATTGGCCTCCTGGCCTAGTTTACGACGACCTTGAACGCATTGGGGGTTCCACCCAACACGGTGATCTGTGCTGGACCGTACGTTCGGTCCGACCGATCGAGAGTCTCCGCCACCAGATCCTGGACCTCCCAGAACGTGGTGGTCCCGGCGCCTGGCTCGAGCAAGATGTACTTCCCCGTTCGGACGCTCCCCACCGTCACGAGACACGACGTCTCGTTGACGATGAAGATTTCCCCGGTCTGCATCTTGTAGCGGGGCATCTCCGGCGCGCGCGTCTCTTCAACGCGGGGACGGGGATCGGGCCGGGACTGCATCCGCCCGAACGTCACGGGAGCGCGCAGGATGCGCGTCTCCGGCGGCGGGTAGTAGCCGCGGTCGTATCGCCGATCGTCGTAGCGGGATCGCTCCCGCGAACGATGCTCGTACCGGCGGTCGCGCTCGCCGCGTCGGACTTCGACACCCACACGAACGCGGGTGCTACCGACACGAACGCTGGCACCGACGCGGACGTCGGCGCGGTCGTGCCGCGAGTACGGCTCCTGTGCCCAAACGGGGGCACAGAGGATCGCGACCACGATGGCCGCGAACAGCTTCAAGGTCCTCATTGGCGCCCTCCTGGGCTATGCCACCCCTTGTGAGGTGGCGGGAAAACTGGAAATGGGTTTTAAAATTGCGGCCAGGTGAACCCACCTAGCATGTGTATATTATAGCAAAACTGTATGGAAAGTCAAGCCCCCTAAATATATGCAAAAACCCTTATATTTGGCGCATTTCTTTGAGCTTTTTGAGGTCTTCCCCTCTCCCCTCTGGCTCTGTTTCAAGAATCCAATCTATCGCAGAAAAGACAGGGGTGGTGAGAATGGCCTTGATTCCGCCTTCCCCAACGTGCCCAGCGCCTATGTGTTCGTGCCGATCCTTCTTTCCGCCAAGCGGCGTTTGCGAATCATTCACGTGGCTCACCTTTAAAAAGCGTAGTCCGATGTGTGTATCAAAATCGGCGAGCATTGCGGCGGCGCCTTCCGGCGTTCGAAAGTCGTATCCGGACGCAAAGGCGTGGCACGTATCAAAGCAGACGCCGCCAAATGCATCGAGCTGGGAAACAGAGCGCACCATCTCCCCCACTTCCTGAAACGTACTGCCCATCACATGCCCCGCTCCCGCAGAGGTCTCTATGAGGAGCTGGGTTGTCCCAGAGTAGCCGTCTAATATTTCATGAAGCGACTTCTTCACTCGCTCCATACCCTCTTCAAGCGTTGCCTCTCCGTAAGATCCCGGGTGGAACATCACATACCGGGCACCGAGTAAGCTGGCGCGCTCAAGTTCTTTTCGCAGGATACTCACGGATCCATGGCGTGTGCGTGGAGTATCAGAGGCGAGATTAATAATATACGGAGCATGAACCACAAACCGAGAGAGGCCATGCTCGTGCATTGCTGATTGAAAAGCCGCGATCGTTTCTTGGGTGAGGTCAGCTACCGGCCCACCTTGCGGAGAACGGGTAAAGCATTGAAACGTCTCACACCCCTCTGCCGCCGCACGGCTGGGTGCATGCTCTATCCCTCCTGCAATTGATACGTGTACACCAATAGCGTTTCTTGCCATATACCCTAGCGTACACGATATACATCAGTCTTGCTACACACATCCCAAACCCTCTCTACTACTCAACACATCAAGCGCGTATCGCAAAGCCCCACCCAAAGACTCAGCACGCTGTCGCCGCCTTACTGGCGGCGCATCTAGTTCTCGCGCCGTCGCGCTCCGAAATGCTTCGCGTATTGTGTAGGGTTCACTCCCCATACACATAGCCCCACACCCTCGGCTCTACCCTCTCGCAGCCCGAACAGTAAAGATTGCTCCATACTATAAGGTGAGGGCGAGTAGGAGCGCGAGCATTCGCAGGATGCTCGACGCGTGGTAGGGAGAGGGTATAGGCAACGTGAGAGGTAAGTTTTGAGTGGTATACACAGACACCCCATAGCCCCCCTACCCCACTTCTATATTTTTATAGTGCCGAATGTGCGCCTTCTGCGCCGCCACATCTACGGTCACTGAAATAACATCGATCTGCCACTCTTGCTCTGGGGAGTGATCATGGGCCACAAGATAGGTGCGGGCCGTTCGCAGGAGTTTTTTAATCTTCTCCCCGGTTACGTGGAGCTCTGGCTGAAAATGGGCTCCACTCCCTCTCCCCGCCTTCACCTCCACGAACACAACAAGCTCACGAATGCGTGCAATGATGTCTAATTCGCCCCACGGGCGCCGCCAATTGCGCGCAAGCACTTCGTACCCCTTACGCACAAGAAATTGGGCCGCTAAGTCTTCTGCATAGTTGCCAAAAGCACTCGTTTTTTGACTTTTTTCACTATGAACAGGTGTGGATGAAGGTCGTTGACGCATACCCTCCCCATATGCTACCATGGCGGAAGCAATTCTCCCCCCACGGGGGCTTTTGTTTTCCTAGGGGAGATGCGCCTCTTTCCCATATAGAGCCGAAACGATAGACCAGAATACAAGAGGGAGAGGGTAACGCACGTACTATTTATACTCACACCGACAATTCGTCGCTTGAGCACATCACATCGGACCAGGGCATAACGCGAAATACTCGCGTGCCGGCCGGTACTAAAAAAGAGGCCGTTCTTGCGCTTATCTGCGCAAGCGCCCTTTTGTTCTCGTTCGCAGGGGTAAGCGCCCAAGGTGAGCGCTTTGCACTCGTTCCCCAAGAGCCACTGCAATTCGCACAGACACGCTTCCTTGAAGCCTTTGGGCATGCGAGCAAAGGAGTCACCCAAGAAACCCCAACGTCTTCTCTTGAAGCTGTTCCTGGGTGGGGCGGACAAACTACCGCGACTCCAGAACTTGCAATGATTGGCGACAGCGCACTCCTTACCCTCGCTCCAGTTGATGAGGTTGCCGCAGCGCTTATCACTGAAAAACGTAGCGAAACCATCACATATCGCGTGCAAAAAGGAGACACGCTGTCTTTCATCGCTTCTGACTTTGGCGTGTCTACAGAATCAATCTTGTGGGCCAACAATCTCCGAGATGCTGACAGTATTAAACCCAACCAGACACTACGCATCCCTCCTGTTTCCGGAGTACTCCACGTGGTAAAGGGGGGAGATTCGCTCGCGACTATAGCGAAGAAGTACGGTGTCGCCGAAGACGCAGTCATTACATTTAACGGCATTCCTCGCGATGGTCGCCTTCAAATAGGCAAAGAAATTGCCGTTCCCGATGGTAAGATGAGTAGCCAAAAGAATATCGCCTCGACAACGAGTCGCTTTGGATACCTTCCCGATCTTGGCTCATTTTTCAAGCTCCCAACCATCGGTTTTAATTGGGGAAAGATCCATGGACGCAATGGCGTCGACATGGCGAATACCTGCGGTACACCCATCCACGCAGCGGCGAGTGGTACGGTGACCGTAAGCGATGCTGAGGGCTACAACGGGGGATTTGGACAATATATTAAACTACAGCACGAGAATGGCACAGAAACGCTCTATGGGCACGCGCAGAGACTCCTGGTAGGCGTAGGCGATATAGTCGAGAAGGGTAAGGTGATCGCTCTTATGGGATCTACGGGAAAATCTACCGGGTGTCACCTTCACTTTGAAGTGCACGGCGCAAAGAATCCTCTCGCACAAAAATAACCGCCCATCTGGCGGCTATTTTTTAGTGTCATTGGCGTCACGATTGGTGACACGGTGTCACTAATAACAACACGATTGGTGTCACAGTTGATGACATTGGTGTCACTAACGAGCCGTGACACCAACAAAAAGCCGCGTATTTACTGCACGATTCGTTGGTGACACGACTTGGATGTTTTGGTGACACCAATGATTGGTGTCACAGTTGGTGACATTGGTGACACAGTTCGCAATGTTGGTGGTGACACCAATCGTGTCACCAATCAGGCGGCGGACGCCATATCAGATGTACGCAACTGCACCGCCTCAGCTAAATGTTTTTCCTCTATGCGCGCTACCCCTTCGAGATCAGCAATGGTTCGCGCAATCTTTTGGATCCTATGGATACTTCTCATTGAGAGCTTGAAAACCTTCGCCGATGCCTCTAATAACCGCTCTGCGTCACTTGAAAGCACACACACATCTTGAATGAAACCGTGACGGATATCGCTATTTCGCAGAATACCAAACCGAGCATTTCTTTCTTTTTGCGCATTCCATGCAAGCGCGATAGCGGCACGCACACTGTCAATATCTTTTGATTTTTCTTGTTTCTTCAAGGAAAGACTGACTTCTCGGGGAACCCGCACCTGAATATCTAAGCGATCAAGAAGGGGGCCTGATATTTTCTTTGTATAGCGCATAATACTTGCTCCAGAGCATATACACTCTAGCTGTGGATCTCCCGCGTTGCCGCATGGGCATGGGTTCATCGCAGCCACAAGCATACATTGGGCGGGGAGCCTCGCGGAACCAGCAGCTCTCGCGATAGTAACAACGCCATCTTCTAGTGGTTGTCGTAGGCTTTCGAGCACGGTGCGCGGAAACTCCGGCAGTTCATCGAGGAACAAAACGCCTCGATGCGCCAGACTAATTTCACCAGGCCGGGGGATGGTGCCGCCACCAATAACAGCGGTTGCTGATGCGGTGTGATGGGGATTGCGAAACGGCCTCTTACGCAGTATGGGCTCTCCGGAGAGAAGGCCGGCGGCGCTATAAATGCGCGCCACATCGAGCATTTCTGAATGCTCGAGCGGTGGAAGTAGGCTCGCGAGCGCTCGCGCAAGAAGCGTCTTCCCAGATCCTGGAGCGCCAAACATGAGCACGTTATGCCCTCCTGCGGCCGCAACGGTGAGTGCACGCTTTGCGGAAGTTTGGCCAATAATATGCTCAAATGGATCATCTTCATGTTGCGTGCCATCTCCTACTGTTACAAGATATTTCTTAAGCCGATGCGTCTTCATAATATGCGCCACAACATCGCCCAATGACGCGGCGCCGAACACAGAAACGCCCTCAATCCATGCGCACTCTTGGGCGTTTTCCGTAGGAAGAACAACTTCTGTAATGCCCTGCGCTTGAGCACACAACACGAGCGGTAGCGCGCCACGGATAGGACGCACAGAGCCATCAAGTCCAAGCTCTCCCGCAAAGAATGTATTGTGCCAATCTCCTTGTATTTGCTTTGTCTCTGCAAGATACCCGAGCGCAATAGGGAGGTCGAAAGACGGCCCCTCCTTGCGCACATCGGCGGGCGCTAGGCTTACGGTAATGCGCTTGTGCTTCGCGCTTGGAGGTGTAAACGAGCTGTTGCGGACCGCGGCGCTAATTCTATCTTTTGATTCTTGCACCGCCTTATCAGGGAGCCCTACAAGTAAAAATGAGTGAATGCCTGGAACGGAATCCACCTCGATATCAATGGGGGATGCTTCTATTCCTATAATACCGGCTGATCGAATACGTGTTGGCATACAAAAAAGCCCCGTACGGGGCTTTTAACGCTTCTGGGCGCATACTGTGCAGAGCGCCGCAGTGGGAACCGCCTGGAGCCGATCGGCGGCGATACTCGTCGCACACGTAGCGCATGCTCCATACGTTCCGTGTTCGATTTTTTCTAATGCCGCTTGCACTTCTTTAAATCGACGCTCAAGTTCAGATACTACCGCTATATTCACGTCTAAATCAGTAGATTCATTCACCGAGTCATCATGTTCATCGCCATAATTCGGAATTGTTGGCTCAAAATCACCCGGAACAGCTGGGTTTTCCACCCCAATCTCGCGCAAACGGTCCTTCAACACATTTCTTTCTACCTCAAGTCTTTGTTTGAGCGCTTCTAACGATGCATGATCCATAAGCACTGATTATATACGAAGTAGATAAAAAACAAAAACAGGGGCCTCGAGCCCCAGAAACAATAGGATTGATTCTCCAAGTGGGCGGGCCCCTGTATAGGGGGGAATATACCGACCGGCGCACGCTGCGCGCGGCCAGAAGGAACAGAACGAACGATTACTGGAAGGAACTAGTATTAGTTTAATCGCCCCAGACTATAGCGTCAACACAAAAATGTGGATATGTCAGCGTCACGATTGGTGACACCGTGTCACCAATAACAACACGGTTGGTGTCACCAATGAGCCATGACGCCAACTAAAGGCCGCGTATTTACTGCACAATCTGTTGGTGACACGGCGTAGATGTTTTGGTGACACCAACCATTGGTGTCACCAATCGTGTCACCAACGAGCGTCGCCACAAGCTAGTACCTAGAGATCTTCTGCGTTTATCTGGGCATTAAAGAGATCGAGCGTTGCCGCGAGGGCTTCTTTTGAGTTGGCAAACACGAGATAGGCACGACCTTCAGTATCTTCTATGAGCGCATAATCGAGGGCGCGATCACTCCTAGGAAAGTTTTTATAGTGCACCGTATATGACTTATATATCCCGGTCTGTATGTCGGGCGTGCCCGCCTTGAGAACATCGTATCTAAAAAGATCCGCGAGCGACTTATCAATCCCCGTAGCCATCCATGCATCCATTGCCACTGACGCTCGCGCCACATCGAGCACTTCCCCAATGAGAACAAGCCGCGTTTCCTGCGTCGGGGGAGGGGAAACAAGCACTCCTTTGGTATTAAAAATAGCTGGCTGGCCAAACGCGAGAAGCGCGCCCTCATCGCCCCACAACTCATCCATCTCGCTTGGGCGAACAATATCTAGTGTATTAAAAATATCCTTTGGATGACTTATTGGAGTCGCCCCTGCTTGAGGCGTGATTTGGAATCTGCGGAGACGGTTGAGTGGGGGTAAAAGCGAGGATGCGGCATCATATATTGAAACGCCGGAAGGCGCGGCGGAGAGAGACACTGTCTCAAGAGTTCCCCCCAGGATTGAGGAGAGTCGTTGCCGAGCTCCCGATGGGAGCGGCATGGTATCTGGAGTTTTTGACTCACGTGGCACCATGCGAGAGGCTTCTGGGGATTGCGATATCCAATACGCCGCCCCTGCGCCAAGGGCCACCGCAGTGACGACAACGTATGCGATGGTTCTCGAGCTTACCCGGCTGTGATGAGTAGGGTCTTGCAGGGCTTGGGACCCTTGCTGTGGTAGCGAGGTAGCGGTGGGTGGTGGCGCTACTTCTTGCTGAGTCACTTTCGGCAGAGAGGACATTGTGGATGCCTCTACGGCAATGCCCGCGCTAATAGTTCCACCAGCCCCAGCGCTAGCAATATCATGCGCCATGGTTCGAATAGTTGTTTTTTGCCCTTGTGGCACTGGGATACTCTGCTCTTTCTCTTGAGACACTCCAGCTATTGGTGGGTCTTTTGGTTTTTGCGGAGCGCCCTGTCCTCCCAGCGGGGGGAGCGCGGAAATATCTAGTTTCTTTCGCTGGAAAGGAGCGTCGCTTTTCTGCGTACGACGAGCTGCGGTTGGCGCCGGAGTAGCAGGACTACTCGGCGTAGCGATCGAAGGCGTGTTTGTATGCTCCGCAGTTGAGGCGGGTAGCCCCTGCGCCACTGGAGCAATCGGGGCTGTTGTTTTTTTGGGCTGCTCCTCCTGAAGAGATTGGAGAAGTGCGTCGAGGCTTCCTGTTGAAGATGCGTCTGCCATGACACATGCATTGTACCACGAGAACAACACACCGCGCTTTTGCGCGGTGTGTGTATGTCCTAGTATCTCTTTTTTTGATGTGGCGATCGATCTCGTGAGCCCTCTCTTCGAGGCCCTCCGCTATGCCGCGGGGGACGTTGCGCGGGGGCAACCCCGGGAGGGAGCATGGTGAGATTAATCCTTCCCATGGCATCAACTTCCTTCACGGTGACAGAAACCGTCTGTCCTTCACGCAGAACCTTACTTGGATGATCAAGTTGCTCTCCATTGATTTCGCTCACGTGCACCATGCCCTCTTTGCCGGGCATAAACTCAACAAAAGCACCGAAGTCTAATATGCGAGTTACCGTTCCCTGGAACGCGTCTCCCGGCTTTGGTTCGTAGGTAATAGACTCGATCCAGTCGATGGCTTGCTTTGCCTTGTCGGCGCTAGGAGATGCGATAAATATCGTGCCGTCATCTTCGATATCGATCGAAGCTCCTGTGGTTTCCGTGATCTCGTTTATGGTCTTGCCTTGTGAGCCAATGACCATACCAATTTTTTTAGGGTCGATACGAAGCGTATGCACACGGGGAGCAAGGAGCGAAAGTTCAGCGCGCGGTAATGCGATAATGCGATCCATAGCATCAAGAATATGCATACGGGCATCGCGCGCCTGCATAAGCGCTTCAGTAAAGATTGCCGGCGTAATACCTTCGACTTTTACGTCCATTTGCATACCAGTAACACCCGTGCGAGTTCCTGCAATCTTGAGATCCATGTCTCCGTAGTGGTCTTCTGGCCCCTGAATGTCAGTGAGCACTTTATACTTCTCACCAGATGCATCGAACATAATACCCATCGCAATACCCGCCGCTGGTGCGACAATAGGGACGCCACCATCCATAAGGGCAAGGGATGTCCCACACACCGAGGCCATAGAAGACGATCCGTTAGACCCAAGAATTTCTGACACTACGCGAATGGTATACGGGAAGTCTTCGCGCGAGGGGATGATGGGCTCAAGAGAGCGCTCGGCGAGTGCGCCGTGACCGATTTCGCGACGACCAGGAGATCCCATGCGGCCCGTCTCGCCAACAGAAAATGCTGGAAAGACGTAATGGTGCATAAAACGCTTCTTTGTCAGCTCAATCTCCATTGTTTCAATCCATTGCTCCATGCCCGGAGCCGCAAGAGTGAGCACCGAGAGAGCTTGCGTCTGGCCTCGCTGGAATAAGGCACTACCGTGCACGCGCGGGAGGACACCAACCTCAACAGAAAGATCTCGAACTTCCGTAAGGGCGCGTCCATCGGGACGCACATCGCGCTCAAGAACATTTTTATGCACTATGCCATCGGCAACGCGCTCAAACGCAACCATAACGTACTCATGGAGCTTCGAAAGGTCGGGGGAATTGGCATATGCCGCATCAACCGCTTCAACCACCAAAACCTTTGCTGTAGCAATATTTGCATAGAATGCCTCTTTTGTTTTCGCATAGAGCCCGCCCTCTGGACGATCGAGAAGTGGTGTGGCGGTTTTTGTGACCAATTCAGCGATATCACTCGGAAGTGAGGCGAGGGATCCTTGGCGCTTTTCTGCCTTAATATCTGCCGCAATGTCTTCTTGAAACGCAATGAGCTCTTGCATGGCTTGGAACCCAAAAGCAACAGCCTCGCTAATGTGTGCCTCGGGGACGATGCGCGCACCACCTTCGATCATATTGATGCGATTTTTTGTACCTGCAATTGCAATGTCAAAGTCGCCAGCAGCGCGCTGTGCGTATGTAGGGTGGGCGATCATGCCAACATCGCCGCGGCTCACGCGAACACCAGCGATAGGACCGTCCCAGGGGATATCCGAGGTAAGGAGCGCAAGCGATGCGCCAAACATTGCCACCATGTCAGGGTCGTTTTCGCGATCAAACGAAAGCACCGTTGCAACAACTTGAATGTCGTTGCGCATGTCGTGGTTAAAGCGGGGACGAATAGCGCGATCAATGAGACGACCCGTGAGGATCGCCTCTTCTGGTGGACGGCCTTCGCGCTTCATCCACTTTGATTCTTTAATTTTTCCTGCAGCGTAATAACGCTCTTCGTAATCAACGGAGAGGGGAAGGTAGTCGACGTCTTTTGCATTTGCACCCATCACTGCTGTTACAAGCACTACCGTTTCACCATACTGCACGAGACACGATCCATTGGCCTGCTGCGCGAGTTTTCCGAGCTGAACGGAGAGCGTTCTCCCGGCAATTGCGCGCGTATATTTTTTTTCCTGCATATGCTGCCGCGATCACACGCACTCCCATCGGAAGCTGGCCTCACAAGCCCTTAGAAAGAGCGAAAAAGGCTAGCGCCCCATGCGGACAATGGCGGAGGTGCGACAAGCGGTATACAAGAAGACTATATCGAAATAATGGGGAAAATACTAGTAGCTCGGCGTGGGGCACACGAGTACGGGATCGCAAGGGGCACGAATACACTCAACCTGTTGGTAGTAGCATCTAGGGGTAGGAGATGCGCCGCCATGTTGGTCAAACTGACGCAACGCGAGCCGCACTCCCAAAAGGAGCGCGGCTACACCCACCATAACGCCAAGCATTTTATAGAGGACGCTAGAGGACATCATCGAGACCATCGGTATCAGTGCCTACGGCGCGAGGCTCGGAAGCTTCGCGTTCAGGATGCTCGGTGCGCGAACCACGACGACCACGAGCTGCAACGCGGCGCGAGCGCATTAACGCTGCGGTCTCGTCGAGATCAATAAAGTTGTGAACCGCCTCCACAAGACGAGAGCTTGTGGAGCGACGGAATGCCACCGCCTCCACAATAAGGCCTTGGTGCTTGAGATAGTCTACAAGCGGCTCAAAATCGCCGTCACCGGAAACAATAACAACTACGTCAAGCTGGCGCGAGAGAGAGATGGCATCAATGGCGAGTCCAACATCCCAATCGGCTTTTTTCATACCCCCCGCGAAGACCTGAAGGTCTTTCATCTTGAGCTCAAAGCCTGATTTTTCAAGTGCATCAAAAAAGGCACGCTCTTCTTCGGTGTCTGACTTCACTACGTATGCAACAGCGCGAATAAGATCGCGCCCTGCCGTAGCAATAGAGAGGAGCTCTTTAAAGTTTACACGCGCACCGTGCAAATGCTTCGCAGAATGGTACATGTTCTGTACATCTACAAAGACCCCAACGCGGTGCGTCTTCCGCTGGGGAACTGAAAGTTTTTGATTCATATAGTTAATAGAAACGAACAGCGGACGGCAGTGCCGTCCGCGCCCGTAGTTACTTCTTCAAATCGAGGTCTTTAATGAGTTTCTCGTAGCGCTTTGGTTCTGTGCGCTTGAGATACTCAAGCAGACGGCGTCGCTTAGCAACCATTTTTAAAAGTCCAACTCGAGAGCCGTTGTCTTTCGCATGCTTGCGAAGGTGCTTTACGAGACGGTCAATTTCCGATGAAAAGAGAGCGACTTGGATGTCGGGAGATCCCGTATCCTTGTCGTGTGTCTGATGTTTGGAAACAATCTTCGATTTCTGTTGTGTTGATAATGCCATGCTACACATGCATGCCACAGGAGGAGTGAGGCGCGTTATGCGGGCCAAACCACTCAAGGGACAATCACATACCAATCCATTATACAATAAAAGATGAGGCATCGCAAGCGCGCCCAGACGGACGTCGCAAAACCGTGTATACTACCCACATATGGCTGCAGAACGCCTCAAAGACCTCAAAAACGAGTACTTGGAGTACTTGGAGATCGAACGAAACCGATCGCCAAAAACCGTGGAAAACTATGGGCGATATCTTGAGCGCTTTGTACGCTTCGCAAACACGAATAGTATTTCGGACGTCTCCGAAGACCTTATTCGCAAATATCGCCTCCATCTTAACCGTCTCACGAGCGGCGACGGGAAGCCGCTTAAGCGCGTAACGCAAAACTACCACATTATCGCTATTCGAAACTTTTTAACATATCTCGTGAAGCGCAGCATACAATCCGTTGCGCCCGAGCGCATTGAGCTTGGCAAGCAAGAGGAACGCCAGGTAACGTTTCTCGAAGGTGATGAGGTTGCTCGGCTGATGGCCGCACCAAAGGGGGATAGTATTGCGGCCCTTCGTGACCGCGCGATGCTTGCAACGCTGTTTAGTACCGGCATGCGCGTATCCGAGCTTTGCTCCCTTGAGCGCGATCGCGTTGATGTGGCGCGAGGTGAAGTTCCCGTGCGAGGTAAAGGGGGGAAAATAAGGCTCGTGTTTCTTTCAGAAGATGCACAGAAAAATATCAAAGCGTACCTTGTGGCACGAAAAGACGTTGACCCCGCCCTCTTTATCCGTATTCCTAAAAATGGCTACGGAAAAAACGAACGCCTTCGCATCACCCCTCGAAGCATTCAGCGCATCGTTCAAAAGCACGCGATCGCCGCAGGCATCGTAGGAAAGCATGTAAGCCCTCATACCATGCGTCACTCGTATGCTACTGACCTTTTGCGCAATGGCGCTGACATCCGCTCGGTGCAAGCAATGCTCGGGCATGCATCCGTGACCACCACACAAATCTATACTCACGTCACCGATCGCCAGCTTCGCGAGGTACACGAGCGCTTCCACAACAGGAAAAAGGGGTAGGCACTCTTGTTAATGTGTGTTATGGTCATTTTATATACAGAAAGGGGGTGCCTTATGGAAAATAAACCTTGCACATGTGGCGGAACTATGGAGATGAAGTGCGAACCAGCACACGAAGGAGAGCACGCAGCAACCTGTAAAATGGTCTGCGGTTCTTGTGGTGCATCTGAAGCGATGCCAGCAGCGGCGCCAGCACCAGAACAGCCAGCGATGTAACTCGCAGTAGCTCTTTACGCCACAACGCTCCCGAAATCCGGGAGCGTTGTGTTGTTGTGGCGAACGCGCTCAAGGCGTATGATGATCGTATTATGGAACCACAAACACCGCCAACTATACCTCCCTAGGCATGGCTCTCGCCCGATACACTCATCGTCCGAAGCTTTTGGCAAAGGTACGCCATTGGCGCTCTCGTTATCATTCTCCTGATTGCGGCGGCCGTGTATTTCAGTTCCTCTCCAGAACCGATCGCAGGGGAGTCTCCGTCCGCGTCCCCATCAGCATCAGCCAACCCCGCTGCTGACTGGAAGACATATACAAATACGCAGTATGGGTTTGAGTTCCGATATCCAGCCGATCTTAATGTATTCGAGACTAACGGCACTATCTCATTAGAAAGTCACTATAATCCCGAGTTATATATAAACGTAGTCTCCAGCACCGTGGCCAAGGAATCAGAGACAATAAGGAAGGAGGTCGCGGGCTTCGCTGGTGCCAAGTTGATATCAGACGATAATATAATCATTGATGGCCAGCCCGCTATTAGAATCGTTGCCTATTACCCCGAGAGTGGAGTTCAACAAAATATATATTATTTTATTGAACTTAAAGGTAGAGTTTTTGTGGTTTCTGCTACACCGTTCACGACCACATTAACCATTGACCAGATCCTCTCCACCTTCAAATTCACCAAGCCAGCATCGACAGTACTTTACCGTAATACACAATTCGGTCTGCAGGTATCGCTCCCTCAGAGTTGGGAAGGATTCAAAGCAGAAGCCAGCTCAGGAAACGGCGAGGTAACGCTTAGTAGCACGGGGGAGACAATCTCCATTGGAACCACTTCTTTCGTGATGATTACCCATCCACTATCCACGGCACAGAACCCCCGAGCACACATTCCGATACGGATATATACTCTCGCGCAGTGGAGCCACATCGCATCGAAGGAATGGCATGACGGCGGAGCGGCACCGTTTAATTCAAGCGAGATCACTCGCAACAGCAAATACGTATTCGCACTACCTCCGCGCTACAATTACGCCGAAGCAATCGGCTGGGCAGAGGTTGGAGAAATTATTAGTTCTGGCGCAATCACCGCTTTCTAGCAAAAAGTCAGGCAATTTTCCGAAAGCCAGATTTTGGTGCAGTATTCTTGAATTAGTCCGAACGCATTTCGCCGCTTGCGGTGGCGAGGAAGTCCCCCAGCGAAAATTCGGAAAGGCGGCGTAGCCGCACCATTGATAATTTAAAGTTTTTCTTTGGCGGCAAATTTTATGGACCGCATACAGCCCCCTCATTCAATTGCAGAATTCGAAATGGATGTACACCATCAATTTCCCACGCGACGGTTCCTGTTCCATTTTTTGACCAAATTAAATTTGACAAGCTATCTTGACAAAGTTTCCAACCCTGTTGCTCAAATGCCGACTTCAAAATCTCGCTCGCATTTCTATTTTGTAAACCACAATCTACGAGCCAATCATTCTCTCTTAGAGTGTAATCTGGATGAAGGGGATTTGTTTGCGGATCGATGTCACCTTCTGACCCTACTATCTTGCAACCGGAAGGGAGCACGATTCCCACCGGACTGGAAAATAGAGATGCCGGTTTCGTATTTGATGGCGGAGACATCACTTGTGGTCGTTCAGTTGGGACTGGTTTCTTTGCCAAAGTTATATATCCCAATGCTCCCACCAATACTATGGCCAAAATAATAAGTAAGATATTCGCAAAAACTTTTTGATTCATGTTCATAAAATTACTAGTTAATAATTAGCGAAGCGAGGCGAACCTTTCAAACTTGCAAAAAGTCAGATTTTGGTGCCCTCGTGAGGAATCGAACCTCAATTGCAAGATCCGCAATCTTGCGTCCTATCCGTTGAACGACGAGGGCAATACTACCATCCCAACCGCTTCGCAAGAGCAGCCGAAAGCGATGGGGTTGCTTCTTTTTCAATTAGCTTCTCGGCAAGAAATGCTCTTACCGCCACTGGGTCTGTATCACCCAGAGGAATAACTAAGAGGGGAGCATACCACTGTTTCGGGTGAAAAATCAACTCCTTCTCACCTCCGGGAATGTAGTGCACCCAGAATCCCGCGAGCGATGCATAGGGCACACTGCGACTCCCCAAAATCACCGCCGTATCAGAAAGCTCCACCGAGAGGCGCGCGTCCCCGCGACCTACAAGAAATGTAGACGCGGCCGCAACGCTACATAACGCTACAAGCGTGGGGTCACCTAACACAAACCACGATGCGACAGCTCCCGCAGAGAGCCCTCCGGGGAGAAGATAGGTGCGTGGCCCGGCGATTTGTGCGGGCACGTTCCACGAGAGAAGCTCTTGGCTATCAAGATTTTCTTGTGATGGGAGTTGCTCTTGACGAGGTAGCTGGGGCGCTTGCCGCAAGCGGGGCGGGGGAAGAGGAGTGTTTTGACGCAAAGGAACATGGGGCGCTTGAGGGTGGCCGGCGTCTTGACGAGGGAGTTCGGGTGCCTGCTGGCGAAGATTAACGATGCGAGCCATACTTTATCATACCACGAAATAACCCATATAAAATATTGGGTTCGACGCAACTTGTACACGAAAGTCTCCTTCGCGACGTCCTGGCGGACTGTGTCCGCCGAAGGTCGCTTCGGCGACCGAAGGCGGAAGCGGGAGGATTCGCCCGCCACTCTCGATAGCCGCCGCCGCGGCATCTCGGTTCTGGGCCCCGGCCCTCGCGGTGACGCCTACTAGCGTCACATCGCTCCGGGCTTCGAATCTCCCGCCCCAGCAACACAGTACAAAAAGAGACCGCCAAACGGCAGTCTCTTTTTGTCTGGCGGAAGCGGGAGGATTCGAACCTCCGATGGGGTTACCCCCATGCCACATTTCGAGTGTGGTGCCTTCAACCACTCAGCCACGCTTCCGTGATTGCATACTATAATTCCCCTTCGCGACGTCCTGGCGGACTGTGTCCGCCGAAGGTCGCTTCGGCGACCGAAGGCGG
>JBBTTB010000002.1:0-20284 GCA_038064455.1 Patescibacteria group bacterium | reverse complement strand
GGGTCGATGCTCCCAATAGCTAGTGTGCATAGTTTAGGGCGTGGACTACAAGGGTATCTAATCCTTTTTGATCCCCACGCTTTCGCGATTGACCGTCAGCAGAGCACCAGTAGGCTGCCTTCGCTTTTGGTGTTCCGTGCAATATCAGTGGATTTCACCCCTACACTGCACGTTCCGCCTACCTCTTACCCGCTCTAGTCGTACCGTTTCTGATGCGGCTCTGGGGTTGGGCCCCAGAATTTAACACCAGACTAATACAACCGGCTGCTCGCGCTTTACGCCCAGTAATTCCGGATAACGCTCGGGGTCTCTGTATTACCGCTGCTGCTGGCACAGAGTTAGCAACCCCTTATTCTCGTGGTACCGTCAAAATTCTTCCCACGCAAAAGCAGTTTACAACCCGAAGGCCTTCTTCCTGCACGCGGCGTCGCTCGATCAGGCTTTCGCCCATTGTCGAATATTCTCGACTGCTGCCACCCGTAGGTGTACGGACCGTGTCTCAGTTCCGTCGTTGAAGGTCGCGCTCTCACGCCTCCTACCCGTCATAGCCTTGGTGGGCCGTTACCCCGCCAACTAGCTGATAGGACCTAGGCCGCTCCCCAAGCGTCTTGCGACTTTACTCTTGCGAGACCATCGAGAATTAGCGGATCTTTCGACCCGTTATGCTCGACTCGGGGGTACGTACCAAGGTGATACTAACTCGTTCGCCACTATCCCGACGAGCCCCTTGCGGGATCCGTCGGGACCGTTCGACTTGCATGCCTTATCCACGCCGCCAGCGTTCATCCTGAGCCAGGATCAAACTCTCTTCAAATTTAATAGACTGGTGTGCGAGTATGAATTGGGAAAGTGCAACACCTGAATAGATAGTTCAGGGGCCCGAGCAGTATACCCTAGTGGTGTTACGCCCGTCAAGAGCCTTTTTTGCCCCCTTTTCGCCACTCCGCCACCTTAGCGTGGTTACCCGAAAGGAGCACCTTAGGTACGCGCCAGCGAGCCCCCTTTTTAGGTTCAAAAATCTCTGGCTTTGTATACTGCGCATGGTCCTCTTTTGTTTGGCTTTCTGGGTCGTGCATGAAGCCGGGAAGGAGTCGCGCCACGGCTTCAATAACCGTCATCGCCGGGACTTCCCCGCCGTTCAGTACATAGGGGCCCACAGAGACAACCGCGTCCGCAACGTGGTCGGCAATGCGCTCGTCAATACCTTCATAGCGTCCGCAAATTAAAATAAGCTGGTCAACCTTCGTCCATTTTTGGATGTACTGCTGCGTAAGTTGTTCACCCCGCGGACTAAACAGAATAACCTTGCGTTTTGGCTTTGTAAGCTTCCCTATTTTCTTTTTGAGAAGCTGCTGTACCGCGGCATAGATAGGCTCCACTTTCATCACAAGGCCCGGGCCTCCACCATAGGGCTTACCGTCAACAGTCTGGTGTCGGTCGTCCGTCCAATCGCGAAGATAGTGCGTGTTGATCGTCAATAAGGGCTTTCCCGATGCTTTCGATCGAAACCCCGACCCTTCTGGGCGTCGAGGCTTTTGCGCCTTAGCCAAAAGGGATTCGCTAAGGAATCCTGAAAAGAGATCTGGGAAGATAGTAATAATATCAATGCGCATATCGTATAAAGAAATGTGCCGCCCGCCTACAGGACGGACGGCACCGAACTACGAGACAGACCTCGCGGCCTGCCTCCGAGGGGGCGGTACTCTCCGGCGCCGCACTCGCGCACCGATGGTGAAGCGCAAGCCGTCGCCCCACGGCACATACGTCTTGCGGCGTCGGACATACTCGCACCGCAGAGAGCGGCGCCCGGCTACGTATGCGACGTGTACTCCTTGTGGAACACAGATCGCCTCCAACAACCCGATGTCGCGCAGGGACAAACGCGGTGCCTGGATGAGCACACCTGGACCTGTCTTCAGGTTGTGCGCCGTCCTCGCCAGCAGCACAAGAAGCGCAGCGATGCGCTTCGCCTGCGTTTCCCCGATCTCGCCTTGGTGAATTGCGCACGAGGCGGCGAAGGCCTTAAAGGCTTCGACTGAACGCTTCCTTCTTTCCGTTGTCGTTGACACGGTTAGCCTCCTTTTTCACTCCCCATAGAGTGAATGTCTTATTATGCAACAAAAAACAGCATCGTGCAAGATGCCGCTGTTTGCATCCTCAATTTTTACATACCTAACTCGCTCACCACAGCGTCGACATCCTTTGCGCCACCGGCCATCTTACCACCTTCTGGTTCTTCAATGCGCAAGTTCACGCGCGCTTCGTGGCGCATGCCAACGATACGTGCAAGCGTCCGGATCGCCTTCGCCGTCGCACCACTGCGCCCAATAAGAACCCCCATGTCATCGCGGTGCACTTTAACAGAAATAAGCACGCCCAGCTCGTCAACGGTACGAGTAATGCGTGCGTCTTCTGGCTTACTGACGATTGATGTTACAACGTATGCTACAAAATCACGGTCTGCTTCTTGAGCCATAGGAGAGAAAGACGGAAAATGTATGCGCCGGTCATTTCATGCCCACGCGTATACACCCACCATCATGCTATCGCCCACCAGTATAGAGATTTACGCACAGACGTCAACGCGCGACAATGCTCACCATACGCTTGGGTATCACAATCACTTTGTGCACCTGTGCGTCCCCAAGAGCGCGGATAACACCCTCTGCCGCGAGCGCTTGAGCTTGCACCAATTCTTCTGAAGCATCGGGCGCAACTTCAATCGTTGCGCGCACCTTACCATTCACCTGCACAGGGACAACAACGCTCTGCGATTCAAGAAGCGTTGCATCGAATGAGGGCCAAGGCTCTTGGTGCACCGATGACGTATGGCCACATACCGAATGCCACAATTCTTCGGCAAGATGTGGTGCGAACGGCGCGAGTAATCGGATAACATGCTCTCGCTGTTTTGTAGTAAGCGTTGTCTTTGCGTCATCAACAGCGTTCATCAGCTTCATAAGCTCACTGACACACGTATTCAATGAAAGGAGTTCAATGTCTCTACTAATGTTTCGTGTTGCTGCATGCAATGCACACTCTACGTCAGGAGATGCCTCTCCGATCGGCTCTTGTGAAAACAAGGTCCAGATACGCGAAAGCAGTCGGTGCACTCCGGTTATACCTCGCGGATCCCAAGGACCGCCCTGCTCGTATGGCGCCATGAACGCCAAATACATACGCACCGTATCTGCGCCATATTGAGCCACCTCTTTATCAGGATCAACCACATTCCCCCGAGACTTCGACATTTTTTGTCCGTCAGGACCAAGTACCCATCCACGATTCACACGCTTTAAGAACGGTTCTTCAAATGAAAGATAGCCGAGATCAAAAAGTACTTTTGCAAAAAAGCGTGAGTAGAGAAGATGCATGGTGTTGTGATCCGACCCGCCAAGATATATCGGTACCGGCAACCACTGCGCCATTTTTTCTTTACTCGCAAACTGCTCACTATTGTGAGGATCTGTATAGCGAAGGTAGTACCACGAAGAATCTACAAAGGTATCCATGGTATCCGTTTCACGCTGCGCATCCTCACCACACTTCGGGCATGAAACCGAAAGCCATTCAGTTGCCTTTGCAAGCGGACTCCGCCCGTCATCTGCTGGTTTGAAATCGCGGAGTGGCGGCAACTCTACGGGAAGCTGGTCATCTGGAACGGGAACGTAGCCACACGTCGTACAGTGAATAATAGGAATAGGAACCCCCCAATAGCGCTGGCGTGAGAGAACCCAGTCGCGGAGCTTAAAGGTTGTTTTCGCGTATCCAGCGCCCTTCGCGACAAGCTGATCTATAACTTCCTGCGCATCACGGAGCGACGCATCGCTTATCGGAAGGTTGAAGGCATCGGCAAAGGCACGATCTCGCTCATCGTGCGCGGGCACCGCCATAATAGCTCCTGTGCCATAGTTGCCTAGCACATAATCTGCAACCCACACCGGAATACTTTCTCCGGAGATAGGATTTTTTGCTGAGATACCTAGAGCAACGCCCGTCTTGTCCTTTGCGCCCTCAAGGCGCTCAAGTTCTCGTTTAGAGCGGCTTTCTGTAATATATGCGCGCACCTCATCGCTCGCTCGCCAGCCGACATCAATCCACTTCTGAGCAAGTTCTGGCGACACCACTAAAAACGTGGCGCCAAAAAGCGTATCGGGCCGTGTCGTAAATACTTCGACTGAATGCTTGCCATCTTCTTGTCCAGGGATCCCCGAAAGTGGGAATGTAATAATCGCCCCCTCTGATTTTCCGATCCAATGCTGTTGTGCGGTGCGGGCCGTGTTCGGCCAGTCCAGATTCTCAAGTCCACTAATAAGTCGATCAGCATACGCGGTTGTCTTCATCATCCACTGCTCCAAAGAGCGTTGCTGTACCGCGGTACTACACCGCTCACAATGACCATCAACGACCTGCTCGTTCGCAAGCACCGTCTGATCCTTTGGGCACCAGTTTACTGTTGTCTTTGCGCGGTATGCGAGGCCCTTTTCAAACATACGCAGAAACATCCATTGCGTCCACCGATAATACGTTGGATCTATTGTGGAAACCGCACGAGAAAAATCAAACATTGCCCCCATGCTGTGGAGCTGATTCGTCATGTACTCGATGTTTTGCTTCGTCCACTCCCCTGGATGAATATCGCGCTGCAGTGCGGCGTTTTCTGCTGGCAACCCAAATGCATCAAACCCCATTGGGTACAGCACGTTAAAGCCCTTCATTCTCCAGTAGCGCGCGTATATATCAGGGAGCGCAAAGGCATACCAGTGGCCAATGTGTAAATTACCAGAAGGATAAGGAAACTCTACGAGCACCATCTTATTAGGGCGCTCCTCAACATGGTCTGGCGTTTCGTTCGCGCGCATATCTGCCCATTCTTTCTGCCACTTTTTTTCAATATCGTTCGGCTGATATGAGGTCATAGGTGTATGCGCACTATACCAAAACAGAAGGAATAGTGAACAGCTTTTCTGAATTGCGCGTCGTGTGCTCGGCAACGCGCTCAAAGGAAGTGCGGCGCAAGCGTGCAAGCTGTTCTGCAACAAATCCGACAAAAGCAGGCTCATTACGCTCGCCACGATGTGGCTCGGGGGTCAGATACGGAGAATCCGTCTCTAAAACAATATCCTCGAGAGGAATTTCCATAGCCGTATCATCGTATTGCCGCGCAAATGTGATAATCCCATTAAGACCAATCATAAACCCGAGATTGATATATGCCTTTGCATCCGCATAGGTGCCGGTGAAGCTATGGATAACACCGGAAACCTTCCCGACGAATTCAGAAGACTGCAACAAGGTGCGCATATCAGCATGCGCATTCTTCTGCGCTCCATCTCTGCAGTGAATAATAAGTGGCTTATGATACTCCCGTGCCAGCGACAGCTGTTGTACTAAGCGCTCGTATTGTATGCGCTGTTGCGGTGCATCCGGTGTACGATAGTAATCAAGGCCAACCTCTCCGATTGCCACAACGCGAGGTGATGCAAGAAGCTCGGCATATACCTGCTGGTCATATACTTCTGAAAGATTGTCGTTGGGGTGCAGTCCCACCGAAGCCCATACGTGATCGTATGCCGATGCAAGCTCAATGGCCGCTTGAGAAGAATCAAGATCAACGCCGACGCATACCATGCGCACTCCGTCTTCTTTCGCGCGCGCGAGTGCCTCGTCGCGATCACGATCAAAGTTTTTCATCTGCGGATGTGCGTGAGTGTCGAACAGTTGTTGCATAATGTATGAAAAAGCGTACCATACCGCACCAAGGAGGCGCTAGTGTTCAAAGCAATCCGTCGGAATGTCGCCAATGTGTGGCGGTGGTGCTTGCCACTCGTACCGGTCATGGTCGGTATCCTGTCCGGCTCGGTAGTCCTCGCTACGGTCTGCTACTTTGCCCTCGGCTTCTGGTTCCTTCGAAGGGACGAGTGCTGGGGGCGCGAAGAGCTTTTCGCGCTCGTCGGCATTTCGAAGCTGAAGTACGCCAGCACCTGGCATCGCGTCGCAATGGCTTGGCTCTTGTGGCTTACGCTCCTGATCTGGCCCATTGGCTATTGCATCTATGAGAGCGGTGTGCTGGACGACAGACGACGGTTCACAGAAGAAGACTAGGAAGCAGCCGCCCACTAGAGGCGAGGGAACAACCCCTCGCCTTTTTCTATACGCAACACGGTGCCAGAGGTAAGCTCCTTTGTTGGCGCAACGCCGAACGATGCGAAGATCTTTTGCGCGGTCTCTGGCATAGACGGCTGGAGGAGCCATGCGATATGAAGAACCATGCCAATCATATGCAAAAGGATTCCCCGTTGCTGCCCCCCGCTCTCAAGCGCCCACGGCTTTTCATCGTTGATATACTGATTCACGGTGGCAATCTTTTTCCAGACATCTGCGATAGCGTCGTGGAGACGAAAATCGTTCATCGCGGCATGATACTCCTCATCTGCATGCACTAGTTGCCACTGCGCGGAGCGTTCACTACTTTCGAGGTCCCACGTAAACGATGTGCTGATTTTTGTTTGCGCCAAAACTGCTGTGCGCTGAACCAAGTTTCCGAGTCCATTCGCAAGATCTCCCGTATAGCGAGTCTTCAGTTTTTCAAACGAGAAGTCGCCATCTTCACCAGACGGGATTTCGCGCAATAAGAAATAGCGCACTACGTCAGTTCGATATTGTGCTACTGCGGTATAAGGATCAATGCCGTTACCTGATGACTTGGAAATCTTTTCTCCATCAACCGTGACATATCCATGCACCAAAATAGTTGAAGGCACGGGAAGCCCTGCCGAAAGCAGCATGGCTGGCCAGTAAATCGCATGAAAGCGCGTAATCCCCTTGCCTACCAGATGAATACGTTGATTATTCTCTAGCCAATAGCGCTGGAAAAGTTCTGCATCATCAGCATACCCGAGTGCAGTAATATAATTCGTGAGCGCATCAAACCATACATACATCTTCTGGTTTGGGTCTCCGGGCACATCAATACCCCATCCCTTTGCGCGCGCCACGCTCCGAGAGATGCTAAAGTCTTCAAGGCCTTCACGAATAAATGAGAGCACCTCATTTTTTCGAGTGCTTGGCGTTATCGTAATCGCACCAGATTCGATAAGCTCAAGCAGTTTGCTTTGGTAGTTGGAGAGTTTGAAAAAATAGTTTTCTTCCGCAACGCGCTCTGGTGCTGTTTTGTGTTCGGGACACAGCCCGTCAACAAGCTCTTTCGGAGCTTTGAACTCCTCACACCCAACGCAATACAGCCCATCGTATGTCTTTGTATAGATATCTTCTGGCTTGCACGCAGACCAGAGCTTCTGCGCCCCACGCACATGCCGCTCTTCGGTAGTGCGGATGAAATCATCGTTCGAAATGTTGAGCACCTGCGGATCCGAAAGTCCTTGAAAGCGCTGTGCGTGCTCATCTACAAAATCTTGTACAGAGACGCCCGCCTTTTCGGCAGCTTGCACATTTTTGAGTGCGTTCTCATCGCTACCATTGAGGAAGCGTACATCATCCCCAAGCATGCGGTGGTACCGCGCCAGCGCATCAGCCTGCACTAATTCCAACGCAAAACCGATATGCGGTTGCGCATTTACATAGGGTATAGCAGTCGTAATATAAAAACGGTTATTCTGCATCTTCTTCGGGTATTGCTGTTTCCACCGCATCGCGGGCGCGTGAGCTTCGCTTCTGCGCCGCGATAACGATCACAAATTCCCCACGAGGATCTCCGCGAGAGAACTCCCGGATCACTTCCTCGATAGTCCCCCGCACAATAGTCTCGAACTGCTTCGTCAGTTCGCGCGCGACAAGCACCTGCCGCTCCCCGATACGAGACGTGTTCTGTAGGGCTTCGAGTGTTTTGAGGATACGGTGCTTCGACTCGTAGAGTACCAATGTATCCCGCATCTCTGCAAGCCCACGAAAAAAGGTTTGGCGACCTTTCTTGTGTGGCGGGAAGCCTAGGTACACGAAACGGTCTGCGGGAAAGCCGCTCACCGAGAGCGCAGTTATCGCCGCATTTGCCCCCGGGACGGGAACAATGTGAGCATCGGGCACTGCTTCGCGGACAAATTCGATGAGCATGCCTCCAGGATCATTAATGCCGGGCGTGCCCGCATCGGAGACGAGTGCTACACGCTGACCTGCACGCAACGCTTCAGCAACCTTACGAAATGCGTTCGCACTGCTGTGCTGGTGAAATGCTATTAATGGCGTACGAATAGCGTGCCGATCGCACAGCACTCGAGTGGTACGGGTATCTTCTGCAAAAATCACGTCGACGCTCGCGAGTGTATTAATCGCACGCAAGGTAATATCATCAAGGTTCCCTATCGGCGTTGCAACAATAAAGAGAGTTCCCATGTTATGCCGACTGTTGTCGGCGGAGCTCTTTGCGGCGGGCAAGATCGTCGATTACCTCAACCACGACCGTCGCGACGGGAACACCTAAAAGTGCTCCCGCAATACCGTACAGTTTTGCGCCGATCAGCAACGCCAAGATGACTACCACAGGATTCATACCGGTAGTCTTTCCAAGAATGAGTGGGGCAAATACATGGCTTTCGATCTGCTGTACGACACCATAGAAGAGAAAGACCCACACGCCCAATGCAGGGTCTTGAAGAAATGCTAGCCCAATCGCAGGGATCATGGCGAGGATTGGCCCCGCAAACGGAACAATTTCAAGTGCCATCGCAAGAATTCCAAGGAGCAACGCAAATTTCACATTAAAAAGCTCGAGGCCTACATATACTAACAGGCCCACGATAAGAGCGAGGAGCATTTGTCCTTGCAACCACCGTCCCACTTTCACTTCCGCACGATGCCACAGATTGATGAGGTAGTTCTCATATTTTGTAGGGGTGACCGAGCGAATAAAGGCGTCAATGCCATCCTTCATGATCGAGAAGTAGAACGAAATCACTATGGTGGCAACGAATGCGAATAAGCCACCAAAGATACTGATCACAAAACTAATACTCGATTGTGAGAACTGCTGGAGATAATTACTGAAGATGTCAAGAATGTTTTGTAGCTCACTCACAAAGTCAAAATAGCGCGGCGAACCATTCTGCACCGTATCAAGAGACGACGTCACGTCTTCGAGAATGCGCGGAAACGCGGAAGTCAGCTGCGCAAGGTCTTGGGACAAGAATGGAATGACAAGAGAAGCTAAGAAAAGCAAGAGTCCGAATACAATGACGTACAATAACAACACCGCAAGAATACGGGGGACTCCACGCCTCTCCATGGAAGATGCGAAGGGAGAAATGCCCGATGCAATGATAATTGCAAAGAGTACGATCACGAAAATCTCTTTGAGTGCATAGAGCAAAAGCGCTCCAGCGGTCAGTGCCAGAGCGCGCATGATGCTCGCGGCGGAGATATCAAGAGTGAGTGTGTTATCGTTTGGCATACTGCGTCATGAGTTCTTGGAGCGCAGCTTCATTACCCTGCGGGCCAATAAGGGCGAATGCGGCACGCTCTGGAGCGAGAACCTCGCGCATCGCCGCGCGCACTTCTTCGCTCGTAACTGCCTTTAGTTTATCGAGTTCCTGCGCTGGCGTCAAAATAATGGTGTCCAGCAACCAGGACATCGCGTATGCGTCGGCGACGGTGTCAGAATGTTCAAGGCCCAACACGAGCGATCCCTCCATGTTATCCTTCGCACGCTTCAGCTCTTCTTCCGAGGCACCGTTCGTTGCCATATCTGCACACTGTTCCAGCATGATAGTTGCCGCTTCGTGTACTTTTTCAGCATTGACACCCGCGCGCATCATGAGGTACCCACTATCAGTATACGTGGTGTGGCTTGAGCCAACATAGTATGCCAGTCCGCGCTTTTCACGAATTTCAGTGAAAAGCCGAGAGCTCATGCCCCCACCCAGAATCGTGCTCGCAAGACCCATCGCATAACGACGCTCATCTTTTAAATCAATGCCTCTTAAACCAAGGATAAAATGTGTTTGGTCTGTATCACGGACTACCGCACGCACCACTGGACCGGCATCGGCGTGGCGCGTCTCCAGCTTTGTTGGTGCGCCACTCTCGCGCACCCGTACGAAGGCTTTTGTAACACGAGCGACAATATCTTCATGAGTGACGTTGCCCGCAACTGCGATGACTGTGTTCGCCGCAACATAGTGTGAGTGAAAATAGTTTGCCACCTGATCACGAGTGAGTGCGGCAACTGATTCTTTTGTGCCCGCGATGTCCCAACCCGCTGGCTGATCGCCATACATCGCCTCTTCAAATACGTCTCCCACATGGCGCATGGGAGTGTCCTTATTCATATTGATCTCCTCGATCACTGGGCCCTTTTCACGCTCAATTGCCGTCGCGTCAAGAAGTGAGTTTTGGAAAATATCAAACACAACATCGGTAATCACATCAAGCTTTGCGATGCTCGCCTTTGCGTAGTAGCCCGTCATTTCTTTGCTGGTAAAGGCGTTATAATCTGCGCCTATACCATCGAGCTCGCGCGCAATATCTAAAGGACCAGGCCGACGCTCCGTTCCCTTAAACATCATGTGCTCTAAGAAATGTGAGATGCCACCGATCTCCTTCGCTTCGTATTTTGAGCCCGTTCCCACCAACACAAACACGGTTGCCGTTTGCATAGCCGGCATAGGGATAGTCACAACACGTAAACCGGAGGGAAATGTATGGGTGGAATGGATAAGGTTCATAGGTTGGTGCCGGCGGGAGGAATTGAACCTCCGACCTAAGCGTTATGAATGCTTCGCTCTAACCACTGAGCTACGCCGGCAAAAGTATCAGCATCGTACACGATTTCCTTTGTTTTTTCAACGGACCGTCTTGCCCTCCCTCATTTTTGCTGGTATATTCACAAGGCACTTATATCGCGGGGTGGAGAAGTGGTATCTCGCCAGGCTCATAACCTGGAGGTCGCTGGTTCGAATCCAGCCCCCGCAACAAATAAGATCGGGCCAGAGCTATCAAAAACAGCTTGATAATAGCTATTGTAAATGTATGGTAAGTATTGTATAATACATAAACAGTTCGTAAACAATCCGATGGCAGCTATGCCTCAAATAGCAGGGAGAAGGATCAATGAAAAATGATGCGCTTGAAAAGGCAAAGTCGTTTGTATTGGATAAGCAGCCGTACTTCAATTGCTCTGGTACGTCAATCGGCGGATATGTCATTGCGGCTGGTTTGGTAGCGCTCGCTGAACAACTCGGCAATATAGCCGAGGCAATCAAATCCAGAGAAAAGTAGGCTTGATAGGCCCGGAGGACAAGAACTTAAATCCTTGTCCTCTTTTTTTATACGAAAACAAAAGGACTTCCTGCATTGCGCAAAGAAGTCCGAAGCCCTTGGGTTCCAAAGGGCGATCTTTAGGAGCCAGCCAGGGCTCCCTAGCCGCGTCGAGAGGGTCTCTAGCGTACCCACCTGGAGCCTTGTTGGTTCTCTGCGATAGAGAGCCAACACCCCCCAGCTCGTCCCAGGTCTATTTCAGTGTACATTATATACGGTTATAGTCAAGACTACACCAAAACGGGGTGCATGCCCCGTTTTGGTTGCTACGCTCGTGCGTAATTATTGCTGAACGAGAATTTTGCCTACGTTCTTTGCCGCGCCACAATCGAGTACGACTGTCTGTGGTAATGTCTGACTCTTCATAGGAAGGATCTTGAAACCATATCCTTCTAAATAATATGCTTGGCCATTTAATGCAATCCAACGAGCATCGCCGGAGCGGTTGTCGAACATCACGTTCGTCCCGTTGATGACCGTGATCTGGTTTGGGCTTGCTTGGCAGGTCACCCCAAACTGCACGCGACTGCCACTGTATAAACGAAGTGCGTCTCCATACGAGATGTTGCTTGGAGAAGAAGGTGTTGTTGTCTTCGGTTTTACGACCGCCTTTGGCGTCGCCTGCGCTGGCGCAGAAGACGGTACTGGCGTTACTTGCGCTTGTTGATTTGCACCCGGTGCAGTCACTGGTACATTCGACGTTACATTAAAAACGATAAAGAGCACCACGAGAGCTCCGATACCATACCAAAGATATTTCATATTCGATTGCATGCTTAGTTAGATGGAAGCAACGAATGCGGACACACATGCGCTCCCTCGGAGCGCGGTGCGAACATGGCGTGCGCACTACGTATGTAAAAAGTATAGCACGCACCCCTGGTGCGTAGCGCGCTCATGTGTATATCTCTACTGCGCCGCTGGAGCAACCGGCTCACCGGTTCCCACTAAAAAACGTGCTGGCCACGGACGATAGATTGATACAAATTCCTGCCTCTGCTCCGTTCCATCTGGATATGTGATGGTATAATTCGCAACCGCCGAGCCTCCAGGATGTGGTGTTTCTATCTGCTTAACGACACCGCGAGGCAACGTATCCGTATCGGTATATATAGGGTCTCCAGCGGGAACTTCCGTAAGGGTGGTTGGCCCAGCAATGTGACTCGAGCGGCCATCAGCCGTTCCATATAATTCAAACGTAATACGGTCCCCTTTCACAAAACCGTAGAGCAACACGGGGTACGCGGTGTCGTTTTTAAATCTAAAATCTGGATACGGTTCATAAATTGTCGCATCAAGACCAGGTCCTATAAACTTCCCGTCACCGTCGTTTTCATAGTATGAAACCCTGTATGAATGATTGCGTCGTGCCGTCACTGGTAAGCTCGCATTCATCACCGCGCGGAAAAGCGTGGTTGAAACCTGACACAGCCCTCCACCAAACTCGGGGATCGTTTGATCTCCTCGGATCACAAGCTCGGGGAGATATCCCTGCGTGTTATCGATAACTCCAAGCGTCTTGATAGTAGAAAATTCTTCTCCTGGGCGGACAATGGCCCCACTTAAAAACTTGGTACCATTCTTAATATTCCCCACACGATTCGACGGACTACCCTTAAAACTCGTCGTTGCTCCCCCAATGCGCTCCGTAATGCCGAACGCGGGATCAAGTTCGTTTTCCTGTGGCTTCGTTATTTTGAGTGGCACGTCTAAAGCGACTCGAGACGATGATCCAGACGCGCGCGCATCAAGCTCTGCGAGAATTGCTCGCACTAAATCTTCTTCCTGCACGGCCAAGCCAGAGCGTGGTGGCGTAAATGAGGTCACCCTACCATCGGCGATAGTAAGCGCCGCATTTTGAGCTGGAATGTTCGTGCGCCCAGCGACGCTCGTCACAAAAGAACTTACCGTGCGCTCGTTTATACTAGCGATCACACGAGTGCCTTCATATGTTGTTATGATCCATGAAGCGAGCGTGGCTCGAGAAAGCACGACGTCTTCTGCATCTTGGATGCGGAGCGTGAGGGGTGTGCGAATCATCCGCTCTGCAGAAGTTTTCGCTTCAACTGCAGTTGCTGGATCAGCGATCGGCGCACGTGGTGTGCGCACGGCTATCACTGGCGAAGTATCTAGGAGAGAGAGTCGTGAGCTCACATCCGCGAGTACCTGTTCAGCATTCATGCGCAAGCCTGATGCTGTATCGGAAAGTATGGAGATTTTTATTCCTTGCACATGAAGGCGCACGTCTTTTGCTGGCTGGTCAACCGTTTGCGAAACAAGAGCGATATCCTGCTCAAGAGCCCACGTATCTTGTGTCACCGCCGGGACGACAACACGCGATGACGTAAGGGCATATATACGATCCCATAGACGCCGATACCACGGACCAACGTGGCCGAGCTCCCACGCACGGGCGATACTTATCTCCTGATCAACTACAAAAGATTCGGGCGAGAGTATGACTCGCTCCTCTCTCGTACCATCCACACGGAGCGCCACTCCTTCGGCAACAAGCGCATCTACCCTATCGCGTAATACGCGCTCTGCTTCTGATAGAGTAAGCCCTTCAACAGGCACCGCGCCGATATACGTCCCCGGTAAGAACTGATTTGAAAAAAGCGAAAGCAGCACTGCGCCCACGATGAAAAGAAGAACAACCCCTCCACTGCCCGCTATCATGAGGGTGCGTTTCATAATCGGATAGCTCCTAGATCTCGCAGTGCCCGCTCATACGCACTCAACGCAGAACGCATCTGGGCATATGAGAGCGTGAAGCCAATATCATGCGCGATGCGATTGCGAATCTTATGCGCACCCCACACGTCATCAAGTCCGAGGAGCTGCCCATCAGTGATACGCATGAGGCGATCTCCTATTGAAGATCCGGGGAACCCAGCACGAGTAAGCGCGAGATCAAGAAGCGTATCCGCTTCAACGATAGCCAGCTTCCATTGCGCTTCCTGGGGTGACCCCATATGCCGCATAATTTCATCCCAGCGCGCCTGGAACGGCCCGCCTTCAGCTGGTTCGGGAATCACGCCTGGAGTCTCTGTGTCTTGTGGGGCAGGAACCTCGGTGTTAAGCGCAATCCACTTGTATGCAATCCAGATCAAAATAGCTCCCAGCACAAGCGAGAGGATCATACCGATTCCCTTAAACACCGAAAGCGCAACCGAAAATGTATCGAGCACAAAACGCGCTTGCTCGAACCCGTTTGCTCGTGAAGCGATCTCCGATGTAAGTGCCGGTATATTTGCTGCAGGAAGACTCGCTGAAGCAATGTTAGCGTAAAGCTCTCCCACAATATCATTCAACAGTCCCTCCGGTTGCATAGACTTCTATTATACCGCACGTTCGAGCGCATACCCAATGCGCAACATCGTTTCTTCGTCAAACGCCTTACTTGTTATGTGCACTCCTACCGGCATGCCGCTTTCATGTCCCACGCCGTATGGTACAGAAAGCGCTGGAAGTCCTGCCAAGTTCGCTGGGACTGTATATATATCGGAAAGATACATTGCCAGCGGATCGTCGCTCTTTTCTCCAATACGAAATGCTGTTGTTGGTGTTGTGGGGCCAATGATAGCATCAACCTTTTCAAAAGCACGCTCATAATCTTGCGCAATAAGAGCACGCACGCGTTGCGCCTTCATGTAGTAGGCATCGAAATATCCCGCGGAGAGTGCGTATGTTCCTAAAATAATACGACGTTTTGGCTCTGCGCCAAAGCCAGCACTCCGCGCACGCTCATAGGTCTCCAGTACTGTCTCTGCGCTGGTGTCGGAGAATCCGTAGCGCACACCGTCAAAACGCGCGAGGTTCGCTGAAACCTCGCATGGCATCACTGTATAATATACCGCGAGGGCGAGTGGTGCATGCGGTAATGAAACGTCGACGATATCAACTCCCTTGGCGCGTAGAGTTTCAATTGCTTCCTCAACGCGCGCTCGCACTTCGAGAGAAAGTCCCTCGCTAAAATGTTCCTGCACAACACCAACACGTAGCCCCGAAACGCCTTTTGAGAGCGTCGCCGCATACGCCGGCACTGGTTGATCTACGGTCGTTGCGTCATACGGATCATGCCCCGCGATAACTTCCAGTATACGAGCGGCATCTTCTACTGTTCTCGTTAACGGACCAATCTGATCCAGCGACGATCCCATAGCAATAGCGCCATGGCGAGACACGCGCCCGTACGTTGGCTTTAACCCCACAATGCCACAGAATGCTGCCGGCTGACGGATGGACCCGCCAGTATCTGTGCCGAGAGCGGCAACACAGAGCCCCGCCGCAACTGCTGCCGCAGATCCACCAGAAGAGCCCCCCGGCACCCGAGACATGTCGAGTGGATTTTTTACAACGCCAAACGCTGAATTTTCTGTTGAAGCACCCATTGCGAACTCATCCATGTTTGTTTTTCCAAACACCACTGCGCCAGCACCTAATAGTTTTTCAATCACCGTTGCATTATATGAGGCTACATAGCCATCAAGGATGTGAGAGCCGGCCGTGCACGGCTCACCGCGAACAAGAATGTTGTCTTTCACGGCAAAAGGAATACCAGCAAGCGGACCTTCGGGGCGCAACGGCATAACTGTCCCCGTAGAAAGAAACGCGTTGAGATTAGCACGCTCGTCTCGCGCCGCACGATATGCTCCAAGAAGAGAATCGATTCCCTCTTTGGATAGTGCTTCTGTAAACGTAGAGAGTGTGTGTCGCATGATTACTTTTTCTTACGTAGCACCGTGTGAACACGCACGAATGAATCATCATGGCGTGGCGCGCTCGTTACGAGATGCTCCGCTACAATATGCTCGCCACCATCTTCTCGCAAAGCATTGCGGAGGCCGGTTGTTTGAAGTAGCGGCTCGACTCCTTCTGTGGGCACGGAAGAAAGCTGATCAATGTAGGCCAAAATAGCATCGCAATCCTTTGCGAGTTTCTCTCGCTCCCCGGGCGCCAGAGAAAGGCGCGCGAGACGAGCAACGTGATCAATATCGATATGGTCAGCCATGACGAATACACTACCAAGAAGTACCTCTCATCACAATGGGAGCTACTTCTGTACTAGTTTCAGGAACTCTTCTTCAGAAAGCGTTGGCACTCCCAAAGCAGTCGCCCTTTCCGCCTTAGATCCAGGATCATCGCCCACCACCACATACGATGTTTTTTTAGAAACAGATTCGGAAACAGTGCCACCAAGGACACGAATACGCTCTTTGGCTTGATCGCGACTCAGTGAATCAAGAGAGCCCGTTACCACAAACGACTTCCCGGAGAGCTTCCCTGCTTGAGGTACGTCCATTTTTTGAATAACTACTCCGCCACGTCCAAACGTAGAGAGAAGTTCTGCGTGATATGGCTTTGTAAACCACTCCGTAATACTCGCTGCAACAACTGGCCCTACATCAGGCACCGCTTCCAGTGACTGCCTATCCGCCGACGCGACGTGCTGCACATCACCAAAGTGCACAGCGAGTGAGCGAGCCGTCTCTTCTCCAACTTGGGGGATGCCGAGCGCAAAGATAAAGCGTGCAAGTGATATAGTCCGCCGCGACTGAATTGCCGCAATCACATTCTTACTCGCCGTCTCCGCAAACCCCTCAAGATTGCGAAGATCTTCTTCTTTCAAGAAAAAGAGGTCTGCGGCATTGGTGATAAGACCGCTATCAACCAACTGGTCGATCGTCTTTGGGCCAAGTCCGTCGATATTAAAAGCATGACGAGAAACAAAGTGATACAGACGCTCACGCTGTTTCGCTGGGCAATCATCGTTAGGACAATAGAACGCCACTTGGCCATCGGCGCGCACGACAGTCGTTGCACACACAGGACACTTCTTAGGCATAGAAAATACTTTCTCTTTTCCTGTGCGCATTTCCGGCAACACGCGCAGGATGTCCGGGATGACATCTCCCGCACGACCCACAACCACTGTATCGCCAATACGCACATCTAAACGAGCTATCTCATCTATATTATGCAATGTCGCACGAGTAACCACCGTGCCGCCAATACCCACAGGACGAAGGTGCGCTACTGGCGTCAGCACCCCCGTTCTCCCAACTTGTATGCGAATATCTTCAATAATCGTGTGCGCCTCTCGTGGAGGGAATTTAAACGCAATCGCGCCTCGAGGAGACTTCCCCACGATGCCCGCGTCTCGATAGGTAGTATTATTGTTGATAGATATGACTGTGCCGTCGAACTCATAATCAAGCGCATCTCGCTTTCGCTCCCACTGATGATAAAATGCGACCATGTCACCGAAGTCCCTAGCAACGCGTCCGTGTGGATTCGTGGCAATGCCCCATTCACGGAGCGCACAATATTCATCAGCGTGCGTTGAAAAGGTGCCTCCATATACCCCATCGGGACCAACAACACTATATGCATAAAATGAAAGCTTGCGTCCTGCAGGTATCGCAGGATCAAGCTGCCTAATAGTTCCCGCCGCGAGATTCCGAGGGTTTGCATATGGCTTTTCGCCAGCTTCTTGTAAGGCTTTGTTAATGCGCTCAAACTCGCTTTTCTTTAAAAAAAGCTCCCCGCGAACAAGAAGCGTTTCGGGAACTAGTCGAGCATTGCTTCGCAATTGCAGAGGGACGGCATCAACTGTTCGCACGTTTTGGGTGACATCCTCGCCCACCATGCCGTCACCACGCGTCGATGCCAACACCAGCACCCCTCGCTCATACCGTAGCTCGATAGCGAGGCCATCCATTTTTAAATCGCAGTAAAACGCATCGATATACGAACGCCCGAGATAATGTTCTAACCGCTCCAGCCAAGCGCGCATGTCAGTCTCGCTGAACGCATCATTGAGCGAGATCATGCGACCTGGATGCGGAACTTTTATAAACCCGTCGAGCGGCTTGCCCGCAACGCGCTGTGTTGGAGAAGTGGAAGTTATGAGCTCTGGATATTTCTGTTCAAAATCAAAAAGCTCTTTTTTTAAAGAGTCGAGAGCTTCGTCAGAAAGCTCTTGTTTATCTTCGACGTGGTAGAGATATCGATGGCGATCAATGGCTTCGCGAAGCTTTGCAATTCGATCACGAATCTCGGCAGGAATCATGCCTCAAGCCTACCACACCCCCAACTACTGACCAAGTTCTAAAGCGCGCCCTGTGCCGCGATAGATTCCCTGCGCACGGAATGCTGCAATCCCCTGATTTTCGCAGTTTGATAGTGGGGTATCGGTAGCTATATCAATAAGTTCATACGAAATATCTGGATCCACGAACACAAGATCGGCTGGTCCGCGACGAGCTTCATACAAGCAAAATTCAGCAGCGCTATCTGCACCAAAAAGCGCAACTGCCGCTTCAGTTACTTGAGCCGCAGAGCGCTGGGTCACCGCAAAGCCTCCGAGCGACGCAAGTACAATGGTCATCATCACCGAAAGGAGTAATACAGTAAATACAATAATGGAGCCCTGCTGTTTATTCTGTTTCATAATCTCGAAGGGAAACCGTTGTCTGTACCCGTAATTCTTTTTGCTCTGAAGTCTTTTCGCTGTTGTATACAGCGTCAATGAGTATAGTGACTCGCGTCTGTTCTCCGTCAACACCAGCGTGGCGAACACAGAATGAAAGCCCCTGGATGAGTACATCATCCGCAGTAATGTGCCCCGATGTGCCCCCAACAGTGCGCTCAATCGAAGTGCTATCATGCCGATACACAACACTGCCGAGCACGGGGTGCACTAAAATAAGTTGCGAGAGCGCACATAACGCATCCTCTTGATCAGCGCTAACGCTGCTCACTCGAATATCACGCGCCATAAGCTCGAGCGCATACTGCGCGCTCTCTTGCACGCGTTGTGCCGCCGTGCCACTTTTCACCACCGTAAGCGCCTTTCCAAAAACACCCTGTGAAGCGATCACGACAACGGAAAAGACAAACGTAGCAACGACAGTTTCAATAAGAGTAAAGCCGTTTTTCTTTTTAATACCAGTCATAAATATGAGACTCCACAATAACGCTCCTCGTTCTTCCCCGCTCCTCCCAAGCAACTTCACTTTGCACTAAAAATTCAAATGCGCTCTCTGCAGATATGGTAAGCGTGCGCACAAATGGCGTTTCGACTCCTCCCGCATAGGAGTAGAGGCCGGTAGCGTCTAGTAATAATGGCTGGCCTGTCGCGGGCGTTAGCGCATCGTCATTCCACGCCACCTCCCAATCTCCTGTAGTAATGCGCGTACCAAACGCATTTCCAGCAAACCAATCGGCGTCTCTGAAAGACCGTGTGATTTCTGCGCCTTCTTGTGCAAGCTGTGATGCAATAAGTCCACTTCTTATGCCGTCAGATGACCGCAATGACGCAGTAGCAACAAGAAGCGCTGGAATGATGCCCATCGTTAACAGAAAAAGCGCGACCAGTGCTTCTAAAAGAGAGAATCCGTTAGAGCGTGGGGTCATCATTGACATTTCCAACAATAGCCCGGCCATGGACAAAAGTCGTTACCGCACCACTGCTTTTTGACACACTTCTTCCCACATGCGGTATTGCATTGGCTTTGTGCGTCCGCATCATACCATCCCATTTCAGCACATGTGGGTGGATTTGGGGTCGCAGTAGGAGTGGGGGTCGGGGTAGGCGTTGGCGTAGGGGTAGGAGTCGGCGTAGGAGCCCCCACCACAATCTGATTACTCTGTCCCATGAAGTTAGCGTCTGCAATACTGTCGTTGATATAGAACATCGCACGATAGATGCCAGGAGTCGTAGGAACAGGAATGGTAACCGTACTCGGGCCTGCTACCACAGAACTTGGAGGAATTTGAGTGCCGTTGAGATATATCCAGGTACGATCCAGTGTCTCTCGGTAGCCTTTATCAAAGGGCACAATCACGACAAAGTCTCGGGGATATCCAGAGAAGTTCACACGGTTCCAAGATACTTGGACGGAAGCTCCTCCCACAACAGTAGTGGGGGCTGTAGAGAGGGTGACGTAGGGGGCGGGAGTCGGCGTAGGAGCCCCCACCACAATCTGATTACTCTGTCCCATGAAGTTAG
>JBBTTB010000001.1:0-28745 GCA_038064455.1 Patescibacteria group bacterium | reverse complement strand
TTTTTTTATACTAGCGTGGGGTAGTGTGACCGCGCAGGCCGGCTGGGACTGCGACGGGAGTCGGAAGAAGGACGTCCTGAGCTTGTGGAATTACTTCCCAAGCGTCTTTTCGCCCGGATTCCATTCAACGGGGCACAGTTCACCGGTTTGCAATGCTTGAAGCGCGCGGTGTACTTCTTTCACAGAGCGCCCAACCGAGTTATCGGAAACCATCATCCAGCGCAGTATGCCTTCTGGGTCAATGATAAAGGTGCCACGTTGGCTAGCGCCATCCGAACCAAGCACATTGTATTCCTGTGAAATAACCTGCGTCGTATCCGCAAGAACGGGATACTTCACTTCAGAAAGATCGCGCTCAAACCATGCTTTATGCGAATGCTCGCTATCTGTCGATGCGCCAAGAACGACCGCATGACACTCTTCGAACTCCTTTTCCAAACGAGAAAATTCCTTAATTTCTGTAGGACATATAAACGTAAAGTCGCGTGGGTAGAAAAAGAGCACCACCCAACGGCCGCGATAGTCCTCAAGGCCCACTTTTACAAACTGCCCGGCGTGATATGCCTGTACGTGTGAAAACGACGGTGCACGCTCTCCGATTTTAACCATAGATATGACTCGCCTATCGGCCGCCAGCGCGCACGGTGCACGCATGGAGAACATGAGACAAGGTAGTGCCGCGTTAGTATATACAACAACATGAAGGAGCGCGATATTGACTTAGTGTCAAAAAATCAGCACAATGCGCTTGTGAGAAGAGCTCGTTAACAACACAAACAAAACGGAGGGCTCATGAGTCCTATTGATCGCCTCATCGCGACGGTGCGCGGCTTCTTGGAAGCTATTCAGCACCGTGCCCCCGGGAGTGCCACACGCACTGCCGGCATGGTCATGAATGCTTTCTCGGAACCATTCTATGACCACCTCATGGGAAGCACTAAACTTGGCGAACGCCTGCGAGCGCTCGGGCCCGAAAAGGCAGGGACGCTACTAAGTATCCTGTACTTTCTCTACTCCAGCATTCCGAAGACGTCGCCATTTGCCGAGCTCCTCGATGAGTTGTTCAGCAACGCGCCGTCGGAGATCTTGGCGCGCCTCATGCGCCACCATGACACTCAATCACTGCTCGAAACGCTCTGTGCCCGCATCCGTCAGGAGCGCGGCTTCGAGAGCGTCACCGAGCAGGACGTTGCCGACCTCATGGCCACCCTCTGGCGCAAGCATCGCCAACAGGAAGCCGCAGACACCTTCAAACCCCTCTTACCCTAGGAGAACGATAATGATGGCCCCCATTCGCCTCGTGCCCGCGCACGAGATTCCGTGGCGTAATGCATTTCTCGCGCTTTTTGGAGCGCTACTCGCCGGTACCATCGCGTGGCCCATCCTCTTCTGGGTCGGCATCGCGACGAACAGCGGAGGCCTACTTTTGTTCACGCTCGTCTTGGGTGCCGGGCTCACCATTGCATGGTCTGTGGTGATCTCTCCGGCTCTCCTGTTCGCGCGCGTCCTCGCCTACATTCCTGGCGCAGGGCGTATCGTCACGGGGATCGGCACGGCGAGCGTCTTTCTCGTGGTATCAACGACGATCGCGTGGGCGTTCGACTTCGCCCAAAAACCAAGTGTCCTGGCCACCTACACGGTCATGACGATCATCGGCGCCCTCTTGCTCGTACTCTTCGGTGACGATGCGACATTCACATGGATCCGCGACTTCTTCTTCAAGAGACTCGCGATCCTCTGGTGCCTCATCACACTCCTCGGACCGGCCTACATGATCATCGGAGACATTCCGCTTGCCGTACGAGATCGGGCAAAAGCGAATGCGGCACGCACTGCCGCAAACATCCGCAAGGGCGAGATACAACAGATCTCCTACAAAACAAAGGGTGATCTGGGGAAGATCCAGTTCTTCGATTCGGAGCTTCTCGACGGGCAGACCGAACCGCGGCCGCTCGTGTGGAAAGGGTGCCCAGATCCCACAACGGGACTTGTACGCCTCTTCTACAACGGTGAAGGGCGCGTGGATGGCAACTGCGGCAAGCTACTCGCAAACACGAGCCCGGATGACCCCGAACTGCTTGCGGGTATCGCAGCGTATCAGCAGAAGCTCGCTGACGAAGCCGCTCAAAAAGCGACGCCAGAGCCAATCACCGCCGAAGGCGGGACCCCGCAAGATGCGGTGGCAGCTACTCCAAGTCCTCCCTCCACATCAACACCCGAGCCGACCACAGAACCGATGACCGCCGCGCAAGTACTCACACAAGCGCGCGAGCTCCGTGAGCGTGAGCGTAAGCGACAGGAAGAGGCCTACGGTGCGCCGACCACCACACTACCGGCGTGGGCGCACCGCGCACCGACACCGACCCCAACTCCAGCCCGAGAGCCAGACTACATCAAGGAAGGCACGGAATTGGTTGTCGTACTGGACAATGGCGTAGCGCTCACTACAAGCGAGCGCATCATTCCCTTCTCATGTGTCGTGCGGACTGAAGTCCGCACGACCTACGGAGCAGTAGCCATCCCGAAAAACTCCGAGTGTCTCGGGCGCGTGTCGCGCATCTGGGAAAATGACGGCGCCATGCAAGCGGTACTCTCTGTCATGGAAATCGCCGACATCAGCCTTGCCCCAGAGCAACTCGCAGCACGCATCAGCTCCAAAGGCCAAGGCGCCAAGAAGCGAGCCATCATCGGGGGCATCATCGGCGGAGTCGTTGGGGGTGCTACTGGCGCTATCGTTGACGGCGAGCGCGGAGCAAGACGTGGTGCCGCTGGTGGCGCCGTAGCTGGAGCGGCCGGAGGTGCCGCAACCAGTAGAGGCCCCCACATCAAAAGGGGCACCGAAATCACGTTCACATTTTGGCGGGACGTCTCTTTCTAGAGGCGGCTCTCCATCACTCCCCACGTTGTTACACAGCGGCGTGGGGAGGTTTTTTATGCAATATGCTACACTAGCGCACATGGATATCCTGCACGCGCTCATCCTTGGCGCTATACAGGGACTCACCGAGTTCCTCCCCATTTCATCATCGGGTCACCTTATCCTCGTTCCCCGCTTTCTAGGATGGGAAGACCAGGGCCTTGCCTTTGATACCGCCGTACACCTTGGCACGCTCCTTGCGGTCGTGTGGGCATTTCGCACACGGCTTTTCTCTTTGGTACGCAACATAGCATCATCTTCCGAAGAGCAGCAGCTCCTAAAAAATCTCGTCCTCGCCACAATTCCTGCTGGCATAGCTGGACTCGCATTCGGGGATGTTGTAGAGAGCACGCTCCGCTCCCCGCTTATTGTGGGAGCTTCGCTCATCTTGTGGGGCATCGTCCTATGGTGGGTTGATAGAAAAAGTGAAAACACAACATCACACACACCCACGATGCGCACATGGCTTTTCGTTGGCATTGCGCAAGCGCTTGCACTGATCCCGGGAACTTCTCGTTCGGGTATCACGGTCACCGCGGGCCTTGCTCAAAAACTTTCCCGGGCACAAGCAGTGGAACTCTCTTTCCTCCTTTCCATTCCCATTATTGCCGCGGCGGGCATTTCACAAATAGTAGACGTCGGCGTCACTTCCCTTTTTACTGCACCAATGGTGCTCGGCATTTTGTCGGCAGCAATCTCTGGCTTTCTCGCCATTCGCATACTAGAACACATCGCGCGCACGCGCTCACTGGCGCCGTTCGCCTACTATCGCGTTATTCTCGGGGTAATTGTACTCGTGGTGTTTTGGTAAATACCCCCTCTTTCCGCAACAACAGTTCTTTTGCTTTTACGCCCTTATTATAACCTCCCAGCGTGCCATCAGAGCGAACCACCCGATGGCACGGAACGTCTTTGTTAGTGTTTTTATTGAGCGCGTTCCCTACTGCACGAACCGCTTTTGGATTACCGATCTTCTGTGCAACTGCCGCGTACGTCATCACTGATCCGCGCGGAATGCGCTGTACTACTGCATATACTTTTTCAGTAAAAGAAAGCGGCTTCTTCATACAAGAACTATAGAATTTTTTACCCGCTTTATAAAGCCCTCTTTTTCCAGAGCAGAGAGCGCACTGGCAAGGTGCGCTTCGGCTTTTAACTCACGGCGAAGGATCGCGAGTGAGGCCGCTCCTCGTTCAGCCATCAGACGAAGTATCTTACCGCGCATCTCACGAAGAGAGCCACGGAATGGTTTCTGTATAACATACCCGGCGCTTCGCCTGTTTGGATTCTCTACGATCTGGATTAGTGATGCGCCGTAATCCATGAGCGCCGCAAACCATTCGTGGGGACACTTTGTATCCATCGTCTTTTCAATAACCGGCACAAGCTCACGGTCTGCGACAGAATCACGAGAAGGGAAAAAGTGATGTATATACACCCTTCGAATATTTGTCTCAATCATTGGGTGTGCTTGATGAAATGCGAAGACACACACGGCGTACGCAGTATAGGGGCCAATGCCCGGAAGCTTCATAAGTAATAGCGGCTCATTCGGAATAATGCCCGCATACGTTTTTTCTAATTCTCGCGCACACGCATGGAGCATGCGAGCACGACGGTTGTAGCCAAGCCCCTGCCACACCACAAGCACATCACGTAACGATGCGCGTGCGAGTGTCTGCACCGTTGGAAACTTCTGTAAAAACGCTAAGAACTTTGGCACCACACGGTCAGTTTGCGTTTGTTGCAGCATAACTTCCGAAACTAAAATAGCGTACGGATCACGTGTAGTACGCCACGGAAAATCGCGACGGTGTTTGCGCCAAAACGCCCACACCGTACGCTGAAACGCACGCTCTCGCCTACCCAAGATCCGCGAGGGGGCACAAGGCGTGGTTGTGTTTTTTCGCTTGGCAATATGTTCTCCCATAGTCAATCATTTTATACGTGAGATCGAGCCAGTGCGCCCGCGGGAATAGCTTCATAAGATCGCGCTCAATATGTACGGGATTATCATGCTCTGTAAGTCCCCATCGTCGCGAGAGGCGCCTTACATGCGTATCTACGGCGATGCCATCAACAACCTTATACGCATTCCCTAACACAACATTGGCCGTTTTGCGCGCAACGCCTGGAAGCTTCAGAACATCTTCCATGGTGCGCGGAACAGTGCCTCCAAATACATCGCGCACCATGCGCGCCGCCGCAAGAATATTTTTTGTTTTATTCTTGTAAAATCCCGTAGAGAATATGGCGCGCTCAAAGATCTTTGCATCAGCGCTGCAGTAGTCCTCGAGAGTGCGAAATTGCTGGAATAGCTTCACCGTCACTTCGTTCACTTTTTTATCCGTGCATTGTGCTGAAAGTTGCACCGCAACAACCAACTCCCACGGATTACTATAGCGCAACACCATACCCGCGTTTGGGAAAAGCTTGGAAAGCGTGCGCCATACACGGCCCGCACGTTGCTGCGGTGTGAGCGCCTTTTGAGAAGCTACTTTCGGCATGCTATTTAATACCGCTCCCTGCCGGCACCGGCGTGTGCGGCGTAAGAAGAACTGGCCCTTGATCATCGCTTGCCGCCAAGAGCATCCCTTGGCTTTCTATGCCCATAAGTGCGCGCGGCTCAAGATTAGCAACGACCACAATCTGCATACCAGCCAGTGTTTCTGGCGCATAGCGCTTGCCAATCCCCGCAAGAATTTGGCGATGCGTTGCTTCCCCCGATTCGGTAAGCTCTCCAAGATCCACGGCAAGCTTCAAAAGCTTCTCCGAACCCGCAACACGCTCCGCACTTTTCACCGTTCCCACCTTCAATTCTGTCTGTGTAAAAATATCATACGAAATCATGCCCCTAGAGTACCACGGTTATTATACGCAGCAATTGACTTGTTGATAAAATAGTGTATAATTATAGTTCGTTCTTTCAACTGAGGAGAGTGCGTGAGCGAAAAACACGAGAAAATCGTACACCTCGGAGCGCAGATGCACAAAATTGGGGTGGTGGATCACCCCAAGAAGCAATGCGTTGCGCTCAAGCTCTGCGACGGATTCCGCCCAGAGCTTCTGGAGATTCCCTACGGCCAACGCCTCGGGAGTTTCATGGACCTACTCCGCCTTGCGCTCGAGGTAGCTCGAGGACGAAGTCACTTCGTCGCCGCGCTCGATCGCCTCTCGCGGCTCGGACGCAGTGAGGGCGCCTCTGTCGCCTATCGTCAGGGCGATGACATCGCTCGGGCACGAAGAGAGCTCGCCCGCGGTAACGTGGTGCGAGCCCAGCTCGCAAACGCAGTTTCATGCGAGGTGTCCGTAACTGGGCACATCGCAATGCTCGCGTTCCACAACCGTGGGAACACGAGTGCACGGGATTGCGTGAAGCTCAGCGCCAACATAGGAGGCCTAGAGGCCCTCCTCAAGGCGCTTCACATCTCCCCCTAAGAACCCAACGGCCCCGTGCACCATGTGCGCGCGGCCGGTTTTCATAATACAAACATCTACTTTGAGAGCTCACACACGGCCGCACATACTGCTATACACGCTTCAGAGCCAGGCGCACACGGGGAACCGCAAGGGTTAAACTTCCCGCCACGATTCAAACAGTGGCGCGCATACATTTCTTCATTTGCACCATTTGGCATCTCATACACAATCTTATTCCGATCCTCAAGCTGAATAGAAATGCCACGTGGTACTTGCATGTACCAGTACATACCCGCAAGACTCACTACAAACAGCAAGACCAACAGAACCTGTGGTGATGAGAGAAGATTTTTCAGCTTCATAAAAACTTACTGCAATTCCTTTTCCGCAGACTCTAGCGCGCTCATTTCGGCATCAAGGTCGCCAAGATCAACATCTTGCAGTTCGGCCTGACGGGCACGGGAAAGCGCCTTGGCGCGGACCATCGCCATAACATTCGCCGTGTAGGCTTCGTTATAGTCGGTGGCAAGCTCCTGCCCCTCGAGCCAGACTGCGTTCACGGCAAATGCCGCGACGAGCACTGATAACGAAAGATAGAAAACGCCCTTATCACCTGCTGAAAACTCTGAAAACAATGTTTGTAGTGAATTCTGTTCTTGCATATGTAAGCAGTATACCAGCGAACCACTCACGAAACATAGGGGCTTCTGTTGATAGAAAAAGCCGGGCATTGGTGTTGCCCGGCCATGAGCCCATCGCGCCCTAAGACATGGTGGGCCTACGCGATTCTGACCAGCAGCCCCGCAAGACAGAGATGTGGCTCTCCTTGAGCCCACACAACGACTTCTTCTGGAGCGCCGCGCTGACGCAACGCAGTCACGATCGCAGCGCGCTCACGCTCACCACCACCACGGAGATTGTGTGTGCATTTGTAGGGGCCCGCACCCCCGAAGATCTTCTCAAGATCCTGCTCCAATGGTTCGTTCATGTCTCCAGCCTCCCTAGAATGTAATATTATACCATATAATGGTGCGAGTGCAATACACTTATCCCTAGGGGGTTCTGGGAAGTGTTGCGTATACTCGATACATGATCCGCTCTACCCTCTCGAACCTCGTGCGCACCCCCGCCCGCGTCGCCCTTATCGCCATTGCCATCACCAGTATCGCAGGCGGCGTCTATCTGTCACGACACGCGGACATCAATGACTCTTCAGCAGTAGGAAGCCAAGAGCCCCGCACTGCATTTATTCTTGAGGTATTCGACACCATTCTCTCTTCGCACTGGGAAAAACTCGAACCCCAAGCTCTTGCCGAACTCATGGAGAAAGGGATTGAAAAGCTCACGGAAAAAGAGTGGGCTCTTGCGACGTCTGATCGCGCAGGAGCAGAGAAGCTATTCACCGAAGCGCTCACCACCATACCTGCTGAAAAACAAAACGAGTTCACTGCAACCCTCGGTGACATTATGCTCGCAAACCTCAAACCGTTTGGGCGCAGTCGCCTCTACAGCAAGAAAGAAGAGCAAAAATTACAGGACACTGTTCTGAATAAAGATACCGGCGCTAACCTATATTCTTCACTGGGGATAGAAAAGTCAGCATCCACTACAGAAGTTGCAAAAGCGTATGAAGCACAACGGGCGCAACTCGCCACACAGCCGGCAACACCAGAAACAGAGAAGGCAAAAGCAGAGCTGGAACGCGCATTCACAGCGCTTCAAGATGAAAACCGCCGCGCTCGCTACGATGAACACGGCGTTGAGCCAACGGTCACCGCACGCGCGGTTGCAGATACCGTTGGTCTCGTCCGCATCTCCCAAGTTTCTCCCCTTTCCTTTGAAGAATTTAAAACGGAAATGGCAACGCTTTCAAAAAACAAAAAGCTCGCCTCGCTCGTTATTGATCTCCGTGGCAACATTGGTGGAGCCGTAGACACGCTCCAGTATTTCCTTGGCCCGTTCATCGGTGCTGGCCAATATGCATATGATTTCTTTCACCAAGGAGAGCCGATTCCCTTTCGTACCCGCGTAGGCTGGCTTGATAGTCTCGTGCAGTACAAACGGGTTGTTGTGCTCATCGACGGCAACACGCAATCTTCAGGCGAAGTAATGGCTGCTGCTTTAAAGAAATATAACGTAGGTATTCTTGTTGGCGTACCCACGAAGGGCTGGGGCACCATTGAGCAAGTTATGCCGCTGAAAAATCAGTTTTCCGAAACAGAGACGTATTCACTCTTCCTTGTACACAGCCTCACGCTCCGCGAAGATAACGAGCCTATTGAGGGTCGTGGCGTTGATCCAACTATTGATATCCGCACAAAAGGATGGGAAAAAGAGCTGACGCTTCATTGGAATGATGCGCCGCTCACGCGTGCCGTACAGAATCTCATCGCCAGCACAGAACGCTAGAGCGGCTTCTGCATTTCTTTCTCTAGGTCTCGAAACTCGTTTTCAATATCTGTAATCCGTCCGCGAATATTCGTGATAAGTTCTGCGCCTTGGCGCGTCTTTTGTAATGCTTCTTCGAGATCTACGGTTTCTTGTGCACTGAACCATTGCATAATGCCCTCAAGCGCACTGAGCGACGTTGCGAGTGAGTCGCTCTCTGACGTAGATTTCTTTTTTGTTCGTGATGTAGGTGATGCCATAGGTAGTGAGTAGTGTAGCGCGGCGCATCTTAAGATTCAATCTTTGCATCGCGCGAGCCGTCACGCATACGAATGCGCACCTTATCTCCAGGTGCCACGTCCTGCGTGGTGCGAACGGTACCGTGTGGCAAGCGCGTGACAACGCTATACCCCCGCTCAAGCACACGCTGTGGATCAGTGCTTTCTAATAGCAACGCGAGCGAGGTAACGCGATCTTGAGTACGAGCAAGTGAGGTGCGCACGTGCGCAAGCAGTGGGGCCGCGTCAACGAGTGCACGCGCCCGATGCACATAAACATCAGTAGCTCGAAGTATATACTCACGCAGACGCTCTACAGAGGTAATAAATAGCTCCCACGATTGCGCAACTGCCATTGCGGCGGCGGTAGGTGTAGAGGTGGCAACGTCGGCCGCTAAACAGGCAAGCGGCACATCTCGATCATGCCCGATGGCGCAGATCACAGGTATCGAGAGACTATGAATAGCGCGAACAACTCCTTCTGTATTAAATGCTTGGAGATCTTCTAGGCTCCCTCCCCCACGCATCACCGCAATAACATCAAACTCCTCTGCGCGATCTTGCATCCACGCGCATGCCTTCATAATCTCTTCTGGCGCATGCGCGCCCTCTACGCGGACGCTATAGAGTGAAAGCGCTATACCCCGCCGTGGGAGGTTCTTTCGAAAGTCATCAATCACCGCCCCCGTGCGCGAGGTGATGATTCCAATGCGCGAAATCCGCTCTGGCAACGGCCGCTTACGTGCAAACAACCCCTCGCGCTCAAGTTGTTCTTTTAATAATACGTATGCCCGCTGGAGCGAACCTTCCCCGAGTGGCTCAAGATATTCCACGCGCAATGAAAAGCGTCCTTTTGGTTTATAGATGCCCGCATTCCCCGCAACCTTTACGCGCATGCCGTCTTCCAACGTAGACGCCATCATGCGCGCGGCAAACGGATTCATGTAGCAATCCAAGAGGCTCCCATCTTCTGGATCTTTGAGTGAAAAATAAAGGCCGCTCGGATGGTGGTGCACGCCCGTCGTTTCGCCAAATACCAGCGCGGGCGCCTGCGCAAGCACGGCGTTCACGCCATCGAGAAACGTGCTCACGGAAACCATAAGCGCCTCTTCAGCGGCCTTTGTAACACGATTCGATGCTGTCATCACTCTATGGTATTAGAGTGTCTGCACAAGAACAAGGTTTGTTGTGCCGGTAGTGCCAAACTGATCACGACCCGCGACCACAACATACTGTCCTCCCTTCTTCACGAGTGTCTTTGCATGTGAGCGTGCTTCAGGTAGTGCCGCATCAAATGAGGCAATCTTTCCGGCAACAACGCCGGAAACCCCCCACGAGAAATTGAGGCGGCGCGCGATTGATGCCGAAGGTGTCAGCGCAACGATGAATTGCGAGTGACGATAGCGAGCGATACGCTGTGCCGTGCGACCTGTTTCAGTGAATGAAATAATTGCGTGCGCGTTGAGTTGGTCAGCAATGCGTACTGCAGATGCAGCAACGGCGTCAGCAACAAATGTATTATCTGGAAATGCCTGTGGCACCACATCAACCTGTGCACGAGTGATGATGCGCACCATAGTGCGAATCACTTCCTCTGGATACGCTCCACGCGCAGTTTCCCCCGAGAGCATCACTGCATCGGTGCCGTCCAAGATAGCATTTGCCACATCAGTGACTTCCGCTCGTGTCGGGAGATGGTTTGCAGTCATCGATTCGAGCATTTGCGTTGCAGTAATAACCGGCTTGCCCATCATACGCGCAATACGGATCAACTGCTTCTGGATGTGAGGAACCTCTGCAAGGGGTACTGCGAACCCTAAATCGCCACGAGCCACCATAAGCCCGTCTGCTTCGCGAAGAATCTCCTCCGCATGATCTACCCCAGCCTTCGTTTCTATCTTTGCGATCAGCATAGGCGCATACCCTTTGGGGCACGCCTTTCGTACAGCGCGCACATCGGCAACGCTTTGCACAAACGAAATCGCCAACGCATCAGCGCCAACCTCTGCCATCATCTTAATATCTGCCTTATCCTTAGCTGAAAGCGTGAACGCATTCACATGCATTCCCTGAGCAGAAAAGCCCATCTTTGACTTTATAACTCCAGGCACTACAACGCGTGCCGTTACCACTCCTTTCTGTATGCGAGTTACTTCCAGCTTCGGAGCTCCGTCGTTTAAATAAATCTCGGCACCGACCGCAAGGTGGTCAATAATTTCTGGGAAATTAATGGTGAGCGCATCAGTGCCATCCTCGCTCTTCACAAAACGGATCACATCGCCAGCGTGCACCTGCCGTTCCGCTGTCATACCAGTACGAATTTTTGGCCCACCAAGGTCCCCCACAATCGCCAAGGGGCGTGCAAGAGTTTCTTCAGCTTTCCGCACTGCTTTTGTGCGTGCGTGCGATTCTTCAAGTGTTGCGTGGGTAAGATTAAAACGAAATACATCGACACCAAGCTTTGCGAGCTTGAGAATCATTTCAGGAGAATCGCTTGCGGGGCCGAGCGTTGCAACAATTTTTACTTTTTTATGCATAGAATGGTGTTTGGACAAAAAGGATATGCATTGTAGCTGAAGCACGGGAAAAAGAAAAGCCCTCGCCCACAGGGACGAGAGCTCTCGCGTAGAAGTTCTATGCGGACAGCCAAGAACCGACACCGAGCGCTAAGCTCAGCAAGAGGGCGGCGAAGGCCCATCGAGCGAACTGTCCGTGCTCCCTGAAAAGCGCAGCTCTTGCATCAGAGGTGACTGGCAACAACCATGCGCTTCTCGCGGCTTGATACGCATACCCGTAGCAAAGAAAGAAGATAGTTCCGACGATGAGGTGTAGTGCATACATCACCTTCATCGGCCCAGCCCCCTCCGCCGCATTGAGCATACCACGCAACGTAACGGCGAAGAACAGCGGAACCACCACCAGCGGAGAAAGCCTCCCCACTAAGCGATGGATGGAATATCCCGGCTCTCGCACAAACCTCTGGTGCAAGAACAAGCCCAGTGCAAGCACAGAGCACACACGAACTACGTAGTTAAGAAGCGTACTGACAAGCGGCTCAAACACAGACACCTCCCTCGCGCGACCATGCGCGTACGATATGTATACAAAGGGATCTTAACACTGTCAAGAAACACTGTCGCATTAGAGCGGCAGTGTTTCTTGTAATATCTTCTCCTACGCCTAAGAAGCCGCGCGTCGCGAGAAGGCCATTGGGCCGGGACCGAACGCAGAGACGCAGAGCGCCAACGCGAGAAGGCCAAGCTCAAGCTCGTAGCCACCCATAAAACCCATCTTAAATTTCACAAGAACAATCGCACCAACCATGACGAGTGCCAAAAGGCGACCTGCCCACAGAGTCCACGCGCCGATGAGTACTGCGATACCACCCAAAAATTCAACGAGCGCAACGACATATGCCATAAACGCCGGCATACCAAGCGTTCCGAAGAACCCAACAATTGCATCCATGTTATTCAGCTTCTGCCAGCCGTGGGCGATAAAAATGGCACCGAGCACAACGCGAGCGAGCACGATGACCCACCCTTGCATTTTTGGTCCGGGAGCAAAAAAATCCTTCATGTGTCACAGGAATGTGTGGGCGTAGCGCGTGCCGTTGGCCAAGCGCTCTATCCATGCATACCTGTTTTTATAATTCCTATTATATTCCCGTCATTGTACACGCCTACACCGCACGCGCAATGTCGGCGATATGAATAGCTCTAGGAAAGAAATCCGAAAACAGCCGCGAAGAGCACAAGAAAATTCAGAGCCGACACGACACACCACGTGCAAAACGCACGAATCACAAACGCCTGTACGTACACGAAGTACAACGAGAACACGAATCCAAATACGACTACGGCTTGAATAGTTGTAAACGAAGCGGTGCCTGAAGCGACAAGCCCGCTCAATACCAAAAGGAGCGTGTAGATGCCAAGCCCTGCTACAGAGTTTGGAATGCCAAACGTCTTGCTATAGGGGCTGTGCTGCACCTTCCTACACCACTCTTTAGGAAAGAACCAGCAGGCAACTTCTGTGCCACGCATCTTGTGATAGATCAAATAGAGCGTATCGAGAATACCAATCACCGCACACACTTTTATAATCTGAAGCGTTGTCTCCATACGTATTATTTTCCAGAACCCACGAGGGTGAAGCTCTGCACAAATGCTTCAAAGTCGCGCGTAGCGGAAGAATCTGGTTTATACGGATAATGTCCTAACGTAACCACCCTGCCATCATTCGTGAAATACACATACGTCAACGTATCGCCATCAGCGACATTCGCGCTCATCACCACGCGGGTCATGGTAAGCGGCCCGACGCGCACCGAGCGACGCTCTTTCAAAAACTCGTTCCCCAATACCATGCCATTGCCCGTGAACCACTCTTGCTCATTGCGAGCTCCACTACTTCGCCCAATGGGAGCCACGCTCACCGAGAACTGATCTCCATAGGCATATCCTTCCGTTCCTTCGAGCACTTCAAACTGCTGCTTCTGTGTGAAAAGAACGTGCTCTGCTGTTATTTCGTGCGGATACCACCCCGTTGGGATAGAAGCGGTGTAGAGTCCACCGGCATCGCGGTAGAGCCCACCTTCGGAAACATTCGGCGTGCCGCTCACCGTTGGCTCTGTTGTTTCTGTTGGCGCGCCTTCTCCCCCGCGCGTGAACAACCACACACCAAGCACTACAATCAGCAGAACTCCTGCAACAATAATAATGCGTTTCATATACGCAGAGTATACCAAAAAAGTCGCTAGTAGTCCCTCTACGCACACAATAACTAGTAGCGACGCAGAATGACTATGTACGCTTCTCCAACTCGCAGGCAATAGTATGTCCATCACAATGATCTAATATTCCAATATACGATTGCAGTGCTTGGTGGAAAGTTTCTGGCTCTAACTCTCCTTGGCCCACAAGGCTTCTTAACTGTTCCGCCTTTCTTAAAATACGTTTCTTCGTAGTGGTACGGACCGTCCTACAATGGGGTCGTACCACGTACCCTAAAAAATCGATGCCCTGCCGATATGTTCGGATAACGATCTTATGAGGATGTAGCGTAAGGTGCAATGTTGTATCCAAAAAGTCTGCAAACCGTTCTTTGAGGGTGTGTAAATCGGTATGATTGTCGGTCAAAACGATAAAATCATCACAATAGCGAACATAGTATTTGAGCTTCAGTGTTTGTTTAGCAAACTGATCCAATTCATGCAGATAGATATTCGCAAACAACTGACTCGTGACATTCCCTAAAGGAAGTCCTCGACCCGGAGTAGTAGCGTAGCTATCAAGAATTACTTGAACCAGCCACAAAACATCAGGATCAGATATCTTACGCTCGATAAGGTTACGCAATATCGAATGATCAATTGAATCGAAGAATTTCTTTACATCACATTTCAAGCTAAAAATAGTTCGGCTGTTATTGTGGCTTAGTTTTCGAGCCAACTCTTCAAGACGATCAACGCCGCGATGCGTTCCCTTGTTTACTCTGCATGCATAGGAATCAAAAATAAATGATGGGTCAAAGATTGGATAGAGAACTCGAAAAATAGCCTGATGCAGTACCCGATCTCGAACAGTTGCCTTGTGAATATGACGAAGTTTTGGATCAGTAACATAAAACGGAGTGTACGCTTCATGGCTATACTTTTTGGTACATAAGTCTGTGCGAAGACTAAAAAGTTCATCCTCTAGGAAAAACTCAAACTTTTTTACATCCAACTTACTGCGCTTTCCCCTCTTGAATTCGCCCCAGGCTAGTATAAGATTTTCGAGACTAGAAATTTGATCAAACACATGACCATTAAGCCCCCCCCCCAAGACTCCATCCCCGTTATTCATAATACGTGTGATTTGTATCGAGAAATCTATCTAATAGGTCAGAAGATGTCGAAACGTGATCGTTTTGGGTTATATGTAAAAATAGAAAGCTTATGCTTAGAACTACTAGACTCTCTCATTGCAGCAGCCTTTGAAAGTAAGGTAAACAAACGCCCGATTTTAGCAAGTGCACGCGTAAAAATTGAAATCTTAAAAAGACTGACCAGACTTGCCTATTCGATTAAAGCAATAGATCTCAAGAAGTATACCCGGTTAGAAACAGAACTGCAGGAAATCTCTAAAATGACGAGTGGCTGGATTAGATATCTTACCCAATAAACACGCAAGGACTCAAAGAGTCCTTGCGGCGATACTGCCTGACGGGCACGGATATTGTCGTTGGAGTTGTTGACGTTGTACCAGTTGACGTAGAACTTCTGATTGTCGTTCCAGTTCGCGTTCGGCACGTTGCCATTGACGTTACGTGAACCCGCGTGAATGCCTAATCCCATCCTATCCACCAAGAATCTATACGATATACATTCTCTGTGTTTCCACTCAAACGTGGACATTATTTATGAGGCATCGTAAAAAGAATCCTCACCAAGATTAGGCACGTAGTTTCTTTAATGTATGGCAAACCGATATCCCATAGGACCGGTTATAATAGCCAAGGATCATTATATAAATTTGCTCAAGAATGGAAAGGACCCGGCGGTCGGCATGAATGCCAACCACCGGGTCAAGGCCTGCCTAACGGCAGGCAGGGAACTAGAGTCAAGGTTGAAGGGTCAGGCTGCCGGCGTTGCCGGCAGTGAAACCACCTGACGGGCACGGATATGGTCGCCGGAGTTGCTGACGTCGTACCAGCCGACGCAGAACCCCTGACCGTCGTCCCAGTCCGCGCCCGGCACGTAGCCACCGACGCGACGCGAACCCGCGCACAGCGTGACGTTCTGCTTGTCGAGGTGATCGCCGCAGCTCTTCCAGAAGTACCACTGTTCCAGAAGCTCACGCTCCGAGAGGGTCATCGTCGTGATACCGCGCTCCTTGACTTGGTGCGCCGAGGTGTTCTTGAGCTCCTCGTCGGCCTCGATGCGATCACGGCACCAGACCACGTAGGGATCGGTGACAGTGGCGCGCTGCTCCTTGGCCAGATCGATCACCTCGTCCAGACTCCGTTCGTCGTACTTCCAGCAAGAGAACAACTCCCTGGACTTCTCGAAGACCAGCTGCGGAGTGAGGCCCGGCAGGACCACGACACCCCAGCCGAAGCCGACGGTGATCGGGGGCAGCGGGACGGTCGAGAGATCGATCTCGCGGCCGTAGTAGATCTTGTAGAACTCAGCCCAGTCGCTCAAGAAGGCCGCGGCGTTCAGGCTGGAGGCGTAGGTGATGCCACCGTTGGCCGTGGCGTTCGGGGAGAGCTTGGGAGCCCTCTCGACCACCATGAGCTCATCGGCGAGAAGGCGGCGGATGCCCTCTTCGCCTCCGATCTTGTTGCCGATGGCAACGATCTGACCCAACTGCAGGGTGCTGAACGGAATCGACATGATAACGTCCTCCTACTTTCGACTTGTTTACATATGTCGAAAGTTTTCCCTCTTGCCGAGGTTGTGGGCTGTCTAGAAACTAGAGGGCCACCGCAGTGATAGCCATAGCGAGAAATCCCTGAAATTGCAGAGGCTTTTCGCTGTGGCTATCCGTGTTGTGAAGGGACTTAACTAAACATATATATTATATCACTATTTATAGGATTCTGCAAGTCCTAACAAGGCCCGGTTTGTTTACCAACAAACCCCGCTCGTTGCGGGGTTTGTGTATATTCCTGCATGCAATCGATTTAGAAGCGTGGGCCCATGCCACCTTTCCGACCACCCTTTTGGGGAATGGATTCCATAACCTGGAGACGCTTATCAGCTTGGGCTTGTGTGATCACGCCCTTATCAACGAGCGCTTTGAGATGTGCCTTCATCTGCTCAAGGCGAACAGCTTTCATCTTTGCCTGCAGCTGCTCTTTGGTGATGCCCTGTGCCTTCGCAAGTTCCTGGAAGGACGTACCTTCTGCCCAGGCGTTCTTTACAGCATCAACGCTGATACCAAGAAGCGTTGCATGGCTTTGAAACATCTCTTGTTGTCGTGCAATGCCCTCATCTGATGTTGCTGAACCAAACCCACCGAATAGTCCATGCGCTGACGCGACTCCTGAACCAGCAATCGCGGAAAGTCCCAGCGCGGGAACAATCACGTACGCCAACATGTTCTTTTTCATGGGACAATATCTTTTCGACGGTCAGCGCAACCTAGGATGGGAAAACGCTTCAACCGACCGAACGCATTAATACCTACACTCATTACTACACCTCATGCGTTCGCACTATTTCATGCGCATGCGTTTGCCCGGTCCAAACGGTTTTTCTGGCCCCATGGGGCGCACGCCAAGCGCCCTGATGATGTCTTGCTCACGTGGTCCAAGCACAAACACTGCATCACCTTCTTTGAGGAGAACGCCGCGAGGCATGCGTGTTTCTGGAAGCACAAACACTTTCACGGCATCGCCTGAACGGTCTTCCATGCGGAAGCCTTCGGGAATAAACATCTCAATAACGCCTGTATGTGCATTCTCTCCTCGCTCTAGTTCAAAACCTCGGTAGAGCGGCCCCGCAAGAGGAAGATTCCCCATCCATGCGCGTTCTGCCAACCGTGCGTGAAGCGCTGTGCGACCTACCAGCATACTCCCAAGAAGGACAGCGAGCACAATAGCCGCTACGGAATATAACAGTGGCCGACGATAGGCAAATGCGAAACGGCGCACCAAGACTTCAAGCGCGATCACAAATCCAAGCGCAATAAAGATAAGCACCCACGGAATAGCGAGCAGAAGCTTGCCAATGCCCCAGAAGCCGAACTGTGGCAAGAATGCGGTGCCTGTTGCATGGGTGATGAACACCACAAAGCTCACGAGGTAGATCGCGCTAAGTGTGATGAGCCCGATGCCACACGCAACAAGCAGTGAGGCAAAGATGAAATGCCATCGCGGACGCATGCGCGCTTCCCCACTCTGGATTTTTTGTTCGATACGATCTCGCAGTGACAATGGTTGGTTAGTTTCGTCCATGGTGATGAGTTGCTACAACGTTCCGCAACAGTGCCCTCCCCCGCGCAAGGCGCACGCCTACCGTAGAGACGGGAATGCGAAGAATGTCTGCAATCTCTTGATACTCTAAATCCTCAAAATAATGAAGCACCAGCGGCTCACGATACTTCACGTCAATCTGCGCGAGTGACGCATCAAGCATCGTCCGCGTTTCGCGGAGCTGTGCGCTCTGGTCTGCCGTTTCTTTTGCAAACAAGCTTGGGAACACGGTATCAAAATCAAACGAAACGGCGGGGGCACGGCTGGTGCGCTTGAGTTCATTCACAAATGCATTGTGTGCGATGCGATAAATCCACGGGGAGAAGCGTAGCGCCGGATCAAAACTTTGTATGTTGGTGTATGCCTTCACAAAAATAGTCTGTACGAGATCGGCAACGTCTTCTCCGTTGGAGAGGAATTTTCGTCCGTATCGCAAAAGCTTTTGCTCATAGCGCTCTACAAGGGTGCCAAAAAGCTCACGCGCACCACGCTGCACCTGTGCTGCGATTTCTTCATCTGTGTTTTGGCTTGTCATAGATGCCTATAGAGTTATTACACCAAGACCTGCCTGCGTATTTCATGGGGTAGTATAAGCCTAGCATGTTATCTATGCATTCGCTCAGAACTGGACAAATATTCAAACTCAGTGTACCGTATGCGATACCTCAATCACGAGGTCAATCAGGAGGCTACACATATGATCCCAGGACCCGGGATTCCCCTGTTCTTGGAAGAGCTCAACGAAGCCATGGGGGCGGTCGGGGAAATACCCGACGACCTGTTCCCACCGAAGAAGGAAGGCGAAGTCGTCATCGGGCAACTGACGTCCGGGCTCCTCCGGCTCTACGTCGTCGTCGAAAACGCTCGCAAGCAGTTCAAGGGCGTCCTCGAGACGGTGATGGTGTGCGCCGTGCGAACGGCTCTCCAGAGCGGTGAAGGCGGTGCCCACTTCAAGCGTCAGTGGCAAGAGGCTCAGCTCGACCGCATGCAGGATGAGACGGAGCTGCTGAATGCCATCTTCTGGGGCTCTGTCCAAAAGGAAATCCAAATCCCCGCCACCGACACCGTCGGAATCCGCGCCGGGGGCTCGTGGTTTCGATCCACGAACCGGAGCCGGCACCGAACCTCATCGTGGTCCCGGGTGCGCTGGGCGACTTGCTCCACGCGCTCAATCGCCGTCGCTAGCACCCCTTCCCTCTGTCGCACTTCGCACGCGGCAGGGGGGATCTTTTTATATATTTGGTAGATATTAAAATTCTATACATAGTACTGCGTGATAATGCGTGCCAGGGAGCGGAACTGGCGAGCCGCATCGAACTTTTGTATTGCGTGTAGTTTTTGAGCAAGCACATGCAAACGCTTTTGGGACAGCGCCACACGTAACGCTCGAGCAAGATCGTGAGCATCACCTGTCTTAAAAAGGTATCCGAACTCCCCTGAACCTGTTATCTCACGAGGCCCGCCAGTATCGGGAGCAACGACCGTTGCACCGAGCGCCAGTGCTTCAGCGAGTGTAATAGAGAATGACTCGCTCCTCGATGCGACACAAAATATACGAGCATGGCGAATGCGCGCGAAAAGCTCTGAGCGCGTTCCAGTTGGCACAAATGAGAGCGAAGAAAATACACCTAGTTCTTTCGCTAAGCCGATAAGCGCACGCTTCTCTTCTCCATCGCCCATCATAACTACGCGAGGGCGCACGCCTTCCTTTGCAAGCTCGCCGAGCGCTTGAATAAATATGTCTCCGCCTTTTTCACGACATAAACGCCCAGAGAAAAGAACATCAATCCCGCCCTGGTCAGGGATAGTAGTAGCCTGCTCAAATCGCTGTGCTTGGTACACTCCAGGATACACAGTGTGTGCGTGTGGTAATGAACCAAAGTTTGTTTTTACATCGCCTAAAACCGCGCGCGAGACACATACCACCGCGCGACAATAAGGGCTCATGACTGCACGTTTTAATGCTCTGCCCTGTGGCATTGTGAAGTATGTATGCGAAAGTCGTGTGTGTATCCATACGACGTAAGGCCTATGCAACGCACGCGCATAGTGAAGCGCCGCTTGCGCTGTAGCTCTAAATCGTTCAGAGACACTAACCACTACACACTCACTCTGCCGTACGAGATTCCGTAGCTCTTTGAGCTTATGCTGCGGCCGTAAAAAGTGAATGAGATCCTGCTCTCGCACATCACACATTTCACAACACTGCGGCACACTCATTTTTACGAGAAACCCGTTACGTCGGAGCCAGAGTGCTAAATCACTATTCAAGTGTACAACGCCACCACCGCCAACGTGAAAGGTGGGATTATAGTCGTGAACCAACAAGATGTTCTTCTGCGACATTTTATGAGATGAGAGAAAGAAGCTGAAGATTAATAGGGTGACGCTCTGCAATTTCAAACGCTTCTGCGGCTTTCGTACGCTGAAAGAACCCGCGGTGTGCGCGCATAGAACGCATCAATTGTTTGTGGCGCTCCCCCATTTGTGAGCCATACGCCCCCATTGCCTTCTCTATGTCTTTCTCAAACGGTGACGTGTCAACGGTGAAATCAGCGCGACATGGGTACTCCCCATCTGTGTGTAGCAACGCAGCAGTGTGGTGTGCCACGCCGAGGTGTGGCGCAATAGACCACGATGCACGATCTACGGCCTCTGGGACGATAGTTGCCACGGCGCGGTGATCGGGGTGATAGTCGTTGTAGTGAAGCGTGAGAATAATTGACGGTCGCACATCGCGAATAATCGCCATAATGCGGTGAATAAGATTCAGGCTTCGCGTCACTTCACTATCGGGCTCGCCGAGAAAAAGGGTAGAACCAATGCCGAGGATGCGAGACGCTTTTGAAAGTTCTGTTTTCCGCTTTTCCTTGAGCGCTTCCTGATCATTATGGATCGCATCGGCACCGAGCCATACACTCTGTTCACCGCCCGTAAACACGACTTCAGTCACTGCAAAGCCCCGCTCTTTTAAGAGAAGAAGTGTTCCGGCACACAAAAGGTGATCGTCTGGATGCGCAGTAAATAAGAGGGCACGTTGTGGCACCTCGGAATCATGAGCGTGTAACTCGTCTTTTCTTTTTTTCATATGATACGTATTGAGAGAAAGGTGTGGGCGGCGCGGAGCGCTGCCCACACCTTCGCGTTAGATCTTGGTGAGGGTGAAGCTCCCACCCACACCGAACGTTGCGACCACCTTCTTGATGCTCGTTCCCGCGTTCACCGCGGATACAAGCCCCTCGCGAAGTTCGATCGCGCGCCCTTCCGGCAACAGTTCTAGAATGGTTGCAAACGTCTGCAACTCCAGCGGGAGCCACTCTGGTGACGCGTTGCGCGGCTGAATGTGTAGTTGTGGCACGAGGGCAAATCGCGTCTTTTGCCCATCGGTTCTCCGGTACGTCCGGTACACCTCCCCCTTCATGCCGAACGGCACGAGATGGATGTGGTCGGGATGCCCTTCGGCGAACTGGCGCAGTGCATAGTGAATGCCGGCGCCACCCAGCCACCCACCCCTGTTGTGGAGCTCGGCAACGGTGAGTGTGCCATTTCGTTTCACCCAGCGCCCATCGGTGTACACCACCTGGGGCTCGGGATCGGCGGGAACGTAGCAGAAACGCAACGGCTTGTGCTGAACCGCCAGCATGGCCTTCGCCATGTCAGCGAGCGGCACGTCCCACACGCCACCGAGTGCGAAGATGCGCTCGAAGGGAATGAGTGGGATTTCCAACCCGAGCCAGCCGGACACGATGCGAATCGAGTCCGCAATCGAGGGAACGTCGCTCCCTACGACAAGCTCGCGCGAGCGCTCTCGAGACAGATCCGCGTACTCCGTGCGCCCCCCTTCGTACACAGAGAACAGCGCCGGCAACCGAAACACGGATGCTGCGATCGCCGTCAGAACCAGCTCTGCGACGTTCGGAACGGGATCCGAGGTGCCGTAGAGAATGGTGCTCGCCGGAGATGCGCTTTCTGCAGTCTCGACCACTCCCGCATGCAGCGCTGTGTAGTGCGTCGAACCAGGCAACGTCGTGGTTTCCATCTATTTACCTCACAAGGAACATACAGCCCCCGAATCGGGGGCTGTTGAGAGTATCCGCTAAGAGAGAAAACTTTATGAAGAAACTCTAAACAACGCCCGATTGGCAGGGGTAATAAAAAAATGCATGCAAAGCCAATAGGTTGTTGTTGGAAGTCTTCGACTCATTTTTGCGAGCATACTACGAAACAAAAAAGTGCGCAAGCAGTAGAAGGAGCTACGTGGACCCCTTCCCTTATAGCATACAAAGAGCGGTCACGATTTAGCTATTCTCTGATGAGTATCTCGTGACCGACTTTTTGGGCAACCATTTCAGCAAGTTCAGCACCACCAACCCTCACAGGCCACGCCACCAAGATATAATCCTCAGTCTTTGAGATACTCTCAATCGCTTCCTTAAAGAGCTGGAGCGCCAATCCTTTGCGACGATGTGCTGGCAGTGTGATAGCGGCACAAAGATAGAGAGCTGAATATGCAGATTGGGCCTTAGTAAGGTTAAGCAGGTCTTTTTCGGTAATGTCACCGTCTACAAACTGTTTTGCCAGTTCTCGCGTTGTAGGGATGACCACAACCCAGGCAATGGGATCCCCCCGCTCATCTAGCTTGTACTTGATCCAATGCGATGTAAGATTATCGAGTTTTTCTCCAGACTCTTGAGTAATGGGAATTTGATTTGGGTCGCTTTCTGTACCAAAAATCTCTTCTGCAATAACATCCATTTTCTGCTCAAGAATTGGGTCTAGTATTTTTGACATACTCTAAAAAGCTCTACCACCAAAGACCTCTACTCTCTCTACTCTCAAAAGTTAGTAAAATTCGAGGAGATTCTCATTAGCTGCGGGGCCTGTCCTCACCTTCCGCTCTCGATCCGACCGTCGTCGGATCTCGGCTCCAGGCTCCTGCCCTCGCGGGTATCATCTGCTGATGATACATCGCTCCGGGCTTCGAATCCAGGCCCTTCCACCTACAAACATAAAGAACGCCCCTCAATGGGGCGTTCTTTATGTTAGCTGCGGGGCCTGGACTCGAACCAAGATACCGTGCTTCAGAGGCACGTGTCCTACCATTAGACGACCCCGCAATGCGTTCCTACAAGATCATTCAACTAGCCTGTCCGCCTGTCCGGGCAGGAGCCAGGGACGACCCCGCAAGACTCAAACAGCCCCGAGTGTACACGAAAAAGGGGCATTTTTCAACGGTGTGCGTTTCTGGACGCCTTATATTCTGATACTATAGTGTGTAATGGATACGCTGATCATGTTGAGTGCCGCGCTTGCGCTTTCTGCAGTCATTGAGTTTTACACACTCGCATTGCGGCTTTCGTTCCATCTCAAGTCAAAGGAAATCCAGAGAGAGGTGCTCCATGTCCCCCGCGTGCACCATTCCTATCCCGGCATTGCGCTCCTTATCGTTCACTACGCATTCTATCCCTCATTGTGGTTTGCGGTAATTGGGTGGGCGCTTGTACTCTCTGATCTGTTCCACCACATCGTGGCGCTTCCGCTCATGAAAAGGCGTGGCTATGACATCGGCATGCACCACCACAACCATGCCCATGTCTACTTTAAACACGGCCTTGCAGTCGTGCTTATCGCAACGGGTCTCGTAGCATTTTTCACGCCATTCACGCCGGGATCGTGGCTCGTGTTCCCGGGTCTTGCATTTATTATTGGCAAAAAGAATACGCGCTCGCTACTACACCGCGTGTTAGGCAAAAAGATCTCGGAAGATCCGCGCGTAGAGAACGCTCTCAAAAAGCTATAGCAACCGGCGTTCGTACGCACGAGCCACGCGGATAAACCACGGATCGGAGTTTGGCTCAAAAGGACGCACACGAATTGATTTCCACCCCGCCGCATTGGCACCAAGAATATCAGTGAGCATCCGATCCCCCACATGCGCACACTGCTGGGGCAAAAGATTCCACCGTCGCTGTGCAACGCGAAAACCATCAGATGATGGCTTTCTTTTTCGTGCTTGGATCACGGGAATATCGAGGGCGGCTCCCGCGCGAGAAACGCGACTCCCTATGGCATTAGAAATAACGCACACATTCCCACTGAAGATGTGAGCCCACTTAGTGAGCGTGGGAGCGAGTGAGGCATCGACCGCGCGAGAACCATATGCGGCAAGCGTCTGGTCAAAGTCAAAGCTCACTCCGCGAATGCCTGCCGCATACAACACATGCGGATCTATGTGCGCAACTGAAGCGTGCGCTTCCCAAGGCTTCAGTAACTGCAACGCGCGCCCGTTGAGCGCGCGAAAAGGATTGAGATACGGAATGAGAACAGGATTCGTGAGAAAATCGATAGCCAACATTGGCTAAATGCGCAAGAAGCGACGGATAGCAATGGTGCTTGAAACAACGCCAAGAATCACACCAATCGCTAACACGGTCAGCACTGTTTGCGGCGCGTGAATGATAAAATACTTGCTCAACTCCGCGCCAGGAATTTTATCGGCCACATCGGCGCTAATGAATGAAAGCGCCGGGTAAAAGACCGCGAGCGCAAGGAGCGACGCGAACAAGCCGTAGAGAACACCCTCAACGAGGAACGGTGCACGGATGTGCCAATTCGAACCGCCCACCAACCGCATAATCTCAATCTCTTGGTGCTGGGTATAGATGGTTAAGCGCACCGTGTTGAACGTCACCAACACGGCAATGATAGAAAGAAGCAACGTGGTGGCCATGCCCCAACTCCGCAACCCCTTTGAGATATTCTGCACGCGTGCGATCACCTGCTCGTTCTCATAGAAGTTAATCTTTTCGATGAGAGCGCGAAAGCGTGTACCTTCGAGGTAGTTTGCGATGCCTGCGTATTCAGATGAATCTTTTGCTTTAATGTTTACCGATGCCTGCAGCGGGTTGTCATCAAGCTCGGCGAGCGATTCCTGAATGAGCGCATTCCCCGCATGTCGTGCTTTAAAATCTTCAAACGCTTGTTCGCGTGAAATGTATTCTACGTAGGAAACCGCGGGGAGAGCTTCGATGTCTTTCTGAATCTTCAAAATATCTTCTTCAGCGGTGGTGGTCTTAAAATAGACGCTCACATCAACCTTGTCTTCAATGCTTTGGGTAATGGAGTTTGCAACGACGTTCAGCGTCATGAGGCCAAGAAATACAAAAAGCACCAGCGCCATAACTCCTGTGGTGCCAAAGCTCACGTAGCTGTTGCGTTTAAAGTTTGTCCATCCAGAGCGCATAATGCGCCGCATCATTTCTTTAGACATAGATTTAAATTACATACTTACCACCGCTCTTCTGGTCGCGCACAATCTTTCCCTTTTCCATGGTGATCACCCGCTTTTCAAGCGAGTTTACCAAGTCGCGATTGTGCGTCACCATAATAACCGTGGTGCCGAGTGAATGAATCTTTTTCAAGAGCTGGAGCACGTCGTGGCTGTTCACGAGATCCAAGTTCCCTGTTGGCTCGTCTGCCAACATAATGCGCGGACGGTGAATGAGTGCGCGCGCAATAGCGAGACGCTGTTTCTCTCCGCCAGACATCTGGTGCGGAAAGTTCGTCATTTTATCTGCGAGACCTACAATCGCAAGCACTTTGGGTACATCTTCCGCGATTTGATCGTCGCTCGCGCCGGTCATTTCAAGGGCAAACGCCACATTCTCATAGGCGTTTTTACTCGCGAGTAGTTTAAAGTCTTGAAAGACTGTCCCGATCTTGCGACGCAACAACGGAATGTCAGCGCGATGCACGTTTGCAAGGGAAACACCATCTACCAACACTTCGCCATCACTCGGCTCAAGCTCTTTAATCAAAAGGCGAAGCAGCGTAGACTTTCCCGCGCCTGCTGGGCCAACAATGGAGACAAAATCGCCATCTTCAATGGTAAGGTCGATAGCGCTGAGCGCTATGAATCCATCGCCATACACTGATGAGACATTCTTAAATTCAATCACGGTGTTGCAAGAAAATCATCGAGATCACCTTCGAGCACGCGCTCGGGCTGGGAAGACTTCTTCCCTGAACGGTGATCTTTTACCATCTGGTACGGGTGGAGCACGTAGGAGCGAATCTGGCTCCCCCACTCGATAGACCCCGCTTTCATCTCTGGCTTCAGCGCAGCAATGTCGCTGACTCGCTGAGCTTCCATGCGTTGCATGAGGCGCGCCGTAAGCATGCTCATGGCCTTCTCTTTGTTTTGGCTCTGCGAGCGCTCTGTTTGCACCGCTACCGCAATACCACTCGGAATGTGGGTCACGCGCACAGCGGTTTCTACTTTGTTGACGTTCTGTCCGCCCTTACCGCCAGAACGGAACGTGTCAACGCGCAGATCTTGTGGATTCACCTGAAGCGCCTGTGGCAACAGCTCGGGAAGAATTTCTACCAGCGCAAATGAAGTGTGCCGTAGCTTCTTCGCAGAGAATGGAGAGATGCGCACTAACCGATGCACGCCGCTCTCGCCCTGTAGTATAGCATACACATTCTGACCATTCACCTCACAGGCGATACTTTTCACGCCACCCTGCTCACCGCGCGATTCATCGAGCACTAAAAACTTCCACCCACGCTTCTGCGCGAGACGGCTGTACATGCGGATAAGCATGCTTGCCCAGTCTTGCGCATCTACCCCTCCCGCGCCCGCGTAGATGGAAAGAAGTGCTGTATTGGGGTTGTGAGGAAGCATAATTCTGGAGCCACCTCCCGGATTCGAACCGGGGACCTCTATTATAGATTAAAAACTGAGAGCCGGAGGCGAGATTCGAACTCGCGGTCTCCACTTTACGAAAGTGTTGCTTTACCAGCTAAGCTACTCCGGCTTTTGTAACAAACGGGGGCATTATGACAGAAAAATGCTATTTTGACGAGGCCCCTAGCGCATTCATAGCACGGATAAGACTCGCCAGACAAGGACAGTGCATAGGATCGCAAACTGTGGACAAGTAGCGTGGGAAGATGTATTATGCATACATAAGAGCTTCTTTTTCTGCCCCTCGCAGCGAGTAGGGAGAATATCTTCATATGCCTCTTTTGCATACGTACCCCACGTATCGAAACGAGACATATGAACACATTACAAAAGGCTGGCGTCATTATCACCTCCCTCTTAGTGGCGCTCAATAGTGCTGGGTCCGCAACGGCCGCAACCTTCGTAAACCTGAACACCGCAACGAACTTTGCGATCATCGCAGGCTCTACTATTACCAACACTGGCTCTAGTATTATACAGGGCGACGTTGGCTTAAGCCCCGGCACTTCCATAACCGGATTCCCGCCAGGTAATATCACGGGAACACAGCACATCGCAGATGCGGCGGCGGCCCAGGCGAAGCTAGATCTTGTTACCGCATACAATGCCGCGCTTGGTCAGGCAGCTACCACCACCGCTACAGAGCTCGGTGGCACCATAAAGACCCCCGGAACATACACATCAGCGGGAGGCACGTTTGCCCTCACGGGGACACTCACCCTTGACGCGCAAGGCGACCCAAATGCAATCTTTATATTCAAAACAAACTCGACGCTCACCACGGCTGGCGCGAGCACTATAGTGCTCGCAAACAACGCACAGGCATGTAATGTCTTTTGGCAGGTTGGTAGTTCAGCAACGCTTGGCACTAACTCTACATTTAAGGGCACTATCATGGCGCTCACTTCAGTCACTGTCACGACTGGCGCACAGGTAGACGGACGCGTGCTCGCACGCAATGGCGCAGTCACTCTTGATATCAACGCGGTTGTGCGACCGGCGTGCTTGGTCGCCACCCCTACTCCGACCCCTACAGCAACGCCAACGGTAACTCCAACTCCTTCTATAACTCCGACTGTCACACCAACTCCAAGCGTTACACCATCGCCGAGCGCAACGCCCACTCCAACAACGACACCGTCGCCCTCTGTAACTCCCACGCCATCAGTAACTCCTTCTGCAACCCCGACAGTGACTATCACGTCAACACCAAGTACTACTCCCTCAACAACTCCGGTGCCGCAACTTCCTAACACAGGAACGCCTCCAGACGCGCAGCACACACCAGCTGGTGTATTCGTTATGGCCGGACTTCTCGTAGCTGCGATTGCATGGAGCGCAACACGCAAGATCGGCACATCGTAATGGACGTACTGTTCACCCGAGCCCTCATGGTGGTTTCGGCCACTGCAACACTGCTATCAGGCATGCTGTTCTTAGAATACGCCACCACTGCCTCACAGCAACCGGTGTATGCAGCTATCCCGCAGGCGCTCATAGAAACCCCTGCAGTCATCGCACTACCACGGAGACTTGAAATCCCCTCTATCAATATAGATGCACTTATTGAACACGTAGGCATTACCCCTTCTGGAGAAATGGGCGTGCCGAAGAGTCGCGCAACAGTAGGGTGGCTGGAAACAGGACCCCGGCCGGGAGAACGCGGTAGCGCAGTCATCGCAGGTCACTATGGGCAGAGCGGCGCAGAAAAATCCGTGTTCGACAATCTTCACATGCTGCAACCGGGAGATGCTATCTACAGCACTGACGCAGATGGTGTCACCACCACGTTTATCGTGCGCGCAAAGAGTGTATATAATCCTTACGACGACGCAACGGCAGTCTTCTCTGCTCCAGGTGACGCATCACACCTCAACCTGATCACCTGTGATGGAGTATGGGATGCACAATCTCAATCATATCAAAAACGCCTCGTTATTTTTGCTGACAGATATCCATACGAACAGCTGTAATTTGGAGTATTTATACGATTACGCTCGAACCTATTTTATCAGAAATTCCTAACCAA